>DAIRFV010000261.1:0-8833 GCA_036794905.1 Pyrinomonadaceae bacterium | reverse complement strand
TTAGCTGTGCCTCCGTGCCTCTGTGGTTATTTGTCTTTACTTCGCGGGGAAGCGCAGGACGAAATCGTTCGTGCGCTGGCAGGGTTGCAGCTCGACGGTCGTGTTGGCCGACTCGGCCTCGCGGCGGAGGAGGGCGCGCGTGTTGGTGTCCCAGGCGGCGGGGCGGGGCGCGCTCTCGCCGGCCTCGAC
Organism: Pyrinomonadaceae bacterium; assembly: GCA_036794905.1. Classification (GTDB taxonomy): domain Bacteria; phylum Acidobacteriota; class Blastocatellia; order Pyrinomonadales; family Pyrinomonadaceae; genus QHXN01. Next base: position 8,644 of record DAIRFV010000261.1, on the reverse strand, counting down.
GACGAAGGGGCGCGCGAGCACGAGGTAGCGGCCGGGCGCGAGGTTCTTGAAGGAGAAGGTGCCTTCGCCCGTGACCGAAGTTTCGTAGTAGCGCAGCACGTCTTCGGCGCGCTCGCGCTCCTGCGGCACGAGGTGTACGCGGAGCTGCGAGAAGGGGGGCGGCGGCGCGGGCGTCGCGCCCGCGGCCGTCTCGGGCGGGGCGACGGTGCCCGCGAAGGAGACGGCGCCTTCGGCGACGCGCACGAGCAGGCCCGAGAGCTGCTGCCCGGACTTCAAGTCGAACACCTCGCGCGAGGCGGCCGCTGAGGCGGCGGCCGTCGTCGCCGGCCGCTGTGCCCCGGCGCGGGGCGGGGCGGCGGCGGCGGCGGGCGCGGGCGTCTGGATGGAGCGCACGTAGAGCGCCTCGTCGAAGAGGCGGACAAAGAGGCGGTGGCGCCCGCCTTCGAGCGGGCGGACGGTGAAGGCGCCCGCCGAGTCGGGCGTCGCGCTCTGCGGCACGGCGAGGCGCGAGAAGACGCGCCCCGTTGTCGCGCCCGTCTTCACCTCGGGCGCCGCGGTGACGAGCGTCTCCTGCGGGAGCTGCGACGCGCGGACGGCCTTGCAGCCCTCGGGCGCGGGGCGCCCGGCTTCGGCCGCCGGCTCGAAGCGGAGCGAGCCCGAGGCCGAGGCCAGCGGCACGAGCGCGAGGCGGAGGCCGGTCACGTCGGCGCCCCTCACCGAGACGCGCTGCGGCGCGGAGGCCATCGTCACCCCGTCGCGCCCGGTGGAGGTCGCCTGGAGGTCGTACTCGCCGTCGGAGACGCCCTCGATCCAGAAGGAGCGCTGCGTCGCGTTCGCGTTGACGAAGGCCGTCCCGGCGACCATCCCCGTCGAGGCGTAGGTGAGGTTGACGCCGGTGCCGAACTCGCCCAGGGCGCCCGTGGGCGGCTCGACCGTGCCCGTGACGTGGCGTGCGGGGTCTTCGCGCAACCGTATGTCGAGGTTGGGCACCTCCTGCCCGGCGCGCACGGAGACTTCCGCGGCCGCGTCGCGCGTCCCCGCAGGGTAGAAGGTCGCGGCGTCGCCGGAGGACGAGAAGGGCAGGAAGCCGGAGCTGACGTAGCCGCCCGCGTAGACGACGTAGAGCCCGGGCCGCAGCCCGTAGATGCGGTAGACGCCGCGGTCGTCCGTGCGGTCTTCGCTGGTGTTGAGGAAGGGGGACGGCGGGGTGCCGCCGTCGAGGTCGCGCACGCGCACGGCGCGCACGCCGAGGGCTGCGACCGGCTGACCCTGGCTGTCCGTGACCGTGCCCGTGACGACCCCGCCCCTGACCATCCGGACGACGACGTTGTCGCCCGGCCGGTACGGGCCGAGTGCGGGGCGGCCCGTCAGCGGTTCGGTCTCGGTGACGAAGCCGGGCATCATCGCGAAGATTTCGTAGAGGCCGGGGTCGAGCCCTTCGAAGCTGAAGTTGCCCGCCTCGTCGGAGGCGGCGTTCGGGAAGGAGCCGCCGCCGACGACGCGCGTGAGGACGCGCGGCTGCAACGTGACGGCCGCGTCGGGCACGGGCTCGCCCGACTCGCCGACGACGCGCCCCGTGATCGCGCTCCGCGGCGGCGGCGTGGGCCGCGCCGTCGCGTCGGCGGGGCCGCCCGCCGCGGGGGGCGCGGCCTGCGCCTTCCGCGGCTCCGGCGGGGCGGCGGCGGCGGGCTGCTCCTGCGCGCCGCACGGCGCGAGGAGTAAGGGGAGGAGGAGGAGCGCGGCAAAAGCCCTGAAGAGGGAAGTCTTGCCGACCGCCCCGGCGAGGGTCTCGGCGCAGGTCTTGGGGCGAGGGAGTTTCAAAGTTCTCTCCTCCGGGCTACTTGAAGTCTATGACGGGCGCGACCCTCGCCTCGACGCCGTCGCCGAGCACGACGCGCTGCGGCTCGCTGCGGCGCGGGCGCACCTGGCCGCCGTTGAAGAAGAAGACGTGGACGACGACCTCGTACTCGCCCGCGGTCAGACCCTCCATGCGGAAGTAGCCGCGCGCGTCCACCTCGACCGTGCGCGAGACGACCTTGGCCGGCGTCGAGCCGATCAGGCGCGCCGCCGCCATGACGCGGCTGCCCGGCGGCAGAGTCCCGTTGACGAAGGTCGTCTGGCCCACTATCGCCGCCGTCCCGTAGGTGAGGACGAGTCGCAGCCCCGCGACCTGCGCCCCCTCGGCCACGTCGAAGCCGCCGATGACGTTCGCGCCGTTCAGCTCGACGCGCGTCAGCGTGAGCCCCTTCACCGCGTCGTTCATCGTGCCGAGGCGCACCTTGCCCGGCGTCAACCCCGCCACGCGGAACGAGCCGTCGGCGCCGATGGCGACCGGGCGCATAGTGCCGCCTGCCGGCATCGCCTGTTCCCGGTACGACTCGACCCAGGGGTAGACGCGCACGGCCGAGAGCATCTGCGCCGCGGCGGCGCGGTCGGCCACGCCCTCGACGGTGACGACGCCCGAAACGCTGGCCCCGCGCTTGAGCTTGACGACGAGCCCCGCCACGTCCGCGTCCGTGACCTCGAAGGGGACGGGCTCGCCGTAGAACTCCGCGACCTCCTGCGGGTTGTTCATCTGGTTGGTCATGACGTAGACGACGTAGCGGCCGGGCGCGATGCCGCCGGTCTGGAACTCGCCGCGCGCGTTCGTCAACGTCCCCGGCCCGAAGCCGCCCGACCGCCGACCCCTCGGGTCTACGGTGCTGAAGCCGACCGAGACGTTGGCGACGGGCTGAGCCGTGTCGGCCGTGACGAAGCGGCCCGCGACCTTGTAGGTCTTGAGCGCGCGGCCGACCGTGATGTCGATGTCGGTGGACTCGATGCCGGGCTTGACCTCGACGAGGCGCGCCTGCGCCTGCTCGGTGGCGTCCGGGTAGAAGGTGCGGCGGAAGAGCTTGCGCCGGCCGATGCTGACGGCGCCCGCCTCGCCCGCGCGCCCGACCGAGACGCGGTAGCGGCCGGGCGGCAGGCCGTAGACGCGGTAGACGCCGCGGTCGTCGGTCGCGTGGTCGCGCTGGTCGAACACGAGGCGCGGCTGCCCCGCGTTTTCCTCGGCGGACGAGATCGTGACCGGCTCGTTGATGACGGGGTTGCCGTCGGCGTCGGTGATGCGCCCGGTGATGACGCCGCCCGGCTCGACCCGGAAGTCTATGTCCCTGACCTCCTCGCCCGCGAGGAGCGTGAGCGGGCGGCCGGGCGGGTAGTTCATCATGAGCCCGGCGACGACGTAGGCGGGCGCGACCGGCACAATCTGGTAGCGGCCGGGCTGGATGCCCGTGAGGAGGTAGCGGCCGTCGGCGTCGGTCTTGCCGCGCGCCGCCGTGCGGAAGCGCTGCGCCGAGTCGTTGACGAAGATCGTGACGGTGACGCCGGGCACGCCGCGCTCGCCGTCGGTGATGCGCCCGGAGACCGAGGCGGGCGCCTCCCGCTGCGCGTGGGCGGCGGGCGCGAGCGCGAAGAGGAGCACGAACGTGGCGGCGCGCGCGAGTGCGAGCACGAACGTCGCGGCGCGCGCCGATTGACCCTTGGGCGTGTTGAGTTTCGGCATCTCTCTTGAAACCCTCCGGGAGCGGGGCCGGAAAACTTTTCGTGGACTTACAGCCGTGAGACTGTCGGACTTTAAACGTGCGGGGAGGCCGCGGGTTCTCGAAACCTTCTCGCCCGCGCGGCAGAAGCGTACAACCGCGGGAGGGAAAAGGCAAAATGCAGGAGTCAGGAGACAGTAGACAGTAGGGCTCCGCTTGAGGATGTGGAGGATGACAGCCGGACGGTTCGAGCGGCGAAAGGGTTTCCTACTGACTACTGTCTACTTTCCTTTTTGCTTCTCCCTTTTGCCTTCTCTATAATCCGCGGTGAACTTGAACGACTCTCCGCCGACACTCTCGGAAACGCGAAAGATGAAAGGGCTCAAGATGAGAAGGCTCACATTGCCGGCGCTGCTGCTGCTGGCGGCCGTCATCCCGGCCGGCACCCTGACTATGGCACAGACACAGACGAACGGCGCCGCGACGACGCCGCCCGCGCCGCCCGTGGCGAAGAAAGTCCCGCGCACCATCGAAGTCCACGGCACCAAGCTCTCGGACGACTTCTTCTGGATGCGCGACAAGAAGAACCCGGAGGTCATCTCCTACCTGGAGGCCGAGAACGCCTACACGGACGCGATGACGAAGGGGACGGCCGAGTTGCAGGAGCGGCTCTACAAGGAGATGCTCGCGCGCATCAAGCAGACCGACACCAACGTCCCCTACCGCTACGGCGGCTACCTCTACTACACGCGCACCGAGGAGGGTAAGCAGTACCCCGTCTTCGCGCGCCGCAAGGGGGAGATGTCCGCGCCCGAGCAGGTGCTCCTCGAACTGAACGAGATGGCGAAGGGGCACACCTTCATGTCGGTCGGCGACTTCGACGTGACGAGCGACGCCAACCTGCTCGCCTACTCGACCGACACGACCGGCTTCCGCGAGTACACGCTCTACGTCAAAGACCTCCGCACGGGCGAGTCCGCCAAAATCGCCGAGCGCGTGTCGAGCACCGCCTGGGCGGCCGACGACAAGACGCTCTTCTACGTCGTGGACCACCCGACGACGAAGAACCCGTACCGCCTCTACCGGCACGCGCTGGGCAAGACGGGCGCGGACGAGCTGGTCTACGAAGAGAAGGACGAGATGTTCAACATCGGCGTCGAGCGCGCGCGCTCGCGCGGCTACCTCTTCCTCACCGCGGCCAGCCACACGACGAGCGAGGTGCGCTACGTCCCGGCCGACAAGCCCACGGAGCCCTGGCGCGTCATCCTCCCGCGCGAGGCCGGGCACGAGTACTACGTAGACCACCACGGCGACCGCTTCTTCATCCGCACGAACGAGAAGGGCTCGCGCAACTTCAAGCTGGTCTCGGCGCCGGCCGCCGCGCCCGCGCGCGAGAACTGGAAGGAGGTCATCGCGCACCGCCCCGGCGTGATGCTGGGCGGCGTCGAGTTCTTCAAAGACTTCTACGTCGTCTCGGAGCGCGGCAACGCCACGCCCGTCCTGCGCGTCTTCGACCTCAAGTCGAACAAGGCGACCGACATCGCGGTGCCCGAGCCCGTCTACAACATCTCGATGAGCACCAACCGCGAGTTCGACACCAACAAGATTCGCTACAACTACCAGTCCTTCATCACGCCCTCGTCCACCTACGACTACGACGTGAAGACGGGCAAGAGCGAGTTGCTCAAGCAGCAGCCGGTCTTGGGCGGCTACGACCCGACCCTGTATAAGTCCGAGCGCGTCTACGCGACCGCCGCGGACGGGACGCGGGTGCCCATCTCTCTCGTCTACAAGAAGGAGTTGAAGCTCGACGGCTCGCGCCCGCTCCTGCTTCAGGCTTACGGCTCGTACGGCATCCCGACGAACGTGCAGTTCAACTCGAACCGCCTCTCGCTGCTCGACCGCGGCGTGGTCATCGCCTCGGCGCACATCCGCGGCGGCGGCGACCTCGGCAAGGAGTGGCACGACGCCGGCAAGATGATGTCGAAGAAGAACACCTTCACCGACTTCATCGCCGCGGGCGAGCACCTAGTCAAGGCGGGCTACACGTCGAAGGAGCGTCTGGTCATCACGGGCGGCTCGGCCGGCGGGCTTTTGATGGGCGCGGTCGTCAACCTCCGCCCCGACCTCTTCAAGGCCGTCGTCGCCTACGTCCCCTTCGTGGACGTCATCAACACGGAGCTGGACGAGACGCTGCCGCTCACCGCGGCCGAGTGGGAGGAGTGGGGCAACCCCGTCAAGAGCAAGGAGAACTTCCAGTACATGCTCTCCTACTCTCCTTACGACAACGTCGCGGCCAAGGACTACCCGGCCATGCTCGTCAAGACTTCTTTGAACGACAGCCAGGTGCTCTTCCACGAGCCGACCAAGTGGGTCGCCAAACTCCGCACGATGAAGACGGACAAGAACCCCTTGCTCCTCAAGGTCAACATGGGCGCCGGCCACGGCGGGGCCTCCGGCCGCTACGACGCGCTGCGCGAAACGGCCTTCGACTACGCCTTCATCCTCACCCAGATGGGCATCACGCAGTAGGCCACGCTTCACCCCTTCACATCGGCGCGCGGGATTTTTTATTGACATCCCGCGCGCCGATTTTTCATACTGCTGGTGAGGCCCTTTCAAGCGCCTCAACCGGCAGTCCGGTTCTCGCGACCAGCGCCCCCCTTTAGCGTCGCGGACTCACGAATCCAATACAGACGGCAGGAGACCCGAGGCGGAAGCCCGACCGTGAGGGAGGGCTCCCCGACACTCGTGTCGGGCGTGAGGGAGTAAGACCCGAGCCCCCGCTCACGTTCCGGCCTCCGCCCCGCCCCGAAAGACTCACGGAGAAAGTTAATGAAAGTCGAGACGGAAATCTGGCAGGTCGAGACGCACGACGGCGTCTATCAGGCAGACCTGCCGACGCTGAAGCAGTGGGTGGCCGAGGGGCTGGTGCTGCCGACCGACCGCGTGCGCAAGGGCGCGCTCAACTGGATCGAGGCCGGGCGCGCGCCCGTGCTGCGGCGCGTCTTCGCGGGCGAGGAGCGCGTCGAGATCGTCGCCCCGACGCCGCAGGCCGCGCACGTCGGCGCCGCGACGCAGGCCGAACCGTCACGCGCGCATGAGAATTCGCCCGACCTGGGGCTCGCGGGCGACGACGCGCCGCCGGCGGGCGCGGCGGACTTTGCGGGCGCGGCGGACTTTACGGACGCGGGCGCGGCGGACACCGAACAGCCCTTCCTGATCGCGAATCCTCCGCTCGGCTCGGCGTGCGGCGTCCACCCTTTGCAGGCGGCGACGCTCGTCTGCCGCTCGTGCGGCACGGCCTTCTGCCGCGTGTGCCCGAACCGCGTCGGGACGAGCAGCGTGCTGCTCTGCCCGCTCTGCGGCGGCTTCTGCGACCCGCTCAAAGTCCTGACCGATAAACTCGAACTCTACGAGCGGCAGGCCGAGCCCTTCGGCGTCCAGGATTTCCGGACGGCGCTGGCCTACCCCTTCAAGCACCTGGGGAGCCTGCTCGGCGGCGCGCTGCTCTACGGCTTCCTCCTGCTCGCGGGGATGCGCGCGCAGATTCTCGCCTCGGCGCTCGTCTTCGGCTGCATCGCGCTGGTCGTCCGGCACGTCGCCTACGGCAACCTCAGGCGCGACTTCCTGCCCGACTTCAGCGAGTTCTCCTTCTGGGACGACGTGGTCGTGCCGTGCTCGCTCGGCTTCGGCGTCACCCTCATCACGCTCGGGCCGGCGCTCCTGCTCGCGGCCATGCTCCTCCTGGGCTTCGTCAGCACGTCGCAGCCGCCGCAGTTGTTCCCGACCGACCACCCGGCGCTCGCCGCCGCCGAGGGGCGCGAGATGAAGGACGAGCCGGTCGTCACGCCCGTGGACATGAAGGTGCTCGTCGAGGGCGGGACGGCGGAGCAGGAGGGGGAACTGAAGCGGAAGCTCGACGCCATGCGGCCGGGCGCGCAGGTGGCGAGCCAGCTCGAAGCGTCGAAGGGGGGAGACGAGCACGCGGCCGTCTACGCCAGCCGCCTGCTGCTGGCGCACCCGGGCGTCGTGCTGGTGCTGGGGCTGCTGGCGCTCGGGTGGGCGCTGGTCTATCACCCGATGGCGCTGCTCGTGGCGGGCTGGACCGAGAGCCTGAAGTCAGTCCTGAACCCGCTCGTCGGGCTCGACACCATCCGGCACATGGGCTCGACCTACACGAAAGCCTTCTTCATGTACCTCGGCGTGCAGGCCGTGGCGCTCGTGCTCTCCTTCGTCGTCGCGGTGTTGACCGCGCCCTTCGACATGCCGCTCGTCGGCAACCTGCCGGGGACGTTCCTCGGCGGCGTCGTCACCTTCTACACGAGCCTCGTCGTCGCCTGCGTGCTCGGCCTCGCCCTCTTCAAATCGGCCGACCGCCTCGGGATAGAGATTGACTGAAAGGGGAGGGAAGCCACTCCCCAAAATCTGGTTGACACGGGGCCGTTCGGGGCAGATGCTGTGTCGGCTTTGACAAACTCTAAGACGGGGACGGAAGGAGGAGTGAAGGAAGCATGGACACAATCATCCTGGACATGGGGCCGGACGTGAAGGGCGAATCGACGCGCGGGGGCTACGCGGGCAAGATAGAGCTGCTCTCGTTCAGCCACGGCGTCGCCATGCAGATCACGGGCGACGTCAGCAACTCGGAGCGCACCTCGGGCAGACCGAGCCATCAGGACATGACCGTCACGAAGTACCTCGACAGCGCCTCGCCCGTCCTGAACCAGAGCTGCTGCGAGGGGCGCACGTTCCCGAAGGTGGACATCGTCATCGGCCGCGACGACCACGGCGCCGTCGCCGAGTTGATGCGCTACACTTTGAAGAACGTCGTCATCTCTTCTATCTCCATCGGCGGCGGCGGCGGCGACAGGCCGGTCGAGACCCTGACGCTCAACTACAACGAAATCGCCTGGAATTACAACTCGCAGAAACCGGAGGGCGGCTCGGAGGGCCGCTGGAACCTTAACGCCAACGCCCCGCGCTGAGCGGGCCCGCGCGCGCGCCCACCGTTCGGACACTTTTAACCACCGCAGGCACAGAGGCACGGCTTAAAGCATCATGTCTTTAAGCCGTGCCTCTGTGCCTGCGGTGGTTAATTTTGCTTACTTCGACGCGGC
>DAIRFV010000260.1:0-8845 GCA_036794905.1 Pyrinomonadaceae bacterium | reverse complement strand
CGCGGATCGAGCCGCCGTTGATGAGCGCCACGTCGGCGCCCGACGCGCGGCGGAACGAGTCGGCGATGAAGTCGGCGATGTTCGTCTCCCGGCTGCGGCTGGTGGCGCTGCGCGCGTCGAGCGGGACACCGGCGCGGCCGACGGGCTGCGCCAGCTCCTCGGTGAGCTTCGCGTACTTCGCGACGACGGGCGCGAACGCCGCGTCGTCCTCGACCGCTTCGTTGACGGGGATGACCTGCCAGTCGATGGTCTGGACTCTGCCGGTCTGCGGGTCGATGTTGAGGTCGAAGCGGCCCAGGTCGCGCGCGTCGGCCGACATCTTGAAGATGGGGACGCCCGCGGAGGACGACTGCAGGAGCGTGTGCTCGTGCCCGCCGATGATGATGTCGATGCCGGGGGCGCAGCGCGCGAGCGCCTTATCCTGCGCGAGCGAGAGGTGCGTGAGCGCGACGATGGCCCGCGCGCCGGCCGCGCGCATCCGCGGGATGATGCGTCTGGCCGTCTGGCAGGGGTCGCGGAAGACGGTCGTCGGCCCGGGCTTCGAGGTCGTCTTCGTCTCGGGCAGCGTCAGCCCGAAGATGCCTACACGCACGCCGCCGAAGTCGCGCACCTCGAAGAGCGGCGTCCCGCCGAAGGTCTTGCCCGTCTTCGAGTCCACCACGTTGGCGCCGAGCCACTTGAACTTCGACTCGCCCATGCGCTGCACGAGCACCGCGTCGCCGTAGTCGAACTCGTGGTTGCCGAAGACCGAGTAGTCGAGCCCGACCGCGTTCCACGCGTCGATCATCTGCGCGCCCTTGTGGGTGATGGACTCGACCGAGGGCGAGATGGTGTCGCCCGAGAGCAGGAAGAGCGTGTGGGGCGACTCCTGCATGATGCGCTTGCGCAGGGTCGAGACGCGCGCGAGGCCGCCGCGCGCGCCGCGGTCGGCCGGCGTGAAGCGGTACACGTCGTTGACCTGGAGGAGCGTGACGCGCACCGTGCAGGCGCGCGGCGGCCGCTGCTGCCGCGCGAGCGGCGCGTGCGGCGCGAAGAGGAGCGCGACGAGGAAGGCGAGCGCGAGTCGGCGCGAGTGTGCGCGGATGAGTGCCATCGGGTCGAAAGTCCCTTCCTTGAGAATGTTCGGGAGTTATGTCGCCGCGGCGCCGTCCAGCGCCGCAGTTAGGGCCGTGCCGTTGGTTTGAATTATACTCGTCGCGCGACAAGCGAAACAAACCCCGACTTCAAAAAGAGACTCACTAATGAGCAGACAGACGAGCTTTTCGGTAGAACTCGGCGCGTCCCTGCCCGCCACCCATGAGGCGGGCGCAGGCGCGGCCGTCGGCGTCTTCTCGGACGAGCCGAGGCTGCCCGAGACGGAGGCGCTCGGCGGGGAGTTGCGCGCGCTGTGCGAGCGCGTCACGCGGGAGGGCGAGTTCAGGGGCGAGGAGGGGACGACGCTCCTCATCCACGCGCCCGCGGGCGCGGGCGGCGGCGTCATGCGCGTGCTCCTCGTCGGCCTCGGCGCGCGCGCAGACTTCGACGCGGGCGTGATGCGGCGCGCGGCCGCCGCGGCCGTGCGCGCCCTGCGTTCGGCGCGCATCCGCGGGTCGCACTTCGTCGTGCCTGCGCCGGCGGACGCGGCCGTCGCGGTGCGCGCGCTCGCCGGGGGCGCGCACCTCGGGCTCTACGAGAACGGGTTCTATCAGAAGAAGGACGAAGACGAGTCGCCGCGACTCGAACGCCTGACGATAGTCGGCGCGGGGCGCGGCGGGGAGTTGGGCGAAGAGCTTGAGCGCGCGCGCGTCGTCGCGGAGTCGGCGAACTGGGCGCGCGCCCTCGCCGACGAGCCGGGGCTGAGCCTCCCGCCAATCGAGTTCGCCCGCCGCGCCGCCGAGATGGCGGGCGAGTTCGGGCTCACGGTCGAGTCGCTCGGCGTCGAAGAGATCGGCGCGCGCGGGATGGGCGGCCTGCTCGGCGTCGGGCAGGGCTCGGACGAGGCGCCCGCGCTCATCGTCCTGCGCTACGAGCCCGAGGGGGCGACCGAGGAGGACGAGCTGTGGGCCTTCGTCGGCAAGGGCATCACGTTCGACACGGGCGGCATCTCCATCAAGCACGGGCTCGACATGTACGAGATGAAGTCCGACATGGCGGGCGGGGCGGCGGCGCTCGGCGCGCTGCGCGCGATTGCGCAGCTCAGGCCGAACCGCCGCGTCGTCGCGGTCGTGCCCGCGGCCGAGAACATGCCCTCGGGCAAGTCCATCAAGCCCGGCGACATCGTCCGCACCTTCGCCGGGCGGACCATCGAGTGCGTGGACACGGACGCCGAGGGCCGCCTCGTCCTCGTGGACGGCATCGCCTACGCGAAGCACCTCGGCGCGACGCGCATCGTTGACCTCGCGACGCTGACCGGCTCGATCATCATCGCGCTCGGCACGCACCGCGCGGGGCTCTTCTCGAACGACGACGAGTGGGCCGGGCGCGTGCTCGGCGCCTGCGGGCGCGCGGGCGAGCCCGCGTGGCGCATGCCCGTCTCCGACGACTACAAGAAGCGCATCGAGAGCATGATCGCCGACTACAAGAACTACGGCGGCAAGCCCGACGCGACGGCCGCGGCCCTCCTGCTCTCGAAGTTCGCGGGCGACACGCCCTGGGTGCACCTCGACATCGCCGGCACGGCCTGGTACGACTCCGCGACCCCCTACGCGCCGAAGGGCGCCAGCGGCGCGGGCGTCCGCACGCTGGTCGAGCTGGTCTGCGGCGAAGGCTGAACGTGAAGCGAGTGGACTTACCCGTCGGCGGCGCGGCGAGCCTCGCGCTCCTCTACGCCGCGTGGCGCGGGTGGGCGCCGTTCGGGATGCAGCCCTTCACGCCGGTCGAGGCGCTGGGCTTCGTGACGGGCGGGGCCTGCGTCTACCTCGTCGTCAAAGAGAACGTCTGGAACTTCCCCGTCGGCATCGCCAACTGCCTCTTCTTCCTCGTCCTCTTCACGCAGGCGCGGCTCTACGGCGACGCGGCCTTGCAGGTCGTCTACGTCGCGCTCGGGGTTCAGGGCTGGCACCTGTGGCTGCGCGGCGGCGAGAACAGGACGCCTCTGCGCGTCGAGCGCGCGTCGGTCGGGCTGCTCGCGGGCGTGGCCGCGTTCGTCGTCGCGGGCACAATCGCGCTGACCTTCGTCTTCCGCGCCGTCAACGACGCCGCGCCGTTTCTCGACGCCTTCACGACGGCGCTGAGCCTCGGCGCGCAGTACCTGCTCAACCGCAAGGCGGTCGAGAACTGGCTGCTCTGGATCACGGCGGACATCGTTTACATCTACCTCTACTTCACCAGGGGGCTGCACCTGACAGCCGTGCTCTACTTCGTCTTTCTCTGTCTGTGCGTGGCAGGCTTGAGGGGCTGGCTGAAGGCGCTCAAAGGCCGGGGCGTCGCGGCCGAAGGCGGCGGGCCGCGGGTCGGCGCGGCGCGAGTGGGGGCGGCGCGTGGCTAGGAGCGGGCTGATCGTCGGCAAGTTCTATCCGCCGCACCGCGGGCACAAGCACCTGATCGACACGGCGCGCGCGCGGGTGGATGAGCTGAGCATCATCGTCTGCCGCAAGGACGGCGAGGTGCCCGCGGGCGGGCTGCGCGCGGCGTGGCTGCGCGAGCTTCACCCGGACGTGCGCGTCCTGCTCATCGACGACACGTCCGACGTGCGGGACTCGCGCGTGTGGGCCGAGAATTCGATACGTCGGCTCGGCCGCGCGCCCGACCTGGTCTTCACCTCCGAAGACTACGGCGAAGAGTTCGCGCGACACCTCGGCTGCCGCCACGTCCAGGTGGACAGGGCGCGCGCGGCGGTGCCCGTCTCGGGGACGCGCGTGCGCGCCGACCCGCTCGGCTGCTGGGAGTTTCTTGAGCCGCCCGCGCGCGGCTTCTACGCCGTGCGCGTCTGCGTCGTCGGCGCGGAGTCAACGGGGAAGACGACGCTCTCGGAGGACCTGGCCGCGCACTTCGGAACGTGCTGGGTGCCCGAGTACGGGCGCGAGTACTCGGAGCGTAAGCTCGCCGCGGGGGGCGGCTACGACTTCCGCTCCGAAGAGTTCGCGCGCATCGCCGCGCGGCAGTGCGAGACGGAGGACGAGGCCGCGCGGCGCGCCAACAGGATTCTGATCTGTGACACCGACGCCTTCGCCACGAGCGTCTGGCACCGCCGCTACATGGGCGCGCGCTCGCCGGAGGTGGAAGGGATCGCCGCGCGGCACAGGCGCCCGGACCTGTACATCCTGACGGACATCAGCACCCCCTTCGTCCAGGACGGCACGCGCGACGGCGAGCACGTGCGCGAGTGGATGCACGACACTTTCGTCGCGGAGCTCGGCGCGCAGCGGCGCCCTTACCGGCGCGTCTCCGGCACGCGCGGGGAGCGTCTGAGACAGTCCGTCGGTTATATTGAAGAGCTGCTGACGGGATTTAAGAGAGGTTAGAAACTTTGGCACTCGACGAGACGATCTTCCTGACGGGCTTCCCCGGCTTCATCGCCGGGCGGCTGGTGGAGCGTCTGGCGCGCGAGGGCGCGCGCTTCCAACTGCTCGTGCAGCCCGCGCTCGCCGGGCGCGCACGCGAAGAGATAGCCCGACTGTCAGAGACGACCGGCGCGCCCGTCGAACACTTCCGCGTCTTTGAGGGCGACATCACGCGCGAAGACCTGGGGCTCTCGGCGGCGGACATCGAGGAGGCGGAGGCCGAGGCGACCGTCCTGTTCCACCTCGCGGCCGTCTACGACCTCGCCGTCGCGCGCGAGGTCGGCGTGCGCGTCAACGTCGGGGGCACGCGCAACGTCAACCGCTTCGCGCTCAGGCTCCCGAAGCTCAAGCGCTACCACTACGTCTCGACCTGCTACGTGGCCGGCCGCCGCACGGGGCTCATCCTCGAAACGGAGCTGCGCCACGACGCGGGCTTCCGCAACTTCTACGAGGAGACGAAGCACCTGGCCGAGCTCGAAGTGGAGGCGCTGAAGAGCGAGCTGCCCGTGACGATTCACCGCCCCTCGGTCGTCTGCGGCGACTCGCGCACGGGCGAGACGGCGAAGTACGACGGCGTCTACTACCTCGTCAACTACCTGCGCATGTGGCCGGGCGCGCTCTCGCTCGCCAACATCGGCAACGCCGACGTGCGCCTCAACGTCGTGCCCGTGGACTTCGTCGTCGAGGCGATGGCCGCGCTCGCCTCCGACGACGCCTCCGCGGGCGCGACCGTCCAGCTCGCAGACCCCGAGCCGCTCACGACCGAGGAGCTGTTCGACCTCATCTCGCGCAACCTCGCCGGCCGCGAGTCGCTCCTCACGCTCCCGGCGCCCGTCGTCCAGGCGACGCTCAACCTCCCGCTGAACGAGAAGGTGACGGGGCTGCCGCGCGTCGGCGTCCCCTACTTCTTCCTCAAACAGACCTACGACACCGCCCGCGCCACCGCGCTGCTCGCGCCCCGCGGCCTCCGCTGCCCGCGCTTCCCCGACTACGTCACCGCCCTCCTCGACTTCGTCGAACGCAATCCGAAAATTCAGTAGTCAGTAGACAGTAGTCGGTAGAAAAAACAAAACCCCTCTCCGCCGCGCGTCTGAGCTGAAGTTGTCAACACGCGGCGGAGAAGGGTTTTCTACTGCCTACTGCCTACTGCCTTTCAGTACGGGTCGCCGCTCAGCGCGCCGGCCGTGACGCTGACGAGGTAGAAGCCCGTGGCCGGGCGGTTGGCGAGGTCGAACGTGCCGCCGGCGGGCACCCTCCAGATTTTGTAGTTGGAGTAGGTGAGCGGCGTGCGCGGCTCGCAGACCTCGGGGGCGTGGTCGGCGAGGATGAAGTAGGCCGGGCCGTCGCCCATGACCGTCGCCAGGCCCTGCTTGTCCACGACGACCGAGGTCGCCTCGTTCACCGCCACCCCGAGCGCGCTCGCCGCGCGGCCGTCCCTGAGCTGGCGCGCGAGGAAGGCCAGCGTCCGCCCCATGCGGTCGCGCACGACGAAGTGCTGGTCGGTGATGACGTCGCCCATGTGCGCCCAGTTGAAGAAGTCGTAGGTGAAGGTGACGGAGCGGTGGTAGGGGTCGGCGAGCGCCTGGCTCGAAGTGACGCTCCCCGAACAGGCGTCGTAGGTGAACTCGCCCTGGATGGCGAACCCGGCGCTCGTCCCGCCCACGCCGCCGCCGCGCGCGTAGACCGCCTCGACCGCCGCCTCGACGCGCGTGCCGCGGAAGTTCTTCACGTAGTCGCACTGGTCGCCGCCCGCGAAGAAGACGACCTCGGCGTTGCGCACGGTCGCCTCGACCGCCGCCGTGTTCGAGTCCTTCGCGCTGGTGATGACGAGGGTCTCGACCGAGTCCACGCCGTTCATCGCGTAGATGTAGTCGTTGTAGCCGTTCGACCCGGTCGAGCGCAGGATGACCACGTCAACCTTCGTCGCGCACGAGGTGCAGCCGCGCACCTGGTCGATGATCCACTGGAGCGCCGCGTCCACGTCGGTGCCGCCGCCGCCGAAGTCGTGCGCCGGGCCGGCGAGCGCGGGCGCCACGTCCGCCGCGTTGCCCGTCAGGTACCTCGTCACTTTGGCCTGCGCCGCGCCCCCCGGCAGGAGGAGGAGCGCGAGCAGGAGCAGCGCGCCGCCGCAAACTTTCGTCCTCGAACGTCCGTCCATCTGAGTCTCCCTTGTCTGTTTCTGTCCGTCCCGAGCGGTAAGGTTTTGTTGAAACGGGGCGGACGGGTTCTACCCGAAGCGGCGGGCGAAAGCAAGGGTTTTCGGGCGGCGCTTGACAAGTGCTCAATTTAGAATTATTCTAATTCCATTCAACGGCGGGAAAAAATTTATGGCGGGTAAGGGAGATCAGGGTGGCGCCCCGCGGGGGGCGCTGACGCCGCGGCGGCGGGCCGTGCTCCGCGTCGTCGCGGAGTCGGCCGAGCACCTGACGGCCAACGAGATTTTCGAGGCGGCGCGGCGCGAGCTCCCCGGCATCAGCTTCGCCACCGTCTACAACTCCCTGAAATATCTGAAGGAGGCGGGGCTCGTCCGCGAGATCAACTTCGGCAAGGGGTCGAGCCGCTACGACCGCGAGACCGCGCGCCACGACCACGCCGTCTGCTCGCGCTGCGGCAAGCTCGTTGACTTCGACCTCGCCGAGACGCCCCTGCTCATCCGCGCCGCCGCGCGCCGCTCGCGCTTCAAGCCCGAGTCGATTCACCTGACCCTCGTGGGCCTGTGCCCCGACTGCCAGGGGCGGGAGTGACGGCGCGGCCCGATAAATTCTACGCGGGCGCGCCCCACGGGCGTGCGCCCGCCGTCCGAAGCTCTTTTAAACCGAACGGAGGATTAACCAAACATCATGGCAGAAGCAAAAGTGGGACAGCCGGCGCCGGATTTCGACATGCCGTCCACTAAAAACATCGAGAAGCTGAACGAGAACGTGAAGCTCTCCGACCACAAGGGTCAATGGGTCGTGTTGCTCTTCTACCCGCTCGACTTCACCTTCGTCTGCCCGACGGAGCTGACCTCCTTCAGCGACCGCTACGACGACTTCGAGGGCATCGGGGCGGCCGTCGTCGGCGTCTCGACCGACTCGGTGCACTCGCACCGCGCGTGGCTCAAGACCTCGCGCGACAAGGGCGGCGTCGAGGGCCTGCGCTACCCGCTCGCGTCCGACATCACGAAGTCGGTGGCGCGCGACTACGGCGTGCTCATCGAGGACAAGGGCGTCGCGCTGCGCGGCCTCTTCGTCATCGACCCCGAGGGCGTGCTGCGCTACGCGGTCATCCACGACCTCAACGTCGGGCGCTCGGCCGACGAGACGCTGCGCGTCATCCAGGCGCTCCAGACCGGCGGGCTCTGCCAGGCCGACTGGCGTCCGGGTCAGGAGACGCTCAAGGTCGGGTAGAGGGTGTTAGGTGTTGGGTTTTGGGTGTTGGTGAGAAGGCCGTCTTCCCCGACACCCAAAACCTGAAACCCAAAACCCAACACCGAGGTTCCAGTCATGCCAATGAGAATCGGGACGGAGATGCCTCCGCTGGAGGGGGCGACGCAGTGGTTCAACGCGACGGGGGCGGCCGCGACGGCCGAGGCGAAGGGGCACCCCACGCTCGTCCACTTCTGGTCGGTGAGCTGCGGGATGTGCAAGGAGAATTTGCCGCGCGTCGCGGAGTGGCGCGAGGAGCGCGCGGCCGAGGGCCTGCGCGTCGTCGCCGTCCACATGCCGCGCTACGAGACCGACACCGACGTGGAGGCCGTGCGCGAGGCCGTCGCCGCGTACAACATCACCGAGCCGTGCGCGGTGGACAACGAGCACCGCCTGCGCGACGCGTTCCAGAACGACCACGGCTACGTGCCCGCCTACTACCTCTTCGACGCCGAGGGCAAGCTCCGCGGCTTCGCGGCCGGCGAGTTCGGCGTGAAGGTGATCGCGCCCGCGCTCGACCGCGTGCTCGCGGCGGCGAACAAGACGGCCGCCGGCTGAGCGCCCTTAGAAAAAAATAACCACGGAGACACGGAGGCACGGCTTTGAAGTTATAAATCTTCAAAGCCGTGTCTCCGTGGTTAAACTTAAACGAACAGGCCGACGAGCTTCGTGATGAGCCAGAGGCTGACGGCGAGCGAGCCCGCGAGGAGCACGAGCAGGCCGAGGAAGATGACGCCGAGAAAGAGCCAGTCGCTCACGCGCCCGTGCCGCGCCTCCTCGGGCGAGACCGAGGCGCGGCGCTTCAGCAGCTCGACGTTCATCTGGTTCGATTTCCAGGCCACGT
The DNA here is from genome assembly GCA_036794905.1 of Pyrinomonadaceae bacterium. Taxonomy (GTDB): domain Bacteria; phylum Acidobacteriota; class Blastocatellia; order Pyrinomonadales; family Pyrinomonadaceae; genus QHXN01. The sequence continues at coordinate 113 of DAIRFV010000260.1, read as the reverse complement.
CGAAGAGGTCGCCGACGACGGGCACCGCGCCGAGCAGGTAGTCCACGGCGACGTTCGACGCCATCCGCAGCAGCGTCACCTTCGGCACGCGGTAGCGCACGCCCGCCGCGAGG
>DAIRFV010000517.1:0-2275 GCA_036794905.1 Pyrinomonadaceae bacterium | reverse complement strand
CAGGTGGAGGAGTCGGACAAGAGCAATGAGTTCTGAAAACGCCAGCAACGAGTTCACGGGCTTCGGCCACGCCGACGGGTCGCAGTCTGATGAAAGTGACGTGCGACGCGCCGTCGCGCCGCACCAGCGCGACTTCCCCTACGAGCGCGGCGAGGAGGCGCACGTCACGCGCCGCGAGTTCTGCAACTTCCTCGCGCTCACCTCGACGGCGCTCTTCGTCAGCGCAGCCGGGTTCGCGGGCAAGGCCGTGCTCGACTCGCGCGACACGGAGAATCTCGCGCCCGCGAAGATTGAGGGCGCCGAAAGTCTCGCGCCCGGCGCGGCGCTCAACTTCCGCTACCCGGACGAGGACGACACGGCCATCCTCGTCCGCACGGCCGACGGCGAGTACCACGCCTACGGGCAGAAGTGCACGCACCTGGCCTGCCCCGTCTACTTCGAGCGGCAGCGGCAGCGGCTCGAATGCCCGTGCCACGAGGGCGGCTTCGACGTGCGGACGGGCCGCGTCCTCTACGGCCCTCCGCCGCGCCCGCTCGACGAGATAGTTCTGGAGCGGCGCGGCGCGGAGGTCTGGGCCGTCGGGAGAAAGGCGGGTGTGCATGGGCATTCCGTTTAACGTCGGCGAGGACGCGCAGGCGCGTCGGCGTGCGCGCGAGACGCAGAGCGCCTACCCCGTCGCCGAGGCGCGGGCGGGGCGCAGGCGCGCGGGGAGCGGGCGCACGGCCGTCGCGCAGGCGCGGCTCATCATGCTCGTGATGGTCAACGTCGCGCAGCTCTGGATTCTCGCCGCGACGGTCGAGGCGGCGCTCGCCCGTAGTTACGGCGAGCTGCTGCCGCTCGTCATCGCGTCGGGCGTCTGCTGGCTCGTCTCGCTCACCATCATCCTCTGGTGGCGGCCCGCCTCGCGCCGCCACACGAGCACCGGCTACATCCGCGAGAGGGGCAGATGAAGCGACGCATCGTCGGCTACGACCGAGACGACGAGGGGCACTGGCGCGCCGTCCTCGACTGCGGCCACCCGCAGCACGTGCGCCACGACCCGCCGCTCGTGTCGCGCCCGTGGGTCCTGACCGAAGCGGGCCGCGCCTCGCGTCTCGGCCACGAACTCGACTGTAAGCGGTGCGACGAAGAGGACGCGGAAGGAACCGTCTGACTTCCGAGTTCGGCGTTACAGGCGAGCCCCGGCGCTTCGTAAAAATCCCCAGACACCTCCCCGCGGGTGCGAAGTAATCCTCACCTCCCCCGGCCGGAGTCCCCCGTTGTTCGGCTTTTTCGAGAGGCACCCCCGTTGCTAACGGATGCGCGGGGGAGTTTGTCTCCGCCCTAGTAATCGTGTGGGGGAAATGATAATGGGGGAAACTTTCAGACCCGGCGCGTCTCGCGCGCTCTTCTTTTCGACGACGGCTTTCGCTGTCTCTTTCGCCGTGTGGGGACTCGTCGCGGCGCTCGCGCCGACGTTCACGCAGATTTACCAACTCTCGGCGACGAGTAAGAGTCTGCTGATCGCCATCCCCGTCCTGCTCGGCTCAATCGGGCGGCTGCCGGCGGGGATGCTCGCCGACCGCTTCGGCGGACGCCGGGTCTACGCCGCGCTGCTGATACTCTCGGCGCTGCCCGCGATAGCCATCGGTTTCTCCACGAGCTACACGCAGCTCCTCTTCCTCGCCCTCTTTCTGGGACTGGCGGGCACGACCTTCCCCGTCGGCGTCGGCTTCACCTCGAAGTGGTTCTCGGCCGAGAAGCAGGGCTCGGCGCTCGGCGTCTACGGCATGGGCAACATCGGGCAGTCCATAGCCGTCTTCGGCGCGCCGGTGCTGGCCGCATACGCCTTCGGCGGCGACTGGCGGCCCGTCTTCTTCGCCTTCGCCGCGCTGGCGCTCCTGTGGGGCGTCGTCTTCTACCTCTTCGCGCGCGACGCGGCGACGACCGCGAAGCCGAAGACACTTTCCGAAAACCTCTCGGTGCTGCGGCGCGAGCCCATGGCCTGGGTGCTCTCGCTCTTCTACTTCCTGACCTTCGGCGGCTTCGTCGCCCTCGGCCTCTACCTGCCGACGCTGCTGAAAGACCTCTTCGGGCTGACGCCCACGGACGCGGGCGCGCGCACGGCCGGCTTCGTCCTTCTGGCGACGCTGATGCGCCCCGTCGGCGGCTGGCTGGCCGACCGCGTGGGCGGCGTCCGCGTGCTCGTCTACGTCTTCATCGCGGTCGCAGGTCTCGGGCTGCTGATGGGCTGCCCGAACATGCTGACCTTCACGGTCGGGGCGCTCGGCGCGGC
>DAIRFV010000259.1:0-8855 GCA_036794905.1 Pyrinomonadaceae bacterium | reverse complement strand
CGCGCGCGGGTCGTAGTTCTTGTAGACGCGGTGGCCGAAGCCCATCAGGCGGAACTCGCCGGCCTTCACGCGCTTGACGTACTCGGGCACGCGTGCGACGGAGCCGATCTCGTTGAGCATCCTCAGCACGGCCTCGTTCGCGCCGCCGTGGAGCGGGCCGTAGAGCGCGGCCGCCGCGCCCGCGAGCGCCGAGTACGGGTCGGTCTCGGCCGAGCCGATAGAGCGCATCGTGTTGGTCGAGCAGTTCTGCTCGTGGTCGGCGTGGAGGATGAAGAGGACGGAGAGCGCGCGTTCGAGGACGGGGTTCGGCCGGTACTTCAGCTCCGTCGTCTTGAACATCATGTTGAGGAAGTTGCCCTCGTACGAGAGGTCGTTGTCCGGGTACGAGATGGGGAGCCCGACGCGGTGGCGGTAGGCGAAGGCGGCGATGGTCGGCACCTTCGCGATGAGGCGGTGAATCTGCTTGCGGCGGCAGACCTCGTCGCGGATGTTCTTCGACTCGGGGTAGAAGGTCGAGAGCGCCGCCACCATCGCCTCGAACATCCCCATCGGGTGCGCGCTGTGGTGGAAGCCGTCGAGCACCTTGCGGATGTTCTCGTTGATGAAGGTGTGGTGGGTGATGTCCCACGTCCACTGCTTCAGCTGCTCCTCGGTGGGCAGACCGCCGTGGAGCAGGAGGTAGGCGACCTCGAGGTAGTTGCTCCGCTCGGCCAACTGCTCGATGGGGTAGCCGCGGTATTCGAGGACGCCGCGGTCACCGTCGATGTAGGTGATGGTGCTCTTGCACGAGGCCGTGTTCATGAACGCCGGGTCGTAGGTCATCAGCCCGAAGTCCTCCGAGCTGTCGGTCTTGATCTGGCGCAGGTCCATCGCGCGGATGGTGCCGTCCGTAATCGGCAACTCGTACTGCTTGCCCGTGCGGTTGTCGGTGATGGTCAGGGTCTCTTTGCTGCTGCTGTCGCTCGTCGCGCTCATGGCAAATCCTTCCCCTCCAAAGTGGGTTTTCGTCCGGGTTCTCTCTTGGGTTCCAAGGCTACCATAGTAGTGCGTTTCACGGATTTGCTCAAATTCCGAACCCGTGCCCGGCGGGAGTGAGCGTCTAAACACAGAGGCACAGGGGCACGGCTCGAAAGCGTTTGGCCGTGCCCCTGCGCCTCTGTGTTTAACTCGGCCGGCGCAGCCGCGGGGCGGCGCGTGTGCCCGCGCGCTCAGTTGACGAGCTTCTGCATCGTCACGGTCACGAGCGGCGGCGCGTCGCCGCCCGTGCGGCTGTAGATGACGAGGTACCCGGCGCGCTCGTACCGGATCAGCTTGTGGATCGAGCCGTCGGCGGTCGCCTCGACGGATGCGCCGAAGATCTTCTCGGGCGGCGGCGCGCCGCTGCCCTCGCCGAGGTAGTTGACCGAGACGGCCGACACGCGCGCCTGCGTGTCGTAGAAGATTTGCGCCGACTCGAAGCCGTTGAGGTTGAAGAAGTCCTGACGGTCGGACACGTCGCCCGGCGTGCCGAGCCGCTGCCGCACCTGCTCCTTGGACATGCCGATCTGGACGCCCCTGTACTCGCGGTAGAGGGGCTCGGGCGTTTGCGCGGCGGGGAGCGCGGGCTGCGCGGCCGGCTGCGGCGCGCGCGCCCCGGTCTGCGCGTGTGCGCCGCCCGAGAGTAAAGCGATGGCCACGAACGTCAACAGAGCGAAGACGGCGGCCTCGACGAACATCCTTAGATAGCGGTGTGTGGAAACGGAGATCACTGCCTGATCCTCCTTCTGAAAAGAATGTGCCTGTGGAGCCGGAGCCCGTGCGTCCCTGGTCGCAAGAGGCGTGCCGGTTGGTACCCGCCGGCCGCCGCCGCGGTTTCGCGCGGACGCGACTCGTGAGGTGCGGGCTTTCGCCCAGCGGCGGCGAAAATTCACGCAGGCGCGCGAGCCGTTTCCAGAGCCGTCGTGAGCCGGGCGGGAGGGCGGCGCGCGCGCGTTTCGGAGGGGTCTCGCGCCGGCAAAGTGTAGGTTTAGAGGCGCTTGCGGTGCTGCAAATTTTGCAGCAAAACATAAATCCAGCAAATACGCGCGCGGGTTTTCCCGGGCGGAGGATATTTCTGTTGCGACGGCGCGGCGCGCGGGCTTACTCTCTGCCCCTGGGCGCCTCCTCGTCGGCTTCTCGCATCCCCGGCTAACCGGCGTCCGACCGTAGCTCGACTTCAACACACGCATATTGTGCCGCCGCCCCCCTGCGGCCGGCGGCGGCGGCGGCAGTAACCCGGCACGTTTTGACCGTAGGGGCGGGAGGGCGTCCCTGCCCGCGTGACTGGAGCATCACGCCGGCACAACGGACTTTAAAAGTCTCTTTAATAACTAGATGCGCCCGAGCTGAATGCAGATTCTTCACCTATTTATCACATAGAAAGGCGTGCCTCACATGTCATCCGTACATGACCTACTTCACCGAATAGCTGACCCGAGCCTGAGTCATGAGGAAAGAGCGCGGCTGCGTTGCCAGGTAGCAAAAACGCTTGAAGACACCGGGAATTACGATGCGGCGCGCGAAGCGATGAGCGGACTATGGTCTCAAGTCGGGCAGCCCCCCGTCTTGGAAGGGTTGAGTTCTGCCACGGCGGCGGAAGTGTTACTTCGCAGCGGCGCTTTGACGGGATGGATTGGTAGCGTCAAGCAAATAGAGGGGGCGCAGGAATCGGCGAAGAATCTCCTGAGCGTAAGCATTAATAAATTTGAGACTCTGAAGGATGAAAAGAAGCTTGCGGAGGCGCAGACCGAGCTTGGTTACTGCTACTGGCGCGAAGGGGCTTTCGACGAGGCGCGGGCAATTCTACACCAAGCTCTCGCTCGCTTAGCCGACGAGGATGATGACCTGAAAGCCGCAGCCCTCCTGCGTCTCGCGATGGTCGAGGAAGTCACTTTTCGCCTGAGCGACGCGTTGAGGCTTCTTACTACAGCCGCGCCCCTCCTTGAGAAAAGCACCAACCACACTATTAAAGGGAGATTCCATAATGAATTCGCCACGGTACTGAGAGACCTCGGAGCAGTCGAGCACCGAAGCGATTACATAGGTCGCGCGCTGATCGAATACGCCGCGGCCAGTTATCACTTCGAGCGGGCGGGACATCGGCGCTATCAGGGTTGTGTCGAAAACAACCTGGGGATGTTGTTCTGCACGGCCGGCAAGTATGTGGAAGCGCATGAGCATCTCGATAGGGCGCAGGCCCTCTTCACCAGCCTGAAGGACGTTTCGCGTTTAGCGGGTATAGACGAGACGCGGGCGAGGGTTTTTCTGGCGGAGGGGCGAATCGTCGAGGCGGAGAAGTTGGCGCGGGCGGCGGTGCAGGCGTTGGAGCAGGGCGGGGGGCAGTCCCGGCTGGCGGAGGCTTTGACGACGCAGGGGACGGCGCTGGCGCGCGTGGGGCAGTTCGAGCAGGCGGGGGAGGCGCTGTTGCGTGCGGCGGACATGGCCGAGGCGGCGGGCGACCTGAAGGGCGCGGGGCGGGCCGCGCTCACGATCATCGAGGAGTTGGGGGAGCGGCTCGCGCTGCAATATCTGGGCGAATCTTTCGAGCGCGCCGACGCGCTGCTGGCCGACTCGCGCCACCCGTCCGACAGGAACCGCCTGTACGCCAGCGCGCGCCGCGTGCTGTTCGTCGTCGGGGTCCTGCCGGAGCCGGACACGTGGGGGGGCTTCTCCTTCCGCGAGGCCGTCAGGCGTTACGAGGGGCGCCTGATCGAGGGTGCGCTCAGGGACTCGGACGGCGTCGTCTCGCGCGCGGCGCAGTTGCTCGGCCTCACGCGCCAGAGCCTGGATTCGATGCTCCACAGCCGCCACCGGCGGCTGCTCCCTCTGCGCACCCCGGCCGAGCCGCGCCGCAGCAGCCTCATGTTCCGCGAGCCCCACCGGGAGGCGCCGACGCGCGGCGTGCACATACTCCACGCGGAGGACGACGCGCTCGTCGCCTCGGCCGTGCGCGATACGCTCAGGGGCGAGGGGTGGCGCGTCTCGACCTACGGGGACGGCCTCGCGGCGCTCGGCGAGATCGAGGGCACGGAGCCTTACGACCTCCTCATCATCGACAAGCAACTGCCGGGCGCGGACGGGCTGGAGCTGGTCAGCCGCGCGCGCGAGCTGCCGCACCGGCAGCACGTGCCCGTCATCATGCTCTCGGCCAGCGGCGACGTGGAGCGCGAGGCGCGCCGCGCGGGCGCCAGCGCCTTCCTGCGTAAGCCCGAGGACATGCCCGCGCTCGCCGAGACCATCGCGCGACTGCTCGCGCGCAAGCCCAAGCAGGGCTAAGCCCGCGGCGTGGGGTGGGCACCGGCGCGGCCGGAACGGCTTCGAGTCGAAGGACGGAAGACGGCATGAAGAGATGCAGGAGTTGAGATTGATAACCGGGGCGGCGCAGGGAAGCACCGCCCCGGCGCGCCGAGCGGCCCGTCTGTCGGGACGGGCTTGCGGCGCGGGGCCGCAGGGCACTGGCGGGTGCCCTGCGGCCCGTTCGTTCGCCGTCCGGCGGAGGGGGGTTGGCAATCCTTCAGCCTCCGCCGGGCGGCGGCGTTTATTTGTCGAGGGCGAGAGCGGGCAGTCGCCAGGCGTTGCGCAGGCGCGCGTACTCCGATTCGGGGAGCTGGACGAGCAGCGGCTGTTTCTTCGGGTCGAGCCAGCGGAGGAGTTCCGTGAGACCCGCCTCCTCCAACGCGGTGCAGCCGGCGGTGCCCCGTCCCGGCCCCGCCCAGACGTGCAGGAAGATGCAGGAGCCGCGCCCGGCGACGGGCGGGGCGGCGTTGTGCCTGACGACGAGCCCCCAGCGGTAGCCCTCGATTGAGCGCATTCGCTCAGAACTGTTCCAGTCAACCGCGTTGACTCGGCCGCGGTCAACAATCAGGTTGTAGTTGCTCGACGCCGTGTCGTCCACGCACTCGACCGCGTCCGTCAGCGGCGTGTAGGGCAGGCGCAGCCAGGAGACCTCTGCGCGCGGGGCGAAGCCGAACGCGGTGCCGAGCGCGAAGACGCCGGCCGGGGCCTTGCCGTCGCCCTCCTTCTTCGAAGGCCCCTCGGGCGCGCCCACGTCAATCAGTCCGACTCCCCACCCGAGCCCGTTCCTGCCGACGGCCGCGGGCACCTCGCGGCCGACCTGCGCCCACGCGCCCTTGGCCCCCTTCCGCTCGAAGCGGCGCAGGACGCCCGGCACGTCGTCCCAGCCGCGCGTCGTCACCACGATCAACTGCCGAGAGCGCAGCAGCGGCGCGGGGGTTCCGCCCGCAGTCCCTTCCTGCGCGCGCGCCGCCGCGGCGCAGGCGAGCAGCGCGCAGACGAGTGAGAGTCGAATCGCTTTACGCATGTTCGGTCGTTTCCGCGCCTCAAGTCCCCTTCTGCTTCAGGTGCGTGTCGAGCCAGTCGAGGACGGTCGTGTGCCACAACTGCGAGTTGCCCGGCTTGAGAATCCAGTGTCCCTCGTCCGGGAAGACGAGGAGCTTCGACTCCACGCCCTGCCTTTGCAGGTAGGTGAAGAGTTGGAGCCCCTGATCGAGGGGCACGCGGAAGTCCAGCTCGCCGTGCGTGACGAGCGTCGGCGTCTTGAAGTTTTTGGCGAAGCGGTGCGGCGACCACTTCGCGTAAAGCTCGGGCGCGTCCCAGGGCGTCCCCTTGAACTCCCACTCGGGGAACCAGAGCTCCTCGGTCGCGCCGTACATGCTTTCGAGGTTGAAGACGCCCGCGTGGCAGACGAACGCCTTGAACTTCACGGCCGGGTGTTCGTTGTGCCCGAGGAGCCACGCGACCATGTAGCCGCCGTACGAGGCGCCGGCCGCCCCCACGTTGTTCTTGTCCACGAACGGCATCGCGGCGACCATCGCGACGCCGTTCATGAGGTCTTCGTAGACCTTCCCGCCCCAGTCGCCCGAGATTTCGTTCATGAACTGCTGGCCGAAGCCGACGGAGCCGCGCGGGTTCGGCAGGAAGACCACGTACCCGGCGGCCGCGTAAATCTGCGGGTTCCAGCGGTAGCTCCAACTGTTGTTCCAGGCGCTCTGCGGCCCGCCGTGGACGAGCACGACGAGCGGGTACTTCTTCGCAGGGTCGAAGTCGGTCGGCTTGACCAGCCAGCCCGAGACCTTCGTGCCGCCCGCGCCCGCCCACGTCAGTTCCTCCGCGGGCCGCAGCGCGAAGCGCGCCAGGTGCAGGTCGTTCGTGTGCGTGATGGTCACGGCCTGATTCGGGCTGCCGTCGAGGGGCGCGACGCCGTCCATGCGATCCGTGTAAATCTCCGCCGCGTTGGCGGCGTCCGAGCGGGTGAAGACGAGGAAGCGGCCGTCGCGCGAAACCTGCAATTCGCCGTTGTAGCCGCCCACCAGTTTACGCACCGAGCCGTCGGCCACCGACACGTTGAAGACGGGGTGCTCGCCGCGCTCGCCGGAGAGGAAGTAGATCGAGCTGCCGTCCTGCGCGAAGATTATGTCCTCGACGTGGGCGTCGAACTTCGGCAGCAGCTCGCGCGTCGTGTTGGCCTTCCGGTCGTAGAGCATGAGGCGCCAGCGGTCGCTCTCGAAGCCGGCGGTGGCCTGCGAGCGGTAGGCGATGAAGCGCCCGTCCGGAGAGTAGCGCGGCGTCCTGTCGGCCCCCTTGTTGTCGCCGGTGAGTCTGCGAGCCTCGCCGCCCGAGAGCGCGACGACGAAGACGTCCACGTTCGTCGAGGCCGACTCGATCTTGTCCGTGTTCCTCTCGAACGCAAGCTCCTTCGAGTCGGGCGAGAAGGCGTAGCCCGTGGGGTCGCCGACGGAGAAGGTCGGGGCATCCCAGTCGCCGGGCGTCACGTCGCGCGCCGCGCCGCCCTCCGCCGGGGCGACGAAGACGTGCGTGCGCTTGGCGCCCTTCCAGTCCACCCAGTGGCGCACGAAGAGGCGCGTGGCGACGTGAGCCTTGACCGGGCTTTTCCCGGCCGCCTCGTCGCGCGCGCGGTTGCACGCGTCGTCGGCGCAGTCCGGGTACACGTCCGAGGCGAAGGCGAGCAGGCGGCCGTCGGGCGACCAGACGGGGTCGCTCGCGCCGGTCGAGATGTTCGTCACCTGTTTGCGGTCTGTGCCGTCGGGGCTCATCGTCCAGACCTGCCCGCCGGTGATGAAGGCGAGCCGCCGGCCGTCGGGCGACCAGCGGGGCGAGGTCGAGGAGGCCGCGCCCGTCGTCAACTGCTTCGGCTCTCCCCCGTAGACGGGGATGATGAAGATCTGCGTGCGGTTGCGGTTGGCGGCCACGTCCGGAACCGTGATCTGGTAGGCGACGAGGCGGCCGTCGGGCGAGAGCTGCGGGTCGGCGACGCGCTGAATCTTGAGCAGCTCCTGAACGTTGAAGCGCGCGGCGGGCGTCTGCGCCTGAGCGCCGGCCGCGGCCGAGAGCATCAGCGCGAGTGCGCACGCGCGCGTGAAGAGAGTCGTCATGAGTTCCCTCCTGCGGAAACATCCGGCATGAAAGATTGGGCAGGTTCGCGGACGAAATTTAGCACAGCCCGCGCGCGGCTCGCCAAAAGAATTTCAACATTGAAATTTCACATCCCGAATGCTCCCTGTCTGTGACGGCCGCGCCGCGCGGCGGTGACGTGTGCGGGGTTTTGCGCAGGCGCGTGGGTGAAATTGCCGCGCGGCGTGGGCCGACGGGCGCCCGAAAGGTCGTCCGGGGCGCCGGCACGCGCGTTGCCGAAGGAGCCGGCAAAGGGTCGCCGCCTCGCGGCGCGGCCGCCGGTCCCGCGGGGGACAGCGGCCGACGGCGACCCTTCCCTTTTCGAGAGAGAGAGGCCGGAGGTCTTTATGCATTCACCCTACGGGCTGGAGATCGTCGAGAGCTGCGCGGGCTGCCGCCGCGGGGAGCCGCACGCCTTCTGCAAACTCCCCGAGCCCTCCCTGCGCGCGCTCGAAGGCGTCAAGTGCACGACCCTGTACCCGCGCGGCGCGCTGCTCTTCGTCGAGGGCCAGCCGGGGCGCGGCGTCTACATCCTCTGCTCGGGGCGCGTCAAGCTCTCGGCCACGTCGAGCGACGCGCGCGTCATCATCACGCGCATCGCGCGCGCGGGCGAGATACTCGGCCTGTGCGCGACGCTCTCGGGCGGCGCTTACGAGGTGACGGGCGAGACCCTTGAGCCCTCGCAGGTCAACTTCGTCCGCGCGGCCGACTTCAAGCGCTTCCTGGAGACGAACGCCGAGGCTTCCTTGCGCGCGGCCGAACAGCTCGCGCGCAACTACAGCGCCGCGCTCGAACAGGTGCGCCTGCTCGGCCTCTCGCACTCGGCCGCGGCCAAGTTCGCGCGCTTCCTGCTCGAAGTCGGCAACGCGCGGGGCGCGTGCGGCCAGGCCCCGCCGGCCGACCGCCTCCGCCTCGCGCTCACGCACGAAGAGATCGGCCAGCTCATCGGCGCCTCGCGCGAGACGGTCACGCGCCTCTTCACCGAGTTCAAACACGACAACCTCATCCAGGTCAAAGGCGCCTTCCTCCAGCTCAACAACCGCCCCGCGCTCGAAGCCCTGGCGGATTATTGAAATGGGTGTTAGGTGCTGGGTTTTAGGTTTTGGGGAAGAACCGTCTTTTACCCAGCACCCGACACCCTTCTCCCCCCCGGCATGTGATTCGCATCACGCCCGTGCGCCGGCAGTTTTCGGCTGAAAAGGTGGAATCGCTGGGTGAGATTACTCAGCGCGAATTCGGGAGTCTGGGGGAGATTACACAAAGCCATGCAGCGCAAGCAGGTCACCATCGACGGCAACGAGGCAGCCTCCTACGTCGCCTTCAAGACCAACGAAGTCATCGCCATCTATCCGATCACGCCCTCCTCGAACATGGGCGAGAACGCGGACGCGTGGGCCGCCGAGGGC
>DAIRFV010000516.1:0-2277 GCA_036794905.1 Pyrinomonadaceae bacterium | reverse complement strand
TAGGGAGAAGCGGCCTCCGCCAATAATACGCGCGTTTAGATTTTAGACCGAACATATTCCTCCCGGCGTTGCGCGCGCGCCCCGCACCGGGCCGCACACTTTTTCGATTTTGGGATTTCGGTCTTCGGAAACGGACACCGGGGGGCGTCGTCGGCGTCCGCTTCCGGGGAAAAGTCCTGAAAAACGGGCGGCGGCGGCGGCGCGCGGCAGTGGTACGGGGCTTGTTGAGGTGTGGCGCGAGTGGAACTGTTCCTGCGGATGTAGAGCAACCCCTTATGAGAGATGTCAAGCAACTTGCTATGGATGTAAAACGCACCTCTACGGACGTGCCGCGCCCCCCCGCGGAAGACGTGAAGCGCCCGCCCGCCGGGGACGTGAAGCGCGCCTCTTTCGACGCGCCGCGCAACACGATGGACGTGAAGCGGCCCCAGAGGAAGAACCGGCGGCGCGTGAAGCTGATCGCGTACGCGACGCTCGGCGTGCTGGCCATCGGGTTCATCACCTACGGGCTCTCGCGCCTGCCGAAGGCCGCGATGAGCGTCTCGCGCTCGACCGTGCTGACGGACACCGTCAAGCGCGGCCAGATGCTCCGCAACGTGCGGGGCCTCGGCACGCTCATCCCCGAGGAGATTCGGCAGATCGCCGCGCCCGTCGAGGGGCGCGTCGAGCAGAAGTTCGTCAAGCCCGGCGAGACGGTCGGCCCCGGCACCGTGCTCGTCACGCTCTCGAACCCGACGCTCCAGCAGGCCGCGGTCGATGTCCAGTACCAGATCAAGTCGGCCGAGGCCGACATGAACAACCTCAAGTCGCGCCTTGAGAGCGACCGCATGACGCAGCAGTCGAACGTCGCGCAGATTCAGTCCGAGTACCAGCAGGCCAAGATTCAGCTCGACGCCGACGAGGAGCTGGCCAAAGAGGGCCTGGTCGCGGCGCTCACCCTGCGCGTCTCGCGCGTCCGCGTCGAGCAGTTGGCGAACCGCGTCGAGGTCGAGCGCAAGCGCATCGAGCAGAACAAGTCGCAGGTCGCCGCGCAGATCGCCGCGCAGCAGGCGCGCATCGAGCAGCTGCGCGCGCAGCTCCGCCTCAACCAGGAGCAGGTCGCCTCGCTCCAGGTGCGGGCCGGCACCGCGGGCGTGCTCCAGGAGGTGACGGTCGAGGTCGGGCAGCAGATCGTGCCCGGCACCAACATCGCGCGCGTCGCAGACCCCACCAGCCTCAAGGCCGCGCTCCAGATTCCCGAGACGCAGATTAAAGACATCACCATCGGCCAGCCCGCCGTCATCGACACGCGCGGCGGCGGCACCGTCGCCGGCCGCGTGCAGCGCATCGACCCGGCGGCGCGCAACGGCACGTTCACCGTGGACGTAGACCTCGAAGGCCCGATGCCGCAGGGCGCCCGCGTGGACCTGAGCGTGGACGGCACGATCGAACTCGAGCGGCTGGACGACGTGCTCTACGTCGGCCGCCCCGCGACGGGCGGCGGCGGGCAGGCGACCGTCTCGCTCTTCCGCCTCGGCCCCGACGGGCGCGAGGCGACGCGCGTGCAGGTCAAGCTCGGCCGCACCTCGGTCAACAACGTCGAGGTCGTCGAGGGCCTGAACGTGGGCGACACGGTCATCCTCTCCGACACCTCGCAGTGGGACGGCGTCGACCGGCTCCGACTGGATTGAAGAAGGCCGTAAACCGTTAACCGTAAACCGTGACGGGATGGAACCGCTTTCCGCCTGTCGCCGTTTACGGTTAACGAGTTCGACGGTTTCCCCTACTTGTCACCGTTTACGGTTTACGGTTTACGAAAGGAAAAGAGATGAGCGCTACAAGCGAACCGCTGGTGAAGCTGGACGGCGTGCGCAAGGTTTTCTACACGGACGAGGTCGAGACGCACGCGCTCTCCGGCATCCACCTCGACATCAAGAAGGGCGAGTACATCTCGATGGCGGGGCCGTCGGGCTGCGGCAAGTCAACGCTGCTCTCCATCCTGGGCCTGCTCGACTCGCCGACCGACGGCGAGTACATCCTCAACGGGACGCCGGTCGCCAACCTCTCGCTCTCGGAGCGCGCGCGCATCCGCAACCGCGAGATCGGCTTCATCTTCCAGGCGTTCAACCTCATCGGCGACCTCAACGTCTACGAGAACGTCGAGCTGCCGCTGACCTACCGCGACATGGGCGCGAAGGAGCGGCGCGAGCGCGTCGAGGAGGCGCTCCTCAAGGTCGGCATGTCGCACCGCATGAAGCACTACCCCTCGCAGCTCTCGGGCGGCCAGCAGCAGCGCGT
>DAIRFV010000258.1:0-8869 GCA_036794905.1 Pyrinomonadaceae bacterium | reverse complement strand
ACGGCCAGCACGCGCGCCGTGTCGTAGTAGCGGAAGGCGAGCGGCATCTGGAAGTAGTGCGGCGTGTGCTGACCCGACGGGTAGACGAAGTGCCCCTCGCGGTACGCCCCCGTCTTCTTGAGCATCCCCAGCACCTCGTCCTGCTCTGGTATCAGTCGCGGCATCGTCATCGTCATCGTTCTCCTGAAAAAGAAAGTAGACAGTAGACAGTAGACAGTAGACAGTAGACAAAAGGCTCCGCCCTGCTGACGTTCGAGGATGCCGACCGCGCGGTTCGAGCGACGAGGGTTTTTCCTACTGCCTACTGTCTACTGCCTACTTTTCCCCAGCATACCACTACTCGGGCGCGTTTACAGCCCCGTCGCCGAGCACGCGCTCGATGAGGCGGCGCTGGCCGGCGGAGAGCCCGCGCGGCAGCGCGTCGCGCGCGAACCACTCAGCGCGGTCGATCTCGAAGCCCTTCTCCAACCCTTCGAGCGCCGCGGCGCGCATCCGGCAGCGGAAGATGATCTCGACCTGGCGCACGCCTTCGAGCGAGCGCACGAAGGCCAGCTCGACCCCGTCGAGTTCGAGCCCGGTCTCCTCGCGCAGCTCGCGGCGGACGGCCGCCTCGGGCTGCTCGGACGCCTTGAGGAAGCCGCCGGGGACGCCCCACCCGCTCCCGCGGCGCAGCACGTGCCGGAGCAGCAGCACGCGCCCACGCTCGTCCGACACGACGGCCCCGGCCGTCACCGCGAAGCGCGGCTGCGTCAGCCACACGCCCGCCCTCTTCACGAACCGCGGCGACCCGCGCCACACACGACCCACAAGACTCTTCAGCATGGCCGAATCTTAACAGGAGTCAGTAGTCAGTAGCCGGTAGAAAGACAATCGTCGCTCGAACCGTGCGGCCGTCATCCTCAACAACCCCGACGCGGAGCGCTACTGACTACTGTCTACCGACTCCTGACTACTTCCTTTACTTCCCCGCCGCTCGCGCGTAAGATTCGGTTCCAACAGGGCGCCGCCGGCGCCCGCAGACCCGCGCCTTTCTTAAAACTGATAAAGAGAAGGAAGCCGACCCCGAACCTTATGTCGAGCGAAGCCGAACAGACGAAGAGCCCCGCGGGCGTAGCGAAGCAGGCGCCGACCGAGCAGCAGGAGACGAAGCCCGGCCGCCCGAAGCGCTTCCTGCCGGGGCAGACCGTGTGCAACGAGAAGAACGAGAAGGGCAAACTCTGCAACGGCCACCTCAAGGAGGTCAACACGCAGCACCCTTCGCGCGTCTTCCTGCGCGGCGACGACACGCTCCACCGCTGCCAGGCGTGCGGCGCGCTCTACATGGGGCCGCCGATGGGGCACGTGCGCGACGCCTCGAAGCAGACGCGCTACGTCGAGCGCGACCTCGCCGCCATCCTGCGCGCCGCGGGCGGCACGCTCCCCGCCTACGAATACCCGACGCCCGCGTGGCGCGGCGAGCCGAAGCCGAAACGAATCGCGGCCCCGCAGCCCGCGGCGGCGGCGGCGAAACCCGCCCCGCCCCCGAAGCCCGCCGCGGAGGCGAAGCCCGCGGCAGAGGCGAAGCCCGCGGCAGACTCCTCGCCCGCCGCCGACGCGCACAGGCCGGCCGCGGAGGCGCAGGCCGCCACGGGTCAGGCTTCGGCCGCACCCCTGAGCCCGACGGCCGCCACGGCCTCGCCCGCCGCCGGGGCCGAGACCGTCGCAGACCTCGCGCCGGAAGCCTCCACCGAGCTGACGCCCGCCGCGCCCAAAGACGAGCGGCCCAAGGCGGAGGCCGCCGCGCCCGCCGCCGCAGAGGCCCAGCCGAAGAAGAAGGGCGCCGGCGGCTTCAAGGTTCCGCCTGAGCTCCAGCCCAAGCCCGGCGAGACGTTTGAGGAGAAGGTCGCCCGCCTCAAAGCCATCAACGAAGCCGCCAAGCGCGCCGCGGGCAAGTTCTAAAGTCGAAAATAATTTAACCACAGAGACACGGAGGCACAGCTTTACAGACATAGTGCTTTAAAGCTGTGCCTCCGTGTCTCTGTGGTTAATTTGTCTTAAGGCGGTCGCTGTTTTGTCCGCGTCTCCTCGTCGTGCTTAAATGGTCGGACTGACGAGGGGGTTTTTACCAGATGCCACACGAGAACACGCTCGACGCGCGGCGGACGGCGCTGGCCGTCATCGACGTGCAGGAGGCTTTCCGCCAGCACCTCCGGGACTTCTCGGAGGTGGCCGCGCGCTGCGCGCTGGTCGCGCACGCCGCGCGCCTGCTGGACGTGGCCGTGGTCGTCACAGAGCAGTACCCGAAGGGCCTGGGGCGCACGGCCGGGGAGCTCGCCGCCGTCCTCCCCGAAGGCTTCGAGCCCGTCGAGAAGACCGCCTTCAGCTCCTGCGGCGCGCAGGAGTTCGTCGCGCGGCTCGAAGCGGCGGGCGCGCGGCAGATTCTGCTCTGCGGCATCGAGGCGCACGTCTGCGTCAACCAGACGGCGCACGACCTGCTCGCGCGCGGCTACCAGGTGCACCTCCTCACCGACTGCGTCTCGTCGCGCACGGCGCAGAACCGGCAGGCGGGGCTCGACAAGATGTTCCGCTCCGGCGCGCTCCCCTCCTCGACCGAGCTGGCGCTCTTCGAACTCCTCCGCGACGCGCGCCACGAGCAGTTCAAGGCGATTCAGAAATTGATAAAGTAGACAGTAGTCAGTAGTCGGTAGCCAGTAGGGCTCCGCCTTGCTAATGTTGACGATGACAACCGCACGGTACGAGCGATTACGGTTTTGCTACTGACTGCTGACCACTGTCTCCTGACTACTTCTTCTATGGACTTACTCTCATCTCTCAACGAGCGGCAGCGCGAGGCGGTCGAGGCGACCGAGGGGCCGCTGCTCATCCTGGCGGGCGCGGGCTCGGGGAAGACGCGCGTCATCACGGTGCGCATCGCGTACCTCATCACCGAGCGCCACGTCGCGCCGCACAACATCCTCGCCGTCACCTTCACGAACAAGGCCGCGCAGGAGATGCGCGAGCGCGTCACGCGCCTGCTCGCCGACCAGCGGCGCGAGAGCGCGCCGCTCGTCTCGACCTTCCACTCCCTGTGCGTGCGGCTGCTGCGGCGCGACATCGAGAAGCTGGAGGAGGGCTACACGCGCTCCTTCACCATCTACGACCAGGACGACTCCTTGCGCGTCGTCAAGGCCTGCATCAAAGACCTCGGCTACGACGACCAGCGGCTCGCCCCGCGCCAGACGCAGTCGGCCATCAGCCGCGCCAAGAACTCCGGCCTCGACGCCGAGATGTACGCCGCCCGCGCCGAAAGTCACGACGAGAAGCGCACGGCGATTGCGCGCGTCTTCAAGCTGTATGAGGAGCGGCTCGTCAACAACAACGCCGTAGACTTCGACGACCTGCTCATCCTGACCGTCCGCCTCCTGCGCAAACGCGAGGACGTGCGCGCCTACTACAACGAGCGCTTCCGCTACATCCTCGTGGACGAGTACCAGGACACGAACGCCTTGCAGTTCGCCCTCATCAACTACCTCACGCAGAAGCAGCACAACATCTGCGTCGTCGGCGACGAGAGTCAGAGCATCTACCGCTGGCGCGGCGCGGACATCTCGAACATCCTCAACTTCGAGCAGCACTACCCCGAGGCGCGCACCATCAAGTTGGAGCAGAACTACCGCTCGACGCAGACCATCCTCGACGCGGCCGACGCCGTCATCAAGCACAACACCGAGCGCAAGGAGAAGACGCTCTGGACGGCCAACCCCGCGGGCGCCCCGATTCGTTACTACCAGGCGCTCGACGCCGAGGGCGAGGCGCGCTTCGTCGCCGCCAAGATCGAGGAGCACCGGCGCCTCGACCGCGAGTCGCGCGCCGCCGTGCTCTACCGCACCAACGCGCAGTCGCGCGTCTTCGAAGAGGCGTTGCGGCGGGCGGGGCTCGGCTACAACATCGTCGGCGGCTTCTCCTTCTACGAGCGCGCCGAGGTGCGCGACATCGTCTCGTACCTCAAGCTCGCCCTCAACCCGCACGACTCGATCGCGCTGCTGCGCGTCGTCAACACGCCGACGCGCGGACTCGGCAAGCAGACGCTCGACGAACTAGACCGCCGCGCGAAGGACTACAACGTCTCGCTCTGGGAGACCATCGCCATCATCAGCGAGCAGCCCGAGGGCTTCAGCCCGCGCGCCGTCGCGTCGCTCAGGAAGTTTCAGGCCATCATCGAGGGGCTCGTCGCGCGCGCGCAGAAGGAGCCGGCCTCCGAGGTCGTCAAGGCCGCCATCCTCGACACCGGCTACGCCGACGCGCTCAAGGCCGAGAACTCGGACGAGGCCCAGAGCCGGATCGAGAACCTTGAGGAGCTGGTCAACGCCGCCGTCGATTACGACAAGGACGAGGGCGGCGGCCTGCGCGACTTCATCGACGCCGCCGCGCTCGTCTCAGACACGGATCAATATCAAGGCGACGCGCCCGTGACCCTGATGACGATGCACTCGGCCAAGGGGCTTGAGTTCCCCGTCGTCTTCATCGTCGGCATGGAGGACGGCCTCTTCCCGCACTCGCGCTCGGCGGCCGACCAGGCGGAGATGGAGGAGGAGCGCCGCCTCTGCTACGTCGCCATCACGCGCGCCGAGCGCCACCTCTACGTCTCGCACGCGATGCGGCGGCGCGTCTACGGCGAGGAGATGGCCTCGGAGCCTTCGCAGTTCCTCAACGAGATGCCGCTCGAAGCCATCGAAGACCTCTCGCGCGGCGCCTCCTGGCTCTCGTTCGCGCGCAGCTCCTCGGCCCTGGAGTCGCGCCACGCGGCGCGCGTCTTGCGCGGGGAGACGGCGCGACCCGAGAAACGCTTCGAGGGCAAGACCTACGACAGCGCCGACTCCATCGCCGAGTTCTTCCGACAGCGCGGCGACCAGATACGCCGAAACGCTTCCGCCGACACGCGCCGCCAACCGCCGCCCGCCCCGCCGACGCAGCCGCGCCCCGCCGCGGCCGGCGGACGCTCGACAGCATCATCTTCAACGTCCTCTTCATCGACGGCCGCCGGCTTCGCCCCCGGCACGCACGTCAAGCACCCGAAGTACGGCCGCGGCCTCGTCCTGCGCCGCGAGGGCGTCGGCGACGGCGCCAAGCTCCTCGTGAGCTTCCCCGGCTTCGGCCAGAAGAAGCTCGTCGAGAAGTACGCCGGCCTTGAGAAGGCATGAGGGGAGGGTGTTGGGTGTTGGGTGCTGGGTTTTGGTTAAAAACCGAGTCCTACCCAACACCCAGCACCCAACACCCAGCACCCAGCACCCAACACCCAACACCCAGCACCCGACACCCAACCTACCCTTAACCCGGAGTCAAAGATGACCAGGCCCCTTTCCCTGCTCCCCCTCTTCCTGCTCGCACTGCTGACAACCCAACTCCCGGCGGCGTCGGCGCAGAAGTCCGGCCGGCCGAAGGCCGCCCCGGCGCCGTCGAAGCCGGCGCCGTCGAGGCAGCCGATGCGGCTCGTCGTGCAGCAGGGGCAGCACCGTCTGTCGAACGGCTTCATCCTCTTCTCGCCCGACGGGCGTCTGGTGGCGACGGGCGACGGCGGGAACGGCGACGTGGTCGTGTGGGAGGCCGCGAGCGGGCGCGAGGTGCGCCGCCTGACCGGGAACACGGGCGACCCCGGCGCGCAGGACGTGGACGGCTGGCTGTGGGGCGCCTTTTCCGCGGACGGCCGTCTGCTCGCGACGAGCAACGGGCCGAACCTGCGGCTCTGGGACTTGTGGACGGGCAAGCGCCTGTGGCTCGCGACGCACGCGGACAACCCCTTCTTCACGCCGGACGAGGGCGGCCGTCCGCCCGTCGCCTTCGACGCGTCCGGCGCGCAGGTCGTCGTCACGGGGACGACCTACAAACTGACGTGGGACGCGCGCAGCGGAAGACTCGTCTCGCGCGTGCGACACGCGAAGCCGGGCAAGGAGCTTGAGTCATATGAACTGCGTCCGCCGCGCGACGCGGTCTCGCCGGGCGGCCGCTTCGTCGCGCAGGCGAAGGACGGGCTCGTCACCGTCAAAGAGAAGGCGTCAGGCAAGTCAGTCGGGAGCGCGCGCTTCCTCGTGCTGCAACCCGGCCGCATCTCCTCGATGCCGGGGCAGGTCTGGCACGACGAGCTGTACGCGCTCGCCGTCTCGCCCGACGGCCGCCTGCTCGTCACCGCCGACGAGGGCGACGAGCGGGGCGACGACGAACACCTCCTGCGCGTCTGGGACGTGAAGTCGGGCGCGCAGTTGCACCGGCTGACCGGCGCGTACTCCAAAGGGTCGGGCTTCAGCTTCACCGCTTCGGGCGACCTGCTCGGCATCTCGTCGGAGCGCGACGCGTTCTCCGCGCGCGGGATGCTGAGCGGCAAGGAGGCGACCTGGCGCGCCGCCGGGCGCCTCGTCTCGCACCACTCGACCTCGCCGGACGCGCGCCACGTCGTCACGGGCGCCGGGTTGGTCGGCGAAGTCTGGGACGCGCAGACCGGCGAGCGCGTCGCGCGCGTCGAGGGCCGTCTCGACCCCGGCGAAGAGGCGAAGGACGCCGAGTGGACGTTCGTCGGCTTCACGCCGCTCGACACCGTCACCTTCTACCGCGACTCGGCCTACGGCGAGCCGCAGACCGTCACCTTGAGCACGCGCGACTGGAAGGAGACGAAGCTCGCGGTCGAGCTGCCGCTCGCCGACATGGAACGCACCTTCGTGATGACCCCGGACGGTCGCGCCGCCGCGTGGGAGACCGTCGAGGAGGCGGGCTCGACGACCGTCCAGCGCGTCCACGTCTGGCGCGCGGCGCAGCCCGGGCGCGTGCGCTCGTTCAAGGTGGACTCTGACGAGGCTTACACCGACGCGTCGCACCTCGCGCTCTCGCCCGACGGCGGGCGCATCGTCGTCGCCACGTCGAACAACGGCGGCAACCTCCCTCAGATGCTCGTCAAGGTCTACGACGTGGACGCGGGCTCGCCGCTCGACACGCTCAAGCGGCCGGGCTTCCGCGTCGGCTCGTTCGCGTGGTCGCCGAAGGGCGACCTCATCGCCACGGGCGCGGGCAGTGGCCCCGGCGAGCGCGCGACCATCTGGGACGTGCCGACGGGCCAGGGCCTACGCAAGCTCGAAGGCCCGCAGGAGGAGGTCGGGGATTTCTCGCCCGACGGGCGGCTGCTGCTCACCTACGGCCTCGACGGCTTCGAGCGCGTTTATGAAGTAGCGACCGGCAAAGAGCTGTGCCGCTTCATCACGCGCGCCGACGGGAGCTGGGTGGTCGTTGACCCCGAGGGTCGCTTCGACGCCTCCGACCTCGACGAGATACAGGGCGTCCACTGGCTCGCGCCCGACAACCCCTTGAAGCCCCTGCCGCTCGAAATCTTCATGCGCGACTACTACGAGCCGCGCCTGCTCGCGCGCATCCTCTCGGGCGAGCGGTTCGCGCCCGTCCGCGCCATCGCCGAGGTCAACCGCGCGCAGCCCGTCGTGAACATCACGTCGGTCGAACAGCAGAAGGGGCGGCCCGAGTTCGCGCGCGTGACCGTGGAAGTGTCGAAGCCCGCGGGCGCTCCCGCGCCGGACGCGTCGGGCGTCTACGACCTGCGCCTCTTCCGCGGCGGCCAGCTCGTCGCGTACGCGCCCGCGGAGGGCGGCGAGCTGAAGACAGACCCCGCGACGGGCAAGGGCACGTTCACCTTCGAAGACGTGCGCCTGCCGCGCGCGCGCGACGCGGCGGAGGGCGGCCGGCGGCCGGTCGAGTTCACGGCCTACGCCTTCAACGAAGACCGCGTGAAGAGCCCGACCGCGCGCGTGAGCTTCGAGCCCCCGGCGGCGTTGGCGGCGGCGAAGGGTCGCGCCTACGTCGTCTCGGTCGGCGTCAACGCCTACGAGAACGAGGCCTGGGACTTGCGCTTCGCCGCCAACGACGCGCGCCGCTTGCAGGAGGTCGTCGCCGCGCGCGTGCGTGAGGGCGACGAATATGAAGAGGTCGTCGGCGTCCCGCTCATCTCCGACTACGAATCCGCGGGCGGCCGGAAGCGTACGCCGCGCGTCGTGAAAGAGACGGCGGCGACTAAACAGAACTTCAGGGCCGTGCTCGACCTGCTGGCCGGTCGGAAGGTTGACGAGAAGGTCTTGAAGGAAATCCCCCACTCGGACAAGCTCCGCCGCGCGACGCCCGAAGACCTCGTCATCGTCTCCTTCTCCAGCCACGGCTACGCCGACGAGCGCGGCCAGTTCTTCCTCTTCGCGTCGGACACCGGCTCGTCGAAAGACATGCGCGACGCTCTGGGTCGCGCCATCTCTTCGGACGAGCTGGGCGCGTGGCTGCGGGACGTGGACGCGGGCGAGCTGATTCTCGTCGTGGACGCGTGCCACTCGGCGGCGAGCGTGCAGGGCGAGGGCTTCAAGCCGGGGCCGATGGGGAGCCGGGGTCTGGGGCAGCTCTCCTACGACAAGGGGATGCGAATCCTGACCTCGACGCAGGCCGACGACATCGCGCTGGAGAGCGGGCTCATCGAGCAGGGGCTCCTGACCTACGCGCTCACGCGCGACGGCCTCGAGTCGGCGCGCGCAGACTTCAGGCCGAAGGACGCGCGCATCACCGTCGCCGAGTGGCTCGCCTACGGCGTCGAGCGCGTGCCCTCGCTCCACGCCGAGGTCGAGCGGAAGCTCGCCGAGATGAAGGCCGCGGCCGACGCCGCCCACGCCGCCTCGCTCAGCGGCGACGGGCAGGCGCGCGTCGTCGTCTTCCCCGACGGCGGGCGCGGCCTCAAGGTCAAAGTCTCCGGCCAGCCGACGCGCACGCAGCAGCCCGCGCTCTTCGACTTCGCGCGCCGCCGCCGCGACGCCGTGCTCGCAACGGCCCGGTAGCGGAGCGAGGGTGTTGGGTGTTGGGT
>DAIRFV010000257.1:0-8893 GCA_036794905.1 Pyrinomonadaceae bacterium | reverse complement strand
GAGCTGTTGGCGATGAAGGCGCGGTAGCGCTCCTCGCTCTCGCGCAGCGCCCGCTGGATGTCCCCGGGGGGTGTTGGTCGGGTCGGTTCGTCCTGCATCGTCCTCGGGCGACGGGCCCGCGTTCGTGTGTGAAATCAGGCGCCGCCGAAGAGGCGCTCGTACTCGCCCCTGACGCGCCCGTAGCACTCGCAGGCGCGGCGCTCCATCCCCGCGCGGTCGAGGATGCGAATCAGGCCGCGGCTGTAGTCGATGAGCCCTTCGGAGCGGAGCTTGCCCGCGACCTCGGTCACGCCGGGGCGGCGCACGCCGAGCATGGCCGCGAGGTACTCCTGCGTCAGGTTCACCTCGTCGCAGCCGATGCCGTCGCTCGACATCAGGAGCCAGCGGCACATGCGCGCCTCGACGCGGTGCAGCGCGTTGCAGGCCGCCGACTGCGACCCGACGACGACGACGGTGTGGACGTAGCGGTTGAAGAGTTTTCGCGCCTCCGGGTTGCGCTCGTAGAGGTCGCGGACGTGTTCGGACTTGACCCGCGCGGCCTCGCCGGGAATCTGGCAGAAGGTCGGCATCGTCGTCTGCCCCGCGTTAAGGACGACGGGGATGCCCGACATGCCCTCGCGGCCGATGGTGCTCGACTCGACGGTCGCGCCGTCCTCCATCGTCGTCACCAGCGAGAGCAGGCAGGTCAGCGGGAAGTAAACGTCGGGGATCGGCTCGTCGGGGACGATGACGTGATGGCCGTGGCGGAGCACGACGACCTCGGCCTGCCGCCTGAATTGTTCGAGTTCCGCGGCGGGCAGCAGCCCCAGCAGTCTGTTTAAGGCGAAGCGATCCTGCGTATTAGTTGACATCGGCGGGTTACTCCTCCCGCCGCTCGCGCAGGCGGGTTTTCAACGAGGTCACGGTCGTGTAGATTATTAACACATCCTTCCCCGCACTAAAAATGTCTCAAGCCGAACGAACAAGGGGTGATTGACGATGGCGACGATTCTGTTGATTGAGGAGGACGATGACGCGCGACCCATCATCCGGCACAACCTCCGCCGCGCCGGCCACGACGTGCTCGTGGCCGTGGACGAAGAGTCGGCGCTCGACTGGCTCGCGGCCGGGCGCGCGCGGGCCGACCTGATTCTGATCTACCTCATCGGCAAGACGACGGAGGAGACTTTGGCGGCCGCGCGCCGCGTCAGGCAGTCCGACCCGCTGGACGGCTCGACGCCCATCGTCGTCATCGCGGAGAAGTACGGCGACGGCCTCGAAGGCACGGACGTGCGCGAGGGCGAAGGCGAGTGGGTGACCTACTTGCAGGACTCCACGCAGCTCCACGACCTCATCTCCCGCCTCGTCAGGTAGGCGAAGAACATTTGATTAAGCCTGCGACGGCTTCAGACGTTCGCGGCGGGCGCGTCGGCGGCCTCGGCGACCTTCTGTCGGGCGCGGTGTGCATGACGACGAAGACCGTGCCGGGGAAGTCCGCCGACGAGCGCCCGAATCCACGGCTTTCGCTTACGGGTGAAGGATACACTCCCCCCGAAAGGCTTTGACTATACAGGCCGTCCGCGTTCGACTACACTCGACCACACAGTTCGACCCGGCGGGCGGCCGAGCCCGCACGCATCGCACTATTTTAATCACGTCATTCTCCCCAGCGGCACGTGGCCGAGGACTCCCGACAGAGGGCGGCAGCGGCGCCCCGCCGTCCAGCTTGCAGACCGAAGGGAAATCATGAGCGACCTTAAGAGTCGGGGCGACGGGAACGGCGACGGGCGCGCCGCGGAGGGCGCGGGCAACGGCTTCATGGTCGTCGGGCTCGGGGCGTCGGCGGGCGGCATCCGCGCCCTCAGGGAGTTCTTCCGGCACGTGCCGCCGGGGAGCGGGATGGCCTACGTCGTCATCCTCCACCTCTCGCCCGACCACGACAGCCAGCTCGCCGAGGTCTTGCAGCAGAGCACGCCGATGCCGGTCAGGCAGGTCAACGAGGGGGTCAGGGTCGAGCCCGACCGCGTCTACGTCATCCCGCCCAACAAGAGCCTCGCGATGCGCGACGGGATGCTCATGCTCTCCGACGTGATGCGCGTCGAGGAGCGGCGCGCGCCCGTGGACATCTTCTTCCGCACGCTGGCCGAATCGCACGGCGCGCGCGCCGCCTGCGTCGTGCTCTCGGGCACGGGCGCCAACGGCTCGATGGGTCTGAAGCGGGTGAAGGAGCGCGGCGGCGTGGCCGTCGTGCAGAGCCCGAACGAGGCCGAGTACCAGGACATGCCGCGCAACTCCATCGCGACGGGTCTGGTTGACTACGTGCTCCCCGTCGCCGAGATGCCCGCGCGCCTCGTCGGCTACCGCGACACGCTCAGGTTCTTCAACGCGGACGGGGCCGCCGGCCCCACGTCCCAGACCGGCCGGCGGGAGGAGCCGGCCGTCGCCGCCATCCTCACGCAGCTCCGGCTCCGCACGGGGCATGACTTCACCAACTACAAGCGCCCCACGGTGCGCCGCCGCATCGAGCGCCGCATCGGCGTCACGCAGGTCGCGGACGTTACCGCGTACGCGCACTACCTCCGCGAGCACCCGGAGGAGGCGCGCGCCCTCCTCAAGGACATGCTCATCAGCGTGACGAACTTCTTCCGCGACCGCGCGGCCTTCGACTCGCTGGAGGCGAACGTCATCCCGAAGCTCTTCGAGGAGAAGGGGCCGGGCGGGTACGTGCGCGTCTGGGTGGCGGGCTGCGCCACGGGCGAGGAGGCGTACTCGGTGGCGATGCTGCTGGCCGAGTACGCCGCGACGCTCGACACCCCGCCGGCCGTCCAGGTCTTCGCCTCGGACATTGACGAGGACGCCATCCGGGTCGCCCGCGCCGGCTACTACACCCTCAACGACGCGGCCGACGTGTCGCCCGAGCGCCTGCGCCGCTTCTTCACCAAGGTGCGCGACGGCTACAGCGTCCGCCGCGAGCTGCGCGAGATGGTGCTCTTCGCCCATCACAACCTGCTCAAAGACCCGCCCTTCTCGCACATCGACCTCGTCACCTGCCGCAACCTCCTCATCTACCTCGACCGCACGGGGCAGGAGAAGGCCGTGGGCATCGTCCGCTTCGCCCTGAACCCCGGCGGCTACCTCTTCCTCGGGGCGTCGGAGACGGCCGGCGAACACTCGGACATCTTCGTCGCCGTGGACAAGGAGGCGCACATCTTCCAGGCGCGCATGACCGCGCCGCGCGTCGGGCTGCAACTGCCCCCGATATCGTCGCCGTACCCCGCCGCCCCGAGTTTCCCCGTCGCCCGCGAGGACGCCTTGCACGAGCGGCGCGCGCAGGAACGCTTCTCCTACCTCGACCTGCACCAGCGTTTGCTGGAGATGTACGCGCCGCCGTCGGTGCTCGTCAACGCCGAGTACGACATCGTCCACCTCTCCGAGTCGGCCGGCCGCTACATCGTGCTGCCCGGCGGCGAGCCCACGCACAACCTGCTCGCGGCCGCGCGCCCCGAGCTGCGGCTCGAACTGCGCGGCGCCCTCTTCCACGCCTCGCAGCGCGGGGCGAGCGTCGAGGTGCCGCCCGTCGCCGTGCGCGTCGGCGACCGCACCGAGGTCGTCAGGCTCGTCGTGCGCCCCGTCGTCGGCGCCGAGGACACGGCGCGCGGCTTCTTCCTCGTCGTCTTCGCGCCCGCCGCCGAAGGCCCCACGGCCCCCGCCGAGGTCGTCCGCACGGCGGAGCCCGCCGCGCGCCAGCTCGAAGAGGAGCTGACGCGCGTCAAGGCGCAGCTCCGCGCGACCGTCGAGCAGTTCGAGGCGCAGCACGAGGAGCTGCGCGCCGCGAACGAAGAGCTTCAGGCGACGAACGAGGAGCTGCGCTCGACGGGCGAGGAGCTGGAGACCTCGAAGGAGGAGTTGCAGTCGCTCAACGAGGAGCTGACGACGGTCAACCAGGAGCTGAAGATCAAGATCGAAGAGCAGCGCCAGACGAACAACGACCTCCAGAACCTGATCGGCGCGACCAACTTTGCCACCGTCTTCCTCGACAGCTCGCTCAAGGTCAAACTCTACACGCCGCACGCCCGCCAGGTCTTCAACCTCCTCCCCTCGGACATCGGCCGCCCCCTCTCCGACATCACCAGCCACATCGACGTGGGCGCGCTGACGCCCGACGTCGAGGCCGTGCTCGAACGGCTGCACACAGTCGAGCGCGAGGTCTCGACGCGCGACGGCCACCCTTACCTGATGCGCGTCTCGCCCTACCGCACGGTCGAGGACAGCATCCTCGGCGTCGTCATCACCTTCATCGACATCACCGAGCGCAAGCTCGCCGACGGGGCGCTCCGCGAGGCGGAGGAGCGCACCCGCCTGCTCGTCAACAGCATCGAAGACTACGCCATCCTCTCGACGGACGCCGGGGGGCTCATCGACAGTTGGAACGTCGGCGCCGAGCGCACCTTCGGCTACACGGCGGACGAGGCCGTCGGCCAGCACACGGCACTCATCTTCACGCCCGAGGACAGGCGGCAGGGCGTCCCCGAGGCCGAGATGCGGCAGGCGCGCGAGCACGGGCGCGCGGCCGACGAGCGCTGGCACATGCGCAAGGACGGCTCGCGCTTCTACGCCTCGGGGATGCTCACGCCGCTCGGCGACGCGCCCGGCTCGGGCTTCGTCAAGGTGGCGCGCGACCTCACGCAGCAGAAGCGCGCCGAGGACGAGCTGCGCCGCGCGCACGACGAGCTGGAGCGCCGCGTCGCCGAGCGCACCGAAGAGCTGCGCCTGTCGGTCGAGGCGATGCTCTCGGAGGTGAAGGAGCGGCGCGCGACCGAGGAGCTCGCGCGCAGCCTCGTCGGCCAGCTCGTCACCGCGCAGGAGGACGAGCGCCGCCGCATCTCGCGCGACCTGCACGACCAGTTGGGGCAGCAGTTGACGGTCATCCGGCTCCGGCTCGACACGGTCAAGGAGCGCTGCGGCGAAGACGTGGAGATGTGCGCCGAGATGGAGGAGTTGCAGCGGATGGTCGGCCGCCTCGACGAGGACGTGGACTTCCTCGCGTGGGAGATGCGGCCGACGGTGCTCGACGACCTCGGGCTCGGGGCGGCGCTCACCAACTACGTCGAGGAGTGGTCGAAACACTGCCACATCCCGGCCGAGTTCCACGCCGCTTCGATAGGCGACGCGCGCCTGCCGCCCGAGGTCGAGACCTGCCTCTACCGCATCGCGCAGGAGGCGCTCAACAACGTCTTCAAGCACGCGCAGGCCGCGCGCGTCTCGGTCATCCTCGAACGCCGCGGCCCGGACGCCGTGCTCATCGTCGAGGACGACGGCGTCGGCTTCGACGCCGCGGGGGCGGCGGAGTGGGGCGGCGGCCGCGGGCTCGGGCTCGTCGGGATGCGCGAGCGCGCGGCGCTCCTCGGCGGGTCGGTCGAGTTCGAGAGCGAGCCCGGCAAGGGCACGACCGTCTTCGCGCGCGTCCCCGAGGACGCGCAGCGCGGGAAGGGGGTGCGGCGTTGAGTAAGATTCGCGTCCTGCTGGCCGAAGACCATGTGACGGTGCGCCAGGGCGTCCGCCTGCTGCTCGACGCGCAGCCGGACATGGAGACCGTCGGCGAGGCGGGCGACGGCCGCGCGGCGCTCCGGCTCGCGCGCGAGCTCGCGCCCGACGTGGTCTTGATGGACGTTTCGATGCCGGAGATGAACGGCCTGCGCGCGACCGAGAAACTGGGCGAGGAGCAGCCGGGCGTGCGCGTCATCGCGCTCACGCGCCACACCGACCGCGCCTACATGCAGCAGCTCCTACAGGCCGGCGCGGCCGGCTACGTGCTCAAGCAGAGCGACCCGTCCGTGCTGCTCCAGGCCGTGCGGGCGGTGGCCGCGGGCGGCAGCTACCTCGACCCGGCCATCGCGGGCAAGGTGCTCTCGGGCTACTTCGGCCGGAAGGCCGGGGGCGGGTCGGTCGCCGAGGTCAACCTCAGCGACCGGGAGACGGAGGTGCTGCGCCTCATCGCGCTCGGCTACAGCAACAAGGAGATCGCCGCCCGCCTCACTTTGAGCGTCAAGACCGTCGAAGCCCACAAGGCCAACGCCATGCGCAAGCTCGACATGACCAGCCGCATCGACATCGTCCGCTACGCCATGCTCCAGGGCTGGCTCCAGGACACGTAAACCGTCAACCGTGACAAGATGAAAACCCGTTCTCACCTGTCACGGTTGGCGGTTGACGGTTTACGCCCCTAGGGTTTTTCCCTACCCGCCTTTCCCATCTTCCTCATTTCCGAACGCTGACCGGCGTGCGACACTCCAGGCGTCCACCGGAAGAGTGGGCGTCCTGTCTTCACCCGACTTAAGGCAGGGCGCCAACAATTTTTCGCAGGGGCTCGCGCCGGCGGCAGCATTCACGACCGCCTGCGAGAGCGCGGTTCCGGCAGGTTCGGGCGAGGCGTGTGCCTCGCCCCGACGCTCGCGGTTCCCCATCCAGACGAGCGGGGAGTCCGGCGGTTCGCTTCATACCCAAAGAAGCCGAGTAAGAAAAGCCATGTCAGCCCTACTGGTTAGCGACGCGCTCTCGCCGGGGCGCGCGCGCGGTGCGAAGGTGCTCGTGGCCGAAGACCACGAGGACACACGCACCCTGCTGCGCCTGCTCCTGGAGAAACGCGGGTTCGCGGTCGTCGAGGCCAGCGACGGCCGCGAGGCCGTGGCCGCGGCCGAGCGCGAGCGCCCCGACCTGATTTTGATGGACGGCGGGCTGCCGCTGCTCGACGGCGTCGCGGCCACGCGGCGGCTGCGCGGCCTGCCCGCGCTCTCGACCGTCCCCATCGTCTTTCTCTCGGGGCACGCCGGGCCGCAGCACCAGGCCGCCGCGCGCGACGCGGGCTGCGACGACTACGTCGTCAAGCCCTTCAACATCGCGCTGCTCGAAAACGTCCTGAACCGACACCTCCGCGGGCGAGCGGGCCTGAGCAAGCGGGGATTTGAGGAACAGATGGCACAGTCAGGCATCGGCGAAAGCATTAGAGGTGTGGCGGCGGGCGTGAGCGCGGAAGGCGCGCCCGCGCGGAAGCTGTTCGGGCTCGTCGAGCTCGACACGGCCGGCACGGTGCTCTACATGCGCTTCGAGCCGGACGGCGCGCCGCGGTCGGGCGGCGCGTCCGACTACACGGGGCGGAACTTCTACACCGAGGTCGCGCCCTTCAGAAACGTCGCCGAATTCAGGAACCAGCTCGACGGCTTCAGCCGGGGGTCGCAGCCCTCGCACAGCGTGGACTTCACCTGCGACTACGAGGACGGCCCGCTGCTCGTCCGGGTGCTGCTCGCGCGCATACGCGAGTGTTCCGACGTGGACGTGACCAGGTCCATCCTCGTCCACATCCGGAGGGCGCCCTGACCCTCCGCCTGTCTCTCGCCGGAGACACGACACACCCCTCGCCAGATGGGCCAGAAGCCCCGGAGAATGGTTATGGAGAATGAAATAGGAAATACCGACGGCTACATCCGCAAGCAGCCGCACGACACGCGACCGGCGCCGGGCGTCACGCCCGACGGCGCGCCCAAACGCCCGCTCCCCGCGTCGCCCGGCTTGGGCCGGGACGTGCGGCGCGGGGAGGGCGAAGCGTTGAACCTGCTGCTCGCCAACAGGCTCCTGAGCGCTCTGCCCGCGGAGGACTTCTCGCGCCTCTTCCCTCACCTCGAACCGGTCTCGCTCACGGCCGGCGAGGTGCTCTACAAGCTCGACGCGGAGATGCGCTACGCCTACTTCCCGGAGACGGCCGTCGTCTCGCACCTCCACGTCCTCGCCGAGGGCGGGATAACCGAGGCGGACATGGTCGGGCGCGAGGGCATGACGGGGCTGTCGGCGGTCTTCAACGTCCCGCCGCCGTCCTACATGTCCGAGGTGACGCTCTCGGGGAGCGCGCTGCGCGCGCGCGTGGACGTGCTGCGCCAGGAGTTCGCGCGCGGCGGGGCCTTCCAGCAGGTGCTCGTCAAGTACGCGGCCGCCCGCATCGCGCTGCTCTCGCGCCGCGCCGTCTGCAACGGCAACCACCGCGTCGAGGAGCGCCTGTGCACGTGGCTGCTGATGGCGCACGACCGCGCGAGCGACCAGCCGCTGGCGCTGACGCACGAGCGCATCTCACGCCACCTCGGCACGCGCCGCGCGGGCGTGACGAGCGCCGCCACGCTGCTGCGCGACCGCGGCGTCATCGACTACACGCGCGGCCGCATCAGCATCACCGACCGCGAGGCGCTCGAAGCCGCCGCCTGCGAGTGCTACCCGGCCGTCCGCGAGAGCATCGACATCGCCCGGTAGCCCTCGACCACTTTTTCAACGGAGACGCGGAGACACGGCTAAGAGCATTTAACTCTCAGCCGTGTCTCCGCGTCTCCGTGGTTTATTTTTTGAAAGTCTCTATGCGGCGTCGAGCGGGCGTGCGGCCGGCGCCTGGAGGGAGACGCGGTCGTAGAGACGGAGCAGGAAGTGCTGGCCGGCGGCCGACGGGGTGTCGATGCGGAGGCCGTAGAGGCCGTTGCGTTTGATGTGGACGAGCTTGGCCGTCAGCGGGATGATGCCCTCCTCCGCGATGAGCGACACCCAGAGCAGGTCGCCCGCGGCCGCGACGGGGTCGCCCGGCAGGTTCCTGAGCGACAGCCCCAGACAACTGAAGTCCGCGACCTCGGCCGTCCCGAGCATCTCGTGGCGCGTCAGATTGTCCACGGCCGCCACCAGTTTCTGCGGCCCGACCACGCGCGGGAGTGCCCGCCGCTCGACCGGCTCCAGCCCCCGCTCCCCGAAAAAGTCTTCCATAAATAACCCCCGGATTCCCGGCCTTCCGCGAATGACACCCTAGTAAAGAGTTAATCAATCCCGAATTCCGCACCCCGCAATGTTTGAAGGGTGCTGGGTTTTGGGTGTTGGGTGCTGGGTTTTA
>DAIRFV010000256.1:0-8899 GCA_036794905.1 Pyrinomonadaceae bacterium | reverse complement strand
GGTGTACTTGCAGTCCACGCAATCCTCTGTCACCACGTAGGTCATCGCTCGTCTGCTTCCTTCGGCTGAGTTGGCTTGTTCGGGCAGATGGATTTTACGACGCGCGGCGCGTGTGTCAAACAGGGGGGGGCTGGGTGCTGGGTGCTGGGTGTTGGGTGTTGGGTAAGAACCGTCTCTTACCCAACACCCAGCACCCACCCCCCCCTGTTAATTTATTCCTGCTGCGCGTCAACGGTTCGACTTGCAGCCCGGGTGGTCGCAGGTGCAGACGGAGGTCGGGTCGGAGTCGTTCGCGTCCTCGCAGTAGTCGCTGCAAAACCTGCGCTCGCCCTCGACCATGCAGGTGCAGGTCTGGTGCGCGCACTTCTTCTCGTCGGTTCGCACGGGGTCTGTCATCTCGACTTACCTCCCTCCTGAAGCGTCAGCGGCCGTCGTTGCCGCCCTCGCGCGTGTCGGCCGGGCCGGGCTGCGCGTCGGTCAGGTTCGATACGTCGCGCACCTGCTGCGGCGCGGTCGCCTCCTGCACCACCTCGTTCTCGCGCTCGCGCATCCGCTGGTTCTTCTTGTCCTTCCGCTCGCCGTCCTTCTTCTGCCTGTCCTTGTCTGACATGTGTCCCTCCGTGTTAGTGAATGGGTGTCGGGTGTTAGGTGTTAGGTGTTGGGTAAAAGAAGCGGTTCTAAACCAACACCCAACACCTAAGACCCGACACCCTTTTTCATCCGGCCGTCGTGTCGCCGCCGAGGAGCGTCAAGACCTCGCCGGTGATGTAGCTGGAGTCCGCCTCGGACGCGAAGAAGACGTAGGCCGGGGCCATCTCTTCGGGCTGCGCCGGCCGCTTGAAAGGCGTGTCGGCCCCGAACTTCGCGACCTCCTTGGCCTCCTTGTCCGCGGGGTTGAGCGGCGTCCAGACCGGGCCGGGCGCGACGCAGTTGACGCGGATGCGGCGCTCGACGAGGTTCTGCGCGAGCGACTTGGTGAAGGCGTGGATGGCGCCTTTCGTCGCCGAGTAGTCGAGCAGCTCTTTGCTCCCTTCGAGCCCCGTGATCGAGCCCGTGTTGATGATACAAGCGCCCTCGGTCATGTGCCGCAGCGCCGCCTTCGCCAGGTAGAAGTAGCCGTAGATGTTCGTCTTGAAAGTCCGGTCGAACTGCTCGTCCGACACGTCTTCAATCGTCTTCTGGTGCTGCTGGAAGGCCGCGTTGTTGACGAGGATGTCGAGCTTGCCGAACTCTTTCACCGTGCGCTCCACTGCCTCGCGGCAGAAGTCCGACTCGCGCACGTCGCCGGGGATGAGCAGCGCGCGCCGCCCCTCGGCCTCGACGGCCGCGCGCGTCTCTTCGGCGTCCACCTGCTCCTCGGGCAGATAGACGATCCCCACGTCTGCGCCCTCGCGCGCGAAGAGGACGGCCACGGCTCGGCCGATCCCCGAGTCGCCGCCCGTGATGAGCGCGGCCCTGTGCTCCAACTTGCCCGAGCCCCTGTAGTGCGGCGCCTCGTAACGCGGCTTCAACTTCAGCTCCGCCTCGATGCCCGGCTTCTCCAAATGCTGCGCCGGCATCGGCGACCCGGGCTCCTCCAACACGCGCGGCGGAGGCGCCCCGCGCAGTGCGGCCAACTTCTCCGCCGCGGACTCCGCCGCGGACTTCGACGCGGACTTTTTCGCCGCGCCCTTCTTGCCCGACTTCGCCCCGCCCTTCTTCGCACCCTGCTTGTTCGACTTTGTCGCCATCAGTTCTCCCAATGAAATGAAATTGCGGCCACGGGCACGCCCGCGCGCGGACGCAGGCCCGAAATGCTCGGGGGAGTTTCGGTTAGAGGGGATTGGGTACGGACGGATTATAGGCAGGCCAGAGGGGGAAGGCAAAAGGCGTGAACCGTAAACCGTAAACCGTGACAAGAAGGAATGTTTCTCCTCTTGTCACGGTTTACGGTTCACGCCTCTTCAGGCTCGCTTGAGGTTGCGTGCGGCCTGCGCGCGTGCGGCGGCGGGCTTCTCCTCTTCGGACTCGGGCTGCGCCATCTTGACGCGCTCGGCGCGGGCGGTCATGCGGCGGTCGAGGTCTGCGACCTGCTCGGGGTTGAGGCGGTAGATGTTCGGCTGGTTGTGGTAGACGCGCGCGCCCGTCACCACGTCGGCCTGCTTGAAGCCGAGGCGCTCGGCCTTTTCGACCAGTTCCTGCACGGTCATCTGCGGCTGGACGAGGGTGAGCGGCTGCTTCTCCTCAATCGTCTCGGGCACGGCCGCGGGCTTCGGCGCTTCCATGGGCAGGTCGCCGCCGTGCTCGCGCTTCATGTGCCCGAGGAAGTCCGAGAAGGTGACGCTGCCCGTCAGCTCGAAGCCGACCTCGAAGGCGGGGCTGTTCGACTTGACGACCTGGAAGACGCGCACGATCTCGCCGTCGCGCTCCTGCAGGGAGACCTCGACCATCACGTCCACGAAGTATTCCAGACCCGAGGCCGTCATCGGCAGCACGCGCCCGACCTCGTTGTCCTCCTTCGACTCTTTGCCCTTCGCCGGAATCTGGTCAACGATGACGACCGACTTGCCCGACTCCATGCAGAGCCGCCGGAGCACGCCCTGCAAGACCATCTGGTCGGCCGCCAGCTCCTCGGCCGAAGGCTGCGCGAGCGGGTCGCCCGTGCGGTCGCGCACGGCCTTGATCGTCTCGGCGTGCTTGGCGGAAAAGTATGCCGCCCACGAGTCGAGCCCGAAGCAGCCGTAGTTCTGCTCCTTGCCCTCGCCCGACAGCGCCCAGTCGATGAACTCGGGCAGCTCGTCCGACTGTTCAATCTCCAACCCGTCGAAGTGATTGCCGACGCCCGCCAGCAGCCGCGTCTTGCGCTCCACGTCGAAGATGCAGAGGCGGCCGAGGCCGGCCTCGGCCAACGACCGCAGGAACCAGCTCTTGCCCGTGCCCGCGCCGCCGCGGACGGCCATCACCAGACGCTGCTGGCGCGGGCGCCG
This sequence comes from Pyrinomonadaceae bacterium, assembly GCA_036794905.1. Classification (GTDB taxonomy): domain Bacteria; phylum Acidobacteriota; class Blastocatellia; order Pyrinomonadales; family Pyrinomonadaceae; genus QHXN01. The sequence continues at coordinate 5,933 of DAIRFV010000256.1, read as the reverse complement.
GCTCAAAGGGTTGATTCTCGGTTTCGTCGTATTGCTCATCTCACCATTCTCCTCAAAAGCCGGTTGCGGCCTGAAAATGCTCGGAGGGGGGCCTCTCTTGTAGCGCCTTGACCGGCGGAGAACTCTTCCGGAACTTCGGGAGTCGCTCCGCGATTCGCCGAGCACTGTATCACACGTGCAACACGAGTGCAACGCTTTTTCATGCGTGAAACGAAAAAAGCAGGAGGCAGGAGGCAGATGGCAGTAGGCAGTTAAAACAGGTAAGCGGTCCGCAAGGATTCGGAGGCGGCGAGATTCGTTACTCGCCGCCTCCGGTTATTTTGGGCAGACGCATCGTCTGTAGGACGGACGCTTCAAGAAAGACTTCTTGCCTTCTAACTGCCATCTGCCTCCTGCTTACTGCCTACTGTTCTTCACGGTAAGAGATTCGAGATGAGGTCGCCGAGCCATTCGAAGTCGATGGGCTTGGTGACGAAGGCGTTGCAGCCGGCGGCGAGGGCGCGCGAGCGGAGTTCGGGGTCGTGGTGGGCGGTGACGGCGACGATGACCGTCTCTTTGAGTTCGGGGTTGGCGCGGATGCGCTCGGCCGCGGCGAAGCCGTCGAGGACGGGGAGGTTCAAGTCCATCAGCACCACGTCGGGGCGCACGCGCTCGGCCAGTTGGACGGCCAACTCCCCGTCGGAGGCTTCGAGGATGTGGTAACCCTTGTGTTCGAGCGCGAGCCGCATGGCGAGGCTCGTGTCCTCGTAATCTTCGACAACGAGGATGGTCAGGTCTTCGGGCCGCCTCTCAGACATTGCTGCATGATTCCTTAAACTGCGATACTTAGCAACCGGAGGTCGGCAAAATAATAGTTCTGCAACCACAATGCAACTCCGAAGCGTACACAGCGTGGTAAACAATCACACGCGACGCGCGGAGCGTGCGCCGAGCCCTCCCATCTTTGCCAACATTTATACAGCATTCATCGAGGTTACCCGACTTGAAGAACGAGCAAGATTACCGCATGCGCGAATGCGTCCACCGCGCGGCCGGCGCGCCCGGCAACTACTACGACGGCCGCACCTACGTCAAACACCTCCAGCGGCTGCCTTCGGACGCGGCCGTCCGCGCCGCCGGGCGCGTCACGCCCTTCTTCTGGGCCGACGCCGCACACATACACGTCTGGCTCTGCCGTGACTGCGCCGACGAACTCGGGCTGACGGAGAGAGAGTCAGACGCGGCGTGAGGGGGCGGGGGTAGGTGTTGGGTTCCGGGTGTTGGGTTTTGGGTGAAAAGCAGCAGTTCTTACCCAAAACCTAACACCCGGAACCCAGAACCCGACACCCACACTCAGCTCGCGAGCGGCTTGCCGCAGCGATTGCAGAAGCGTGCGGAGGAGTCCTTCTGCTTGGCGCCGCAGGAGGCGCAGGTGTGTTCGACGCGGAGGTTGGCGCCGCAGCCGGAGCAGTAGGCCGAGCCCGAGGTGACGACCGCGCCGCAGGTGCCGCAGCTCCCGGGCATCGGCGGGACGTAGCCGCCGGCCTTGCGCGCGACGTGGCCTTCGATAATCTTCCAGGCGTCCTCGGTCAGCTTGTACTGCCAGTAGGCGCCGAGCGCCGGCAGCGCGAGCAGGAGCCCGGCCGAGAGGAAGACGGCCACCGCGGCGACCGCCGCCTTGTCGAGCCACTTCTGCATCCCGATCTCGACGCGCGTGCCGCCCGCATCGGGCGTGACTCGGATGGTGAGCGCGGCCGACAGCCCCGTCAGGTCGCGGAGCGTGCTCGTCTTGCGCGCCTGGATGACGGCGGTCGTCGAGACCTGCATGGTCTGGATTTCGAAGGCCGTGTCGGTGTCGAAGAGGGCGCGCAACTCGCGCATGAGCTGCGTCACGTCGGCCTGTACGCCCGGGTAGAATCTGCTCTCCATAATCTTCTCTGACTTTCCTTTCGCGCTCTATTCTACGACACAACCGGCCGCGCGGTTCGGCGCAGGCAAATTAAAAGGCGGCGCCACTCTCTTCAGAAGCACGCGCGCCGCCGGGAAATCTCTGATTCTGACTCAGTCGTTCTTCTTGGCCGCCTTCGCCTTCGTCTTGAGGTCTTCGGCGTTGACGCCCCGCTCTTTGGCCGCGTCGGTGATCTCGCGCGCGGTCTCCAGGGCGCGGTCGAGCTGGTCGGCCTCGGCCTCGCTCTCGACGCCCTCGCGCAGCTTCGTCAGGGCGGGCAGCATCCTCCCGGTCGCCTCCGCGAGCATGTAAAGCGACTTGCGCAGCAGGGGGCTCTCGGGGTTGTGTTCGGCCACGTCGTCCACGTTGACGACGGCCTCGTCGAGTATCTTCGAGATGTCGTAGAAGAGCTGCGTGCGCGTGCCCTGCACCTCGCCCCACTTCTCCTTCTCCTTCGGGGCGTTCCGGGCGGATTCGGCCGGGTTGGTGACGGCGAGCAGCCGGCGCTCGGCGGCCTGGATGAAGACTTTCGTGCGCGCGTCAAGCTCCTGGTTGTCGCGGACGAGTTCGATCTCCTCGGGCGTCAGGTGCTCGCGGCGCTGCGCGGCGGCCGGCGCGGCGAGCGGGAGGCAGACGCAGAGCGCGAAGAAGAGAAGGGCGGCGCGTCCGAGCCGCGCGGGGGATGTCGGGGGCGTGCGGAGTCTGGTCATCGCTTACTGCTGGCGTTGCTGGTCGGGCTTCTTCTCCGGGTCGGACTGCGCGGCGGTGTTGGTGGTGGCGCGCTCGCCCGCGGGCGTGGTCAGCTCGGGGCGGCGCGGCTCGCGCAGGACGGAGTCGGAGTAGAAGGCCGACAGCGTCTGGTCGCGCCGGTCGCGCACGAAGTCGATGGCGTTCTTGAGGTAGACGGCGTGCCGCTCGGGCAGCGCGCGGCGGATGGACTCAAGGCGCGTGACGTGGGCGCGCAGCGCGATCTCGACGCGCTTGCAGGTGTCGCGCAACTTGTTGCCGGCCCGGCCCGGGTTCGAGGCGTGCAGCCCGCGGACTGTGTCTTCGATGATGGCTTCGTAGACGCCGATCTCGGCGGTCGCCGCCTCGAAGCGATCCTCGTCGGCGTACTGCGAGGCGCGCGCCAGGCGCTCCTCGGCGACCTCCATGCTGAGCCGCGCGCGCGCCTTCAAGTCGTTCGCGCCGTCGAGCCGCTGGCGCACGTCCGGCGGCATGTAGCGCAAGGGCGGCGGCCCGTCCTCGCCGCGCTGCGCCGGTGGCGCCGCCCCGTCCTGCGCGTGCGCAGCCGCACACGCCAGCATGGTGAAGGTAAGAACCAGCGTCAGGGAAGCGCGCCTCCGGGCCACACTCTCCGACGTCCTCTGCTCCGCGCTGCGATACGTGTCCATCACTGCGCCCTCTTGTCTTTCTTCACCCCCTCGCCGCGCTTGATCTGGTTGCGCAGGGAGGGGAGCCGCAGGTTGACTTTCTCGATCTCAAGCTGGTTGACGCCGGCGTCGGCGCGCGCGAGGAACGTCTCGTAGGACGCGAGCGCTGCCTCGTACTCGCCCATCCGGTCGTGCGCGATGGCGATGAAATAGTGGACGATTGCCAGTTCCGGCTTCGCGCGTTCGATCCATTTGTATTCCACAACGGCGCGGTTGTAAAGCTTTAACTCGAAGAGCGCGGCGGCGAAGTTGGCGTGCGCCTCGTAGTGCCCGGGCGCGGCCTCAATGACGCGCTGAAGAATGCCGGCCGCCTCCGAGAACTTCTTCAACTGCACGAGCGCCGCGGCGTACCCGACGGCGTAGTCCACGTTGCGCGGTTCGAGCGTGGCCGCGCGCCGGAGGAGTTCGGCGGAGCGCTCGGGGTTGGCCGTGCGTTCGAGACGGCCGAGGCAGGCGAGAGCGGGCGCGTTCTGCGGGTCGGCGCCGATAAGTTGTTCGAGCGCCGCGCGCGCCTCCGCCGTCTCCTCGCAGGGTAAATCCGTGAGAGCCGCCAGGAGCTTGCGGCCTTCTTCCGACTGCCGGGCCTCTTCGGGCAGCGTTTCGTAGACGCGGCGGGCCTCGTCCTTCCTCCCGGCGAGGCCGTAGCGGTTGGCGACGGCGACGAGGAGCTTCCAGTCCGATTTCGAGAGCGGCTCCAGGGCGCGCACGTCTTCGAGCGCGCGCTCCTTCTCGCCGGTGCTGATGAGCAGGTCTGCGCGGCCGAGCCTCGCTTCGACGTTCGAGGGCTCGACCTCCAACGCGCGGCCGAAACTCTTGAGCGCACCGGCCGAGTCTTTCGCCCCCGACTCAGCGCGCGCGAGCGCGACCCACAGCGAGGCGTCGTCGGCCTTCAACGCGGTGGCGCGCCGCCAGAGCGTGACGCCCTCGGCCGCGTCGCCCGCGCGCGCGCGCATCTCGGCCAGCGCGACGGTCGCGGTCAAATTCTTCGCGTCGAGTTCGAGCGCGCGGCGCAGCAGCGGCTCGGCCTCCTTCTCGCGCCCCGGCGTGCGCACCAGCATGAGCCCGAGCGCGGCGGGCGGGAGCGCCCACGTCCGACGCAGCTCAATCGAGCGGCGGTAAGACTTCTCGGCCTCCGGCAGGCGCTTGAGGGCGACGAGCGCCGCGGCCTTCTGAAACTCCGCCTCGGCGAAGTCGGGCCGGAGCCGCAAAGCCTCTTCGTAGAGTTCCAGGGCGCGCTCGTAGTCCTTCTTCGCGTGCGCCTCCTGCCCGCGTTCGAAGAGCCTGACGGGGTCGGCCGCCGTCTCGTCGAACTCGTCCCTGTCCTGCGCCGCCGCGCCGTGCGCGAACACGAGCGCGAGCGCGAAGGCCAGAGCGACGGCGAGCCGTCGTGGTCGAAAGCCGCGAAGCATCGGATCGATTGTCACGGGGAAAAGCGCCAGAACGAAACTGCCCACGTTGGGAGACGCGCGCGTGAGTTTCGAGCCGAATATAGCACGCGCGCGCCGGGTCGTCACCCGAAGATGAGATTTGAAATTTGAAATTTCGGATTTGAAATTATGTCTTTCTCCGTCGCGGCGGTGTGGGTTGCGTGCCCCGCGCGCGTGAGATAACATTCGCGGCCGGTAAGTTTCTTAAAACCAAAACAGTTCAAGGCAGTTTGGGCCTTCGGCGGCGGCGCGGACGTTCGTGCGCGCCGCGGGGGCGAAAGGTGAGCGTGAACATTCCGGCCGTCGAGGAAGAAGTGCGGGGCGGGGAAGTCGTCGGGGCTCTCCCGGCGGAGGAGGCCGAGTCCCTTCCGAAGGAGGAGCGCCTGCGCGCGATCCTCTCGGAGATGGGCTCGGCGCTGGTCGCCTTCTCGGGCGGCGTGGACAGCACATACCTCGCGCACGTCGCCAACGAGGTGCTCGGCGCGCGCGCACTCTGCGTGACGGGCGTCTCGCCGAGCCTCGCCTCGAACCAGCGCGAGGAGGTCGCCGCGCTCGCCTCGCGCATGGGTCTCAACCACGAGTACGTCCGGACGGGCGAGATGGAAGACCCGCGCTACCTGCGCAACGAGTCCGACCGCTGCTACTTCTGCAAGTCGGAGCTCTACTCGAATCTCTCGCCGCTGGCCGAGGCGCGTGGCTTCGCCTGCGTCGTGGACGGCTCGACGACGGACGACCTCGGCGACTACCGCCCGGGCCGCGCGGCCGCAGGCGAGCGCGGCGTCCGCAGCCCGCTCGTCGAGGCGGGCATGGCGAAGCGCGACGTGCGGCTCCTTAGTAAGCGCGCGGGGCTGCCGACCTGGGACAAGCCGGCGAGCCCCTGCCTCTCTTCGCGCCTCGCCTACGGCACGCCGGTCACCATCGAGCGCCTGCGCACGGTAGACACGGGCGAGCAGGCCATGCGCGACCTGGGCTTCCGCGAGTTCCGCGTGCGCCACCACGGCGAGCTGGTCAGGCTCGAAGTCGCGCCGGAAGAGTTGGACAAGGCGCTCAGACGCGAAGTCACGGACGAGCTGGCGCGGCGCTTCCGCGCGCTCGGCTTCCGCTACGTCACGCTCGACCTGCACGGCTACCGCACGGGCGCGATGA
>DAIRFV010000255.1:0-8919 GCA_036794905.1 Pyrinomonadaceae bacterium | reverse complement strand
CCGGAGCCCGGCGCTCCCGGGAGGGTAGTCGCGTGCGAATGTACGCAGCTATAAATCACCTGGAAAACAATTTATGCATCACAGCCCATCTGACGGACTACCTACGAGTTCGACAGAAAACCCTTGACTAATAATTTGAGATGACCTATTTGCAGCCGCTCTACTCCATGCGTGTGAGATTGACTTGCCCTAGTTCGAGACCGCTCCATCGGAGGTCGGCGTCTTAAGTCCCGGAACACCTCGGATACCGTAAACCCCCCGCTGGTCGGTAGCCTCAAAGTCTTACTTCTTCATTGAACTCTCTGGCAGGCGGAGTTGTCTCGTCAAGGCAAGATGACACCCACCCCGCCGGCCATCTACTGAAGCAGAGTTGGCTTGAGTGGAGACGGAAACCATTAACCACGGCAGACACGGAGGCAGGTCTTACAGACATAACAAGCCGCGCCCCCGTGTCTGCCGTGGTTAACTCCTCTCATGAATCTTGTGTCAGGGCGCGGGCGGTGCCGGGCGTTAGGGCCTGCATAATTGTCTGGCAGATCATTGACAGGCCGGCCGTCGAGAGCATAATTTGCTGGCGTTCTATCCCTCGACTGCTTAGCTCGATTCGTGAGAGCCAAAAGGAGACATGAATGGCTATACAAGTGATCGTCCAACAAGCCGGCCCCCTGCCCATAAAGGCCACCTTCCAGCCCCTCGGGGACTTGCCCACGTACGTGGAGGTCAGCGGTTCCGTCTGGAGCCAGACCGCCGACGTGATGATCGGGATCAAGGTTAATATAGACGGCAATGACGTGGGGAGCGCAAAAATCTTCTCCAACGGGACTGCCACCCACCGGGCCGTGGTGCCGGCCTTCATCCCCGTCAAACTGAGCCACGGATCGCACACCATTACGCTCTCCGCCGACACCGCGCAGACCGTATCCGACTATAACGACTTCTACACCGTGGTCATTCACTACTAGAAGGCCCACAGTCAGGGTAATAAGGATGGGGCGGCCGCGCAGGTCGCCCCATCCCTTTGTTTAGCGCATGCCCTCCTGGAGGCCGCGGCCGCGTGAAGGAGGCCGAGCGCGACGGCCGCCAATGAGAGCGCGGCACCCAGGGTCTCGCTCGCCCACCGTTGGAGGGCGCAGAGCATTAACATGGCGGAGGCGGCCGCGCACGGCACGCCGCCCGGGTAGCGAGACGCCGGTACCGTCAACCCCATTTCGAACCTGGGGCGTGTATATGCCTTAGCAGGTGAGGGAAGTCCGTTCGGTGAAAGACGGTGGCCGCCGGGGCCGCGCGTTCAGGCGGTGAGTCGCGCCAGGAGGTCGCGCAGCCGGTCTGGCTCCTCGCCGAGGTAGAAGACCCACTCGGTGCCCCCCACGTTGACCTCCGTGTCCTCCAACGCCTTGTCATACTTCTCGGGCATGACGACGAGGGACGTGCGCCCGTTGTACTTGCAGTGCTGGCGGATGAGCCTCCCGACCTTCAACACTTCATCGGCCGTCTTCCCGACGAGGTTCACCAGCAGCAGGTCAACGTCAACGCCGCCGACCCTTTCCAGCGCGTCCTCCCTGTCGATGGCGACTATCACCCGGTAGCCGTAAGCCCGCAGGTTGTTCACCAGCGGCCGGCGCGTCTCGTCGTCCTCCTCGATGAGGAAAATTGTCGTTTGTCGCTTCTGTCCCTCGTACATCAACAGCCCCCTTGACTTGGAGAACTACTATCGCCTTCAACACGCGGTACGTCTGTCCAGATTCCAACAGACGTGGGACTTTACTTCCCGCGTGGACAAACACGCCGCCATTCCTTACGCGACGAGTCGCTCACCGGGTATCCGCCGCTTTGTCATTGAGGGGACAGACGCGGAGACGCCGCTCCAGTTAGAATGCTCGTATTCTGCTCCGAGAAACTAAGGGTATCCATGAGGTTGGGCCGCAGGGTTTCCGACCACGGGGGATGCTCGTTCGACTTTTTACCAGCAGGCAGGTCTGTGCGTTATGTGACATTGGACTGAACACATAAAGGACACAGGGGGAGCATTAGTCGGTGTTTCGAAGGTCGTATAATTCGGGATTGACAACCAGTATCACCGCTTTAGCGTTCTACACCGCGCATGTACCTCGATTCCCGACAAAAGGAATCCGCCACGAAATTGTTAGGGACAACTGTCTCCGGAGGATTGGGACAAGAGTATGAGTAACGACCCAGATGTTTTGCATCAGTTTGCGCCCGCGAATAACGGACGAAACCCCGACCTCGTCTGCCTCTCGCACCTGCGCTGGGACTTCGTCTACCAGAGGCCGCAGCACCTCCTGAGCCGGTTCGCGAACGCAAGGCGCGTCTTCTTCGTCGAGGAGCCGCTCTTCGGCGACTGGCAGCCGCACCTCGACATCACGCCGCGCGGCGACGGCCTGCACGTCGTCGTCCCGCGCGTGCCGCACGGCCTGGCGGCCGAGGCGGCGGAGGCCGTTCAAAAGCGCCTGATGGATCGGCTCTTCGAGGAGCAAGGGATCGACGAACACGTGCTCTGGTACTACACGCCGATGGCCCTGGCCTGGACGCGCCACCTGAAACCGCTGGCCACCGTCTACGACTGCATGGACGAGCTGTCCGCCTTCAGGGGGGCGCCGCCCTCACTGCGCGAGCGCGAGGCCGAGCTCTTCCGCCGCGCCGACCTCGTCTTCACCGGCGGGCAGAGCCTCTACGAGGCGAAGCGCGGCCAGCACCACGCCGTCTACGCCTTCCCTTCGAGCATCGACGCGCCGCACTTCGCGCAGGCGCGCTCGGCCGCGGGCGACCCCGTTGATCAGGCCGGGATACCGCGCCCGCGCCTCGGCTACTTCGGCGTCATCGACGAGCGGATGGACATCGCCCTCCTCGACGCGGTCGCGGCCGCGCGGCCCGACTGGCATCTGGTGCTGGTCGGCCCCGTCGTTAAGATCGAAGAGTCGGAGCTGCCGCGCCGGCAGAACATTCACTACCTCGGCGGTAAATCGTACGACGAGTTGCCGCACTACATCGCGGGGTGGGACGTGGCGCTGATGCCGTTCGCGCGCAACGAATCGACGCGCTTCATCAGCCCGACCAAGACGCCCGAATACCTTGCCGCGGGCAAGCCCGTCGTCTCCACCTCCATCCGCGACGTGGTGCGTCCTTACGGCGAGATGGGGCTGGTGCGTATCGCCGACACGCCGGGCGAATTCGTCGGGTGTGTCGAGCAGGCGCTAGGCGGTGACGCGGCGGCGCGCATGGGCGAGGTCGATGCGTTCCTTTCCCGCAACTCGTGGGACAGCACGTGGGGGCGCATGAGCGAGTTGATAGAGGATGTCGTCGCCGCGCGTCGTCGCCCGGCGGCCGCCTTGAGTTACGCCGCGCGCGGGAACGCCGGCGGCGACTGACACTCCGGCCGGCGGCGAAGAGGCATGAAGGTAAAAGATCAAGGGGGAAGTATCTGGTGTTCGACTATTTAATCGTGGGGGCGGGTTTCGCGGGGAGCGTGCTGGCCGAGCGGCTGGCGAACGTATCGAATAAGCGGGTCTTAATCTGCGACAAGCGCAGCCACGTCGGCGGTAACGCCTACGACCACTACAACGAGCACGGCATCCTCGTCCACAAGTACGGGCCGCACATCTTCCACACCAACTCGCGCGAGGTCTTCGACTACCTCTCGCGCTTCACCGAGTGGCGGCCCTACGAGCACCGCGTGCAGGCGAGCGTGGACGGCCAGCTCGTGCCGATGCCGATCAACCTCGACACCATCAACAAGCTCTACGGCCTGAGCCTCACGAGCTTCCAGCTCGAAGAGTTCTTCAAGTCCGTCGCCGAGCCGTGCGAGCAGTTGCGCACCTCGGAGGACGTGGTCGTGAGCAAGGTCGGGCGCGAGCTGTACGAGAAGTTCTTCCGCAACTACACGCGCAAGCAGTGGGACTTAGACCCCTCGGAGCTGGACGCCTCGGTCACCTCGCGCGTGCCCGTGCGGACGAACCGCGACGACCGCTACTTCACGGACACTTTCCAGGCGATGCCGCTCCACGGCTACACGCGCATGTTCGAGCGGATGCTCGACAGCCCGAACATCAAGATCGCGCTCAACTGCGACTACGCGGAGCTGGCGGACGAGGTGAACTACCGCGAGATGATCTACACGGGGCCGGTGGACGCCTTCTTCGACTACCGTTACGGCAAGCTCCCGTACCGCTCTCTGGAGTTCAAGCACGAGACGCATCACGTCGAGCAGTTTCAGCCCGCGCCCGTCGTCAACTTCCCGAACGAGCACGCCTACACGCGCGTCACCGAGTTCAAGTACCTGACGGGACAGGAGCACCCGAAGACGAGCGTCGTCTACGAGTACCCGCAGGCCGAGGGCGACCCCTACTACCCCGTGCCGCGCGCGGAGAACGCCGAGCTGTACACGAAGTACAAGGCGCTGGCCGACGCCACCCCGGGCGTCCGCTTCGTCGGGCGGCTGGCGACGTACAAGTATTACAACATGGATCAGATAGTCGCGCAGGCGCTGACGACTTACGCGAAGATCACCGGCGAGAAGCGCGCGGTGGCCGCCGCGGCGGCGGGCTCTTTAACCGTCGGCGGCAACGGGAACGGACGCCGAAACGGGCACGGCACGTACCCGAAAGAGTTGGCATCGTAGTCCCGCGGGGGGCGAGGCCGAGGGAATGCCGGATGCCGTCCGCACCTGCCTCTCAACAGACCAGGCCGGAACTCTGGGCCGGGGTCGAATGCACGGTCAACCGCGTCGGCGACGTGTACTTCGACCAGTTGGAGCTGAGCGGCCACGCCGCGAGAGTCGAAGACCTCGACCGGCTGGCCGCGCTCGGCGTCAGCGCCGTCCGCTACCCCGTGCTCTGGGAGCGCACCGCGCCCGAAGGGTTGGCGCGCTCCGACTGGGCCTGGCCGGACGCGCGGCTGCGCCGTCTGCGGGAACTGAACCTGCGACCCGTCGTCGGTCTCGTCCACCACGGGAGCGGCCCCCGCACGACGAGCCTCGTTGACGAGGGATTCGCGGAAAGGCTCGCGCAGTACGCGCGGGCCGTGGCCGAGCGTTACCCCTGGGTCGAAGACTACACGCCCGTCAACGAGCCTTTGACGACCGCGCGCTTCAGCGGCCTCTACGGGCACTGGCACCCGCACGGCCGCGACGCGCCGACTTTCGCACGCGCCCTCCTCACGCAGGTGCGCGCCGTCGTCCTCTCGATGCGGGCGGTGCGCGAGGTCAATGCGCGCGCGCGCCTCGTCCAGACCGAAGACCTCGGCAAGAGCTTCAGCACGCCGACGCTCATTTACCAGGCCGAGTTCGAGAACGAGCGGCGCTGGCTCACGTACGACCTGCTCTGCGGGCGGGTCGTCCGCGGCCACGCGATGTGGGACTACCTGCGCTGGGCCGGCGTCGGCCGCGAGGAGCTTGAGTGGTTCGCCGAGAACCCGTGCCCGCCCGATGTCGTCGGCATCAATCATTACCTGACCAGCGAGCGCTTCCTCGACGAGCGCGTGGCGCGCTATCCGGCGCACACGCACGGCGGTAACGCCCGTCATAAATATGCCGACGTGGAGGCCGTGCGCGTGTGCGCGGAGGGGCCGGCCGGGCCGCGCGCCCTGCTCAGGGAGGTGTGGGAACGCTACCGCCTGCCGATGGCCGTGACCGAGGTTCATCTCGGCTGCACGCGCGAGGAGCAGTTGCGCTGGCTCAGGGATGTCTGGGAGGCCGCGTGCGAGTCGCGGGCGGAGGGGCGGGACGTGCGCGCCGTCACCGCCTGGTCTGTGTTCGGGGCCTTCGACTGGCACAACCTGCTCACGCGCAGCGAGGGGCGGTACGAGCCCGGCGTGTACGACCTGCGCGCGCCGCGACCCCGGCCGACCGCGCTCGCCACGATGCTGCGCGACCTCGCCGCGCGCGGCAGACATGACCACCCCGTGCTCGACTCGCACGGCTGGTGGCACAGGCTCGACCGGCTCTGCTACCCGCCCGTCGCACGCGCGTCGAACGCGGTCGCCGTGCCCACGGTAAGCGTCCGCAAGTGCGGAGAAGGGGCACGCCCACTGCTCATCACGGGGGCGACCGGCACGCTCGGCAGGGCGTTCGCGCGCGTCTGCGAGCAGCGCGGTCTGTCATACCACCTGACGAATCGAAGCGAGTTCGACATCGCGGAGGCCGTGCGGGTGGGGGGCGTGCTGGACGACCTCCGCCCGTGGGCGGTCGTCAACGCGGCCGGGTACGTGCGCGTGGACTGTGCCGAGAGCGAGCCCGACCTCTGCCTGCGCGAGAACGCAAGCGGCGCGGCGACACTGGCCTCCGCCTGCGCGGTTCGCGGCGTCGCGCTCCTGACGTTCTCGTCCGATCTGGTCTTCGACGGAGCCAAGCACGGTTCGTACGTGGAGTCTGACACACCCGCGCCGCTCAACGTCTACGGCCGGAGTAAGGCGGAGGCCGAACGCCTTGTCGGTGAGGCACACCCGGGGGCGCTCGTCGTCCGCACGAGCGCCTTCTTCGGGCCTTGGGATGAGCACAACTTCGTGACCCACGCGCTCGACGCGCTCTCCGAGGGGCGAGCCTTCCCGGCCGCTTCCGACGTGACAGTCTCGCCGACTTACGTCCCCGACCTCGTCAACGCCTGCCTCGACCTCCTCATCGACGGCGAGCGAGGCGTGTGGCACCTCGCCAACGCGGGCGCGGTGACTTGGGCCGAGCTGGCACGAGCGGCCGCGGCGCAACTCGGGCTGGATGCCTCGCTGGTCGAGCCGCGTCCGAACGAATCATTCGGGCTGCCCGCGCGGCGCCCCGCGAGAGTCGTCCTCACGAGTGAGCGCGGGACGCTCCTGCCGCCGCTGGACTGCGCGCTCTCGCGCTACGCCGCGGAGTACCGGAGGCGGCGTCCGTTGGAGGCGAGGGCCGCGGCAGGAGGTGCGCGCGCGTTTGCGCGTGCGCGCCCGCGCGTATAATTTGTTACGTGGCAGACCGCGCGACAGCCGCCTTTCCCCTTTCACAAACTGACGCGCAGCCGACAGCCTTGAGCGTCGAGGGGCGTGGTGTGTGAGCCGCGCCTGTAATCTTCCATGAAATCTTCTAGAGACACCCCGCGTCCCGAGTACCCGCGCCCGCAGTTCGCGCGCGGGGAGTGGATAAACCTCAACGGCGAATGGGAGTTCGCCTTCGACGACGAAGACCGCGGCCGGCAGCTCGGCTGGCATTACGGCCTGCCGCTCGAAGGCCGCATCACCGTCCCCTACCCGTACCAGTCAGAGCTGTCGGGCATCAACGACAAGAGCGTCCACGAGGTCGTCTGGTACGCGCGCGGCTTCGAGGCGCCGGAAGAGTGGCCGCGCGGGAGCGACCTGCTGCTCCACTTCGGCGCCGTCGATTACAGCACGACGCTCTGGGTGAACGGCCAGGAGGTCGGCCACAACCAGGGGGGCCACGTCCCCTTCTACTTCGACATCGCGCCTTACCTGAAGCACGGCGAGAACCGCCTGACCCTGCGCGTCGAAGACCGGCAGGACGCGCAACAGCCCCGCGGCAAACAGTCCGTCAGCGGCGTGCCGCACGACATCGACTACTACGGCACGACCGGCGTCTGGCAGACGGTCTGGCTTGAGCCCGCGCCCGCCGTCCGCATCGGCGAGATAAAGCTCACGCCCTCCGCCCGCCAGAGTCGGGTCGAGATCATGTCCTACCTGCACGCGCCCGCGGCGCTGCGGCGGATGGAGGTCGAGGTGTTCGACGGCGGCGAGTTGGTCACGAGTGTCGAAGAGGAGACGACCGCCGCCACCTGTCAGCTCTCTCTACACATCCCCGGCGCGAAGCTCTGGTCGCCGGACGAGCCGCACCTCTACGACCTGCGCCTGCGGCTCTACGAAGACGGGGAACTGTTGGACGAGGTGACTTCCTACTTCGGCCTGCGGGACGTGGAGCTGCGCGGGGGGCGCGTGCATTTGAACGGGGAGCCCGTCTACCTCGCGATGGTTCTGGATCAGGGCTACTGGCCCGAGAGTTATCTGGCCGCGCCCTCGGACGAACACCTGCGCGCGGACGTGGAGTGGGTCAAGCGCTTCGGGTTCAACGGCGCGCGCAAGCATCAGAAGATCGAGGACCCGCGCTGGCTCTACTGGTGCGACCGGCTGGGGCTGCTGGTGTGGGTCGAGATGCCGAACGCGCGCGAGTGGTCACAAGCCTCGGAGGAGAGGCTCGCGGCCGAGTGGAAGCGGGCCGTCCGGCGCGACTACAACCACCCGTCGGTCATCACCTGGGTGCCCGTCAACGAGAGCATGGGCTTCCCCGGGCTCACGCATCAGCACCCGGGGCAGTACGCCTTCGTCGAGCGGATGGTGGCGATGACGCGCGAGATCGACCCGCGCCGTCCCGTCATCGACAACGACGGGTGGGAGCACACGGACATCACGGACATCTGCGCCATCCACGACTACACGCCGACCGCCGAACTGCTGCGCGAGCGCTACCGCGAGAGGGCCGGCGGCGGCGCGCTCCCCGCGCACGTCTGGATCGGGGACAGACCGCTGTTCGTCCTCGGCTCGCGTTACCGCGGCCAGCCGGTCATGCTCACGGAGGTCGGCGGCTTCCTGATGATCCCGCCCGACGTGCCGCCCGAAGACCGCGACATGCTCTACAAGTTCTACGGCTCGGTGGGCACGCGCGAAGAGTTGCTTGAGAAGTACCGCGACCTGATGGACGGAATCGCCTCGCTCGGGTTCCTCGCGGGCTTCTGCTACACACAGCTCACCGACATCGAGCAGGAGATCAACGGGCTGCTCACCTACCGGCGCGAGCCCAAAGTTCCGCCCGAGAAAATCGCGGAGATTCACCGCACACGCTTCGGGCCGGGCGGCGGCCGTCCTCCGGGGCGCGAGTCATAAAGCAGATTTCACTTGAGTGAAGACGGGAAGAGTTAACCACAGAGACAC
>DAIRFV010000254.1:7739-8948 GCA_036794905.1 Pyrinomonadaceae bacterium | reverse complement strand
GCTTGCGCGGCTTGACGACGAAGACGCCGAAGCCGCGCAGCTCGATGCGCTCGCCGCGCGCCAGCGCCTCCTTCATCGAATGGAAGAGGGCGTCCACGGCCTGCTCGGCCTTCATCTTCGGGACGCCCGTCCGCTCGGCCACGCGGTTCACGATGTCGAGTTTAATCACTGCGCTTCAAGCCTCCGCTTCGGGCTCCGCGAAATTCCGCGGAAGGGGATTTGTCTAAGGGCGACAACACTTTACGCCGCGATAATAGAGACGCCGCGCGCGGGCTGTCAAGCACTTGTCAGTAGGCAGGAGGCAGATGGCAGTCGGCAGTCGCTCCGCGTCGAGCGAGTTGAAAAGTTAATTCAGAGTTCGGAGCAGCAAAAATTTTATGGTGGAGCTCGACTTCTCGATTCAAGGGCTTTCGACTGCCGACTGCCGACTGCCTACCGCCTACTCTTCCCCCTTTGACAACGCCGGAGTGCGGCGGCTAACCTCGAACTCTCGGGGCGCGTCTGCGGGCGGGCGCGCGGCGTAGAGGCCGACCTTATGTTTCACTACGGGAGAAAAACGGGGCGGGTGCCGGCCTTCGGCGACGTGCACGCGGACGACGACCGCGACATAGAGGTGCGGCGTTTGCGCGACGAGTCGCGCACGCACTTCTGGGGCGAGGCGCGTCTGCTCTTCCGCGACCTCGTCTTCGCGCTGATGATTATGGCGCTGGTGCTGGTCTTCGTCGCGCAGCCCGTCAAGGTCGAGGGCACCTCGATGCTGCCGCGGCTGCACGACGGCGAGCGCATCTTCGTCAACAAGCTCATCTACTACGGCCTGCCCGAGATCGAGCGCGGCGACATCGTCGTCTTCTGGTTCCCCAACGACCCGACCAAGAGCTACATCAAGCGCGTCATCGGCCTGCCCGGCGAGACCGTGCAGTTGAGGGGGGGGCGCATCTTCGTCAACGGCAAGGAGCTGGAGGAGCCCTACCTCGAACACTCGCTCAACGTCGCCGCCGCCGACGAGCCCCCGACCTACGTCAAGCCGCACTACTACTTCGTCATGGGCGACAACCGCGACAACTCTTCGGACTCGCGCATGTGGGGGCTCGTCCCCGAGAAGTACATCTACGGCAAGGCGCTCTTCCGCTACTGGCCGCTGTCGAAGGCCAGCGTCATCCGCCACGAGACCGACTACCCCGGCATCCCCACCCGCCGCGTCGAACGGGT
>DAIRFV010000254.1:3119-7639 GCA_036794905.1 Pyrinomonadaceae bacterium | reverse complement strand
AGTAGGCGTAAAGTAGTAGGCAGATGGCGGCTGGCAGTAGGCAGTTAAGTCTTTAACGCCGGAGGCGAGTGCCATCCGGCGTTTTTCATCTTGAGCCCCATCCGCCCCGAGCCCTGACCCCGGCGCGCGCCCGACGCATTTGATATTTCGCGCCCGAGATTGCAAACTAACTGCTTACTGTCATCTGCCTGCTGCTTGCTGCTTTATGGACTGGCTGCGACCTCTTCTGTTGATGTTCTACGCGCCCGCGCGCGGGATGGCCGAGGCGCGCGACCGCGCGCCGCTCGGGCAGGCGGCGCTGCTGGCCGTGCTGTTGCAGGTGGCGCACGCGCTGGTGGAGCAGTGGCGGGAGTTGGCGGGCGCCGCCGCGGGCTTCGGGGCGGGCGGGACCATGCGCGTGCTGCTGTTGTCGGCCGGCGCGGTGCTGTCGGTCGGGCTCGTCTACGTGCCGGTCTCCGTCCTGCTCGCCAACCTCTTCGAGCGGCGCGGCAGCTTCGGGCTCGTGCTCCGGCAGGAGTACTCGGCGGCGGCCTCGGCCGCGCTCTACGCGCTGGCGGCGGCGACGCTGGTGGCGCTCCCGCTCGCATACTACGACCAGGCCGTGGGGCTGAGCACGTCGGTGCGCGACTCGGTGCTGGCGCTCAACGAGACGATGGCGGGGTACCCGCCGCAGGGGCCGTCGGAGGAGGAGTCGCGGGCGCTGCTGACCTCGTTCGCGGCGATTTTTCCGCGCATGGCGCTGGCCCTCCTCATCCAGCCGCTCGCGATCTTCACCCTGTGGGCGGTGGTCGCCGCGCGCGCGGTCTTCCGCCTCGCCTGGTGGAAGTCGGGGCTGATCGTGGTCGTGAGTGCGCTGGTGATGCTCTTCGCCTCGCCGCTCGTCTACATCCTGAGCGCGCTGCTGGGCTCGCCCTTCCTGCTGCTGCTCGTCTTCGTCGTCGCGCGCTCCTACTTCGTCGAGGCGCAGCGCACTCAGAGGGCGCGCGCCTCGTTCCGGCAGAACCTCGAAGCCGCGACGCTCAACCCGGCCGACGCCTCGGCGCACTACAACCTCGGGCTCCTGCACCAGCAGCGGAAGGAGTACGCGGAGGCGCGCACGCGCTTCCTGCGCGCCGTCGAGATCGACCCGGAGGAGGCCGACGCGCACTACCAGCTCGGCCGCATCGCGCGCGCCGAGAATCGCCTGCCCGAGGCCATCGGGCACTTCGGCGAGGTCGTCGCGCGCGACGACGCGCACGCGCAGCACGAGGTCTGGCGCGAGGTCGGCGCCACCTACCTCGCCGCCGGCCAGTTCGCGGACGCGCGCGACGCGTTGGAGCGCTTCCTCGACCGGCGGACTTCCGACCCCGAGGCGCTCTACCTGATGGGGCGCGCGGAGGCGGGGCTCGGCGACGCGCGCGCGGCGAAGGAGTGGATGCAGCGCTGCGTCGAGGCCGTGCGCACCGCGCCCGCCTACAAGTACCGCGCCGACAAGCGCTGGCTCAACGAGGCGCAGCAGTTCCTGCGCACGCAGTCCTGAACGATTCGGCCGCAGGAGGTGAAGGCCGTGGCCGCACGCGACGCAGACGCACCGCGCTACGCTTACGTGCTCGCGGTCTGCGTGGGGCTCTTCGCCCTGCCGGCCGCCTTCGCGCTGGTAGACCGCATGGCGGCGGGGGCGCTGGACGACTTCATCACCGGGGCCCCGGTCAGGGACTACCGCGCCGCGTGCGTGGCCGCGGGGTTATTCGCCCTCGCGAACGCGGTGCTCGGCGCGGCGTTCGGGCTGGCGTGGCCCGAGAAGTCCTGGCGCTGGGGCGTCTGGCTGTGCGCGGTGTACGTCTGCCTCGTATCCTACATCGCCTACGGCCTCTGGGACTTTCTGGCCTGGACGGCGTTGACGCTCGCGCCGTCCTGCGCGGGCGCGTACGTCGCGGGGAGGGCGCATCTGAAATTCACGGCGGTTGACGAATCGGGGTGACGACAGATTCTATGACGACAGGCGAGACGAAACCGGCGCTGCTCGTGCTCGAAGACGGGCGCAGCTTCCGCGGGCGCGCGTGGGGCGCCGCGGGCGAGGCGTGCGGCGAGATGGTCTTCAACACTTCGATGTCCGGCTACCAGGAGGTCTTGACCGACCCCTCGTACGCGGGGCAGATCGTGTGCATGACCTACCCGCTCATCGGCAACTACGGCGTGAACCGCGCCGACGAGGAGTCGGCCCGCCCCTGGGTCGAGGGCTTCGTCGTGCGCGAGGCGAGCCGGCTGGCGTCGAACTGGCGCTCGGAGGAGACGCTCGACGCCTACCTCAAGCGCTGGGGCGTGCCCGGCCTCGAGCGCGTGGACACGCGCGCGCTCGTCCGCCACATCCGCGACAAGGGCGCGATGCGCGCCTGCATCTCTTCAATCGATCTGGACGAGCGGAGCCTGCTGGAGAAGGCGCGGGCCTCGGCGCCGATGGAGAACAGGGAGCTGGCGAGCGAGGTGACGACCGGGCGCCCCTACGAAATCCGCGCCGAGGGCGAGGAGCGCTTCCACGTCGTCTGCTACGACTTCGGCGTGAAGCGGAACTCCCTGCACGAGCTGGCGGCCCTGGGGTGCCGCGTCACGGTCGTGCCGGCCTCGACGCCCGCGCGGGAAGTCGTCGCGATGCGGCCGGACGGCGTCTACCTCTCGAACGGGCCGGGCGACCCCGCCTCGATGACGGAGGTCGTGTCGGAGATTCGCGAACTGGTCGGCGGGGGCGTGCCGACCTTCGGCATCTGCTTCGGCCACCAGTTGCTCGGCCGCGCCTTCGGCGGCACGACCTACAAGCTGCGCTTCGGCCACCGCGGCGGCAACCAGCCGGTCAAAGACCTCTCGACGGGCAGGGTCGAGATCACCTCGCACAACCACGGCTTCGCCGTCCGCGCCGACAGCCTCCCCGAGGAGGTCGAGGTCACGCACGTCAACCTCAACGACGACTGCGTCGAGGGCCTGCGCCACAAGAGCCTCCCCGTCATCTCCGTCCAATATCACCCCGAGGCCGCCCCCGGCCCCCACGACGCCGAACACCACTTCCGCCGCTTCGTCGAACTGATGGAGCGGAATGCAGTAGCCAGTAGTCAGTAGTCAGTAGGAAAGAGAGGCGGCGCGTCCGAAGTCTTTAGACCGGGCGCGCCGCTTTGTCTGCCTACTGCCTACTGGCTACTGACTACTCACGATTGCAAGAGGCGGTCTATCGTCTGGACGAGCGAGACGAAGTCGGAGGTCTTGCTCTTGTAGACTTTGACGCCGGACTGCGCGGCCTGCTGCTCGCGGCGCGGGCCGGAGCTTTCGAGCGAGAAGAGGAGGACGGGCGTGACCGCGTCCATCTCTCGGAGCTGGCGGCAGAGTTCGAGGCTGTCGGCGTCGATGTAGGTGTCGTTGAGGATGTAGAGGTCGAAGCGGTCGGTCGCGGCGAGCTTCAGGCAGTCGGCGGCCGTCTGCACCGTCTCGACTTCGTAACCTTTGCGCGTGAGCATGAGGGCGATCAGATCGCCAACGTCCCTGTTCGACTCGGCGCACAGGATACGTCTCTTGCCTTCAGCCATTCAGACACACCCCGACGAGAGATAGCCCGGAGGCGGAGATCTTGCGAGGGGACGTAAATCAAAGGGGGACTTAAATGTACGCGTGCGTGCGGTATCAGTCAAGGCTGCCGGGCTTGCGGCGCGGGGCCGTCCCCGCAGACCGGCCCGAGAGGATGGAGTTGACGGTCTGGACGATGTCGAAGAGGTCGTCGGGCTTGGTGAGGTAGGCCGTGGCGCCGGCTTCGAGCGCCAGCTCGCGGTCGCGGCGGAACGCCTGGGCCGAGAAGAAGAGGATGGGCGTCCGCGGGGTCAGCTCGCGCAGACGCTGGCAGAGCTGGAGCGCCGTGCCGTCGATGTACTCGTCGTCGAGCATGTAGAGGTCGAAGCCGTCGGCCTCGGCCAGCCCGACGCACTCGGCGACCGTCCGCGCCGAGACGACCTCGTGCCCCTGGCGTTCGAGCAGCATGATGATGAGCCGGCACGTGTCCTCGTGGGGCTCCGCGCAAAGGACGCGCCTGCGGGGGTAGGGCATCGGGGGGAAACTCCTTACTTGTCCTTTGTTCGCTGGTTCTACTTGTTCTGCTTGTTCTGCTTCTGGCGGCCTGGGAGAGTTCGGTGAAGGCTGAAACTCAAATGCCGGCCGGTCGGCGGTTCTGTACGGGGAAAGACGAACTGACCGACGCCGGCTCCAGAGGACGGCAGACATTAAGCCTCAAACCGGCGAAATAATCAACTAAATTCGCCGGCCCAAACGGGTGGCGGCGGCACGCCCGGGACGTGCCGCCGCCACCCGCCTTATTTCATTACCGCACGGCTACCCGACCACCGTCACCACCGATTTCGCGGGCACCGTGATCGTGAAGGCGCCCGCGGTGACGCTCAGGGGGCCGAGCTGCGTTTGGTTCTCCGTGGCCGACGTGCGGTGCGGCGTCAGCGCGGCGGGCGGGGCGCCGAGGCCGTTGAGGTTGACCGTGACGGTGTGTGAGTTCC
>DAIRFV010000254.1:0-3019 GCA_036794905.1 Pyrinomonadaceae bacterium | reverse complement strand
TCGATGCTGCCGTTGTACTTGCCGTCGAGGTTCGAGTCCTCGGTCTGCCAGATGGGCTTGTTGTGCTGGGCGCAACTCGCGCAGGGCTTGCCGAAGTCGTCGGTGCGCCCGTAGCCGTGCGTGGCGACGATGGAGACGGCCGCGCGCGTGCCGGGGTCGTTGAGGAGGGGGTGGCCCCAGGCCGCGTCGAAGTTCGAGTAATAGGCGGGCTCGGGCAGCATGATCTTCGCGGTCAGGCCGCTGGCGGCCAGCGCGGGCTGAAAGTTGTTCGTGACGAAGGCGCTCAGCTCGGCCGTCGTCCACTCGCAACTCTCGTAGGTGGTTCTCATGTTCGGCTCGTTCTGCACGCTCTCGACGCGCGCCTCGAAGCCCAACTGCGCCTTCGCGCGCTGGAGCCACTCGACCTTGAGCGCCGCCAAGTCCGGGTAGTACTGCGCGAGGACGTGCCCGCCGTTTGTGCACGAGTTGTTAGTTTTCATCCACGCCGGCGGGCTCCACGTCGAGACCATGTACCTGTTGACCCCGTACGCCGTGTTTACTCTCTGGAGCCAGCGCATCCCGCTCTGGATGCCCCAGTGGTTCCAGTCGTAGACGCCCGGCGCCGGGTTGAAGTCGCAGAGGAAGCTCCCGACGCGAACCCAGCTCAGCGCCGCGCCGGGCTTCGAGGGGTCGTAGAGCAGGTCGAGCATCTGCGTCTGCTTCGCGGGCGAGAACTTGTCGAGGTCGTTGGCGACCCACGTCGCCGAAGCCCCGAACCCTTCGAAGGTCTGTTGGGGGCTGTCGTAGTTGACGTTCACCGTGACGTTGGCGGCCCGGGCCGTGCCGGGCGCGCCGGCGAAAGAGCCCAGCGCCAGTGTCAGCATGAGGCACCGGCTGACGAAACGCTTCGCGGCCGACGGCCGCCGACGAAGAATGCTTCCCATCTTCAACCCTCCCTCTCTGAAGTGTTCGAACGAAGTAAGGCGAAACGACACGCCCCGCCCGACTCGCCGCGAGTCGGGCGCGACGAAAACGCTTGCGTGAAGTTTCCGTGTAAGTCTGACGGGGCCGCTCGGTGCGCGCGCGCCCGTCGGTTAACGTGCGGGCGAAGGCGTCGCCGCGTCGGGGGCTTCGGCGGGGAGCGCCGTCGTCGAGCCGTCCGCCGCAGCGCCGTCCGCGGGCTCGGCCGCGGACTCGGCCGGGCGCAGGAGTTCCGCGACGATGCCGGAGCTGCCGCGGTGTTCGAGCCAGTGCCGGTAAGTGACCGTGAGCACCGCGATGACCGGGATGGCGAGGAAGATGCCGGCCACGCCCGCCAGCTCGTGCCCCGCGAGGATGGCGAGGATGACGGCCAGCGGGTGGAGGTGAATCCCACTGCCGATGATGCGCGGGTAGAGCACGTAGTCCTGCACGATGCGCAGCACGCCGAGGAAGACGAGGACGGCGAGCGCCTTCGTCATCGAGTCGAAGCTCGCGACCATCCCCACGAGCACCGCGACCACGACGGGGCCGAGCAGCGGGATGAACTCGAGCATCCCGGCGACGAGCCCCAGCACCAGCGCGTAGCGCACGCCGAAGACGTAGAAGCCGATGGTGCAGATGACGCCGATGAGGAGGCACGAGATGAGCTGCGCGCGGATGTAGGCGGCGAGCGTCGAGTTGATGTCCTGGAACAGCTCGTCGCCGCGCCAGCGGATGCGCCCCTGCGGCAGCATCATCAGCGCCGAGCGCCGGAAGCTCTCGGCGTCCTTCAGGAAGAAGAAGGCGAGGATGGGGATGAGGACGAGGTAGGGCAGGTAGGTGAGCACGTTGATCGCGCTCGAAAAGCCCTCGCCCGTGACGTACTTGCTCGCGTCATCGATGGCGGCCGAGATCGTCTTGTTGGCCGAATCCCTCACGGACTTCGGCAGGTTCAACTCGGCGAGCGCGCGGTTGAGGCGGTCGGCGCGCTGCTGCGCGTTGGTGATGTAGCCGGGGGCCTGCTGCGTGATTTCGGCCAACTGCGTGCCCACGCGCGGCGTGAGCACCCACGCGCCCAGACCCAGCGAGCCGAAGATGACGACGTAGACGACGGCGATGGCGGCCGTGCGCGGCAGCAGCAGCGGCTCGCCGTCCTCGCGCCCGCGCCGGGCGAGCCCCTTGCGCACCAGCTCGATGAGCGGCGAAATGAGGTAGGCGAAGAAGATGGCGAGGACGACGACGAGCAGCACGCCCGTCAGCGCGTGGAAGACCCAGCGGACGGTCTCGAAGACGTAGTGGACGACGAGGACGAGCACCGCGACCCACAGCGCCGAGCGCGTGGCGAGCCGGAGCACGACGCGCGTGCGCTCCCGCGTCTGCGCGAGCGCGGCGGCCATCTCCTCGTCTTCGGCCGGTTCGGGCCGGACGACCGTTTTCTGTTTCGCCAAAGCCTTCCGCCCTCCGCCCGCGCCGGGTTCAGAAACTTAACACTCGTGAGTGCGTGGGACGCGCCCAATGATGCACCAAACCGGCGCGGGAAAACAACGGTAGGCGTGAACCGAAAAACCGTGAACCGTAAACCGTCAACCGTGACAAGTGAGAGCGGTCTTCTCTTGTCACGGTTGACGGTTTTTCGGTTCACGCCTCCTTCAGTTCTCGTACTCGCCGTAGTTCTCGTCGGCCTCGCGCTCTTTAATGCCGGCGGGCTCCCAGACGAGGCCGCGCCACTCGTCGGTCTCGCCGAGCAGGTGGAGCGCGGCCAGCGGCTGCACGGGGTTGCGCTCCAGCCGCAAGACCTCGGCGATGGCTTCGAGCGTGCGCCCCTCGGCGTCGGGGACGATCAGGTGGACGCGGCTGCCGACCTCGGGCAGGCGCTCCAGGTGGACGAGCGCCCCCTGCGGGCCGATGTTCTCGGTCTCGCCCTCGACGACGACGTGCTCGCCCGTGCGCTCGTCGTCCCACTCGGCGCGCACGCTGACGTGAACCATGTAGCGCGGGCCTGTGCGCTGCTCAACAAAGCTTGCGGACATGCGGGGCATCCTCCGTTCCAAAGGCGGAATTCTCTCCGCCTACAAATAAA
>DAIRFV010000253.1:0-8951 GCA_036794905.1 Pyrinomonadaceae bacterium | reverse complement strand
CTTCAAGCCGTGCCTCTGTGTCTCTGTGGTTAATATCCTTCCGCTTTATCTCATCTGGCAGCGCGCGCAGAAGTAGGTGGAGCGGCCGGCGTGTGCGACGCGGCGGATGGGGTCGCGGCACTTGCGGCAGGGCTCGCCCTCGCGGTCGTAGACGCGCCAGCGCCCGCTGTAGCCGCCGCCGCCGAAGTAGCTGCCGTCGATGTTCTCGGGGTCTACGTCCATCGTGGAGCCGTGGGAGAGCGCTTCGCCCAGCACTTCGAGGATGGCGCGGTGCAGGCGCTCCACCCGGCGGCGCTGTACGTGCGAGGCGGTCGAGAAGGGGTTGACGCGCGCGAGGTGGAGCACTTCGGCGGCGTAGATGTTGCCGAGCCCGGTGACCTTCGTCTGGTCTAAGAGTACGTCCTTGAGCACGCGGTTGGTGCGCGCGAGCACGGCGGCGAGGTAGTCGGGCGTGAACTCGGCGGAGAAGGGCTCGGGCGCGAGGCCGCGCAGCTCGCGCGCTTCGGCGAGGGCGTCGGCGGAGACGACTTTCATCAGGCCGAAGTGGCGCTGGTCTGTGAAGGCGAGGCGGCGGCCGTCGCTGAGGCGGAAGAGCGCGTGCGTGTGTTTCGGGAGCGCCCTGCGCGCGGGGAGCAGGATGAAGCGGCCCGTCATCCGCAGGTGCGTGATGAGAACCTGGCCGTTGTCCATCTCGGCGAGGATGTGTTTGCCGCGCCGGCCGACCTTGATAAAACTCGCGCCGCGCAGGGAGCGCGCGAACTCGCGCGGCGTGTTCTCGGGCGCGAGCCCCGGCCGGATGAGTTTCGCCGCCTCGATGCGGAGGCCGGAGACTAAGCGGTCGAGCGAGCGCGCGACGAGTTCGACTTCGGGTAGTTCGGGCATAAGTTCGGAAGTATGAAGGAGGGTGCCGGGTTCTGGGTGCTAGGTGTTGGGTGCCGGGTTAAGGGCAGGCTCCTCACCAGCACCCAGCACCCAACACCCAACACCTGCCTTCAGTTCATCGTTCAGAGTTCCTACTTCATCGTTTCGGCCAGCCGGCAGCCCTCTTCGAGCAGCGCGTTCATCTTCCCGGTCGAGGTCGCCTCGGCGTAGACGCGCAGGACGGGCTCGGTGCCGGACTGCCGGAAGAGGAGCCAGGACTCGTCGCCGAAGACGAGCTTCGTGCCGTCGAGCGTCTCGACGGATGCGACCGGATAAGTACCGGCCGCGGCCGGCGGACGCGTGCCGAGCGCCTCGACGAGTGCGAGCCCGCGCGCGACTTCGAGGTGCAGGTCGCGCCGCCCGAAGTAGAACTCGCCGAACTCGCGGTGCATCTCGCGCACAAGCTCGGTCGGCGTCCTGCCCGAGGCGGCGACCGCTTCGAGGAAGAGGAGCGAGTTGAGGATGCCGTCGCGCTCGGGGAGGTGTCCGCGCACGCCGATGCCGCCCGACTCCTCCGCGCCGATGAGGATGTCTTCGCGCAGCATGAGGTCTGCGATGTACTTGAAGCCGATGGGCGTCTCGTGGAGCGTGAGATTGTGCGCGGCGGCGATGCGCTTTAAGAGCACCGACTGCGAGAAGGTGCGGACGATGCCGCCGCTCTGCCCGCGCACGCGCGCGAGGTGGAGGAGGACGAGGGGCACGACCTCGTGCATCGTCATCGTCTCGCCCAGCTCGTTGACGGCGCCGACGCGGTCCGCGTCGCCGTCGGTCGCCAGACCGACGAGTGCCCGCGAAAATTTCACACTTTCTTTGAGCGGCGCGAGGTTGCGGTCGATGGGCTCGGGCGCGACGCCGCCGAAGAGCGTGTCGCGCCCGCCGCGGATGGTCTCGGCCTTGATGCGCCCCCCTTGCAGGAAGCTCTCGACCCAGCGGCCGCCCGAGCCGTGCATCGAGTCAACCACGACTTGTCGCTCCAGCGCGCGCACGCGCTCCAAATCCACGTACGAGGCGACCTGCCGCCGGTAGCTCTCGACTTCGGCTGCCAGATTCGAAGAGGTGCCCGGCCGGAGCCGAGCCAACTGCGGCGGATTCGCGTCCACGAGGGATTCGACGACGACCGTCGTCTCGGCCGTCGCACTCCCGCCCCACGGCGCCTTTATCTTAAAGCCGTTGAAAGTCGCCGGGTTGTGCGAGGCCGTGATGACGACGCCGCCGGCCGCGCCGCGCTCGCGCACCGCCCACGAGACGAGCGGCGTCGGCACGTCCGCGTCGAAGAGAGAGACTTCGATCCCGTTACCGGCCAGCACCTCTGCCGCGCGCGCCGCGAAGTGCTCGGAGAGGAAGCGGCGGTCGTAGCCGACGACGACGCGCTGCTGTGCAGGGGGGACGGCGTGTGAAGTCTCGGCCGGGTGTTGGCGAAGAAAGTCTCCGACGTGCTCGTGCGGGTCTGCGGGCGGCTGCCGGTTGAGGAAGTCGGCGTAGGCTTGCGCGACGCGCTCGACGTTCTCGAAGGTGAACTCGTCGGCGATGACGGCGCGCCAGCCGTCGGTGCCGAAACGGATGGGCGTCGGGCGCTCGTGCCGGCGCTTCACAGCGCGCCCCCGGTCTGCGTGTAGTCCGACAGGCTCGTCTTGTCGCCGAGCACCGCGCCGGCGGCGACCAGCGCCGCGCGCCCGATGTGGCAGCCGCGCCCCACCACCGCGTTCGAGATGTGCGCGCCCGCGCCGACGCGCGTGTGCGGCCAGACGACGGAGTTCTCGACGCGCGCCTTCTCCTCGACGTGGACGCCCTCGCCGAGCACCGAGTTGATGATCTGCGCGCCGGGCTTGATCGTGCAGTCGTCGCCGAGGAGCGAGAACTCGTCTATCTCCGCGTGCGTGGCGAGGTCGCACTCGCCGTGCCGCTTCTCCAACTGCACGCCGCGGACGCGCCCGCCGAGGAGGTCGTGATGGACTTGCAGGTAGCGCGCGGGGGCGCCGATGTCGAGCCAGTAGGCGTCTGCGGGGACGTGCGCGTAGAAACGTTCCCCCCTTTTCAAGAGGTCCGGGAAGAGGTTGTACTCGAACGAGTAGCTCTCGCCCTGAGGGATGAGGTCGAGCACCGCAGGGTCGAGGATGTACGTGCCGGCGTTGATGGTGTTGACGTTGATCTCGTCGGCGCGCGGCTTCTCGGAGAAGGTGCGGACGCGGCCGTCCTCCCCGGCCTCGACGACGCCGTAGGCCGAAGGGTTCTCGACGGGCGCGAGGACGACCGTGGCGAGGGCCTTGCGCTCGTCGTGCTGGCGGATGACGGCGCGCAGGTCGAGGTCGGTGACGATGTCGCCGTTGAAGACGACGGTCGGCTCGCGGATGAAGTCCGCGGCGAACTTGTAGGCGCCGGCCGTGCCCATCGGCTGCGGCTCGACCGTGTAGGTGATCTTGACGCCGTAGTCGGAGCCGTCGCCGAGCTTCTCCTCGATCTTGTGCGGCTGGTAGGAGAGCGAGAGCGTCACGTCGGTGACGCCCGCGCGCTTGAGCGTGTCGATCTGGTAGAGCAGGAACGGGCGGTTGCAGACGGGCACAATCGGCTTCGGCGTGTAGACCGTCAGCGGCCGGAGCCTCGTCCCCTTGCCGCCTGCGAGAATGAGAGCTTGCATAGATGGTCTGGGAGGGAAGGTTCGTTCGGAAGTGACTCCAACGTGTCGAAATTGACCCGCGCGGCAGAGTCTAGCACCGCGCCGCGAGGCATTTCAACGACGCGCGCGGCGGCTCGGAAACCCCTTGCTTGACACCCCCTAGGGCCAACGTATAATCGCTCTTTGGGCTAAACATTCATATTACTCAACTTTGACATGATGCGCGCCCGCGGCGCGGAAGGGGAGTGGTCGTGAGCGAAAGAAGAGAGGCCGTCATCATCAGCGCGGCGCGGACGCCGACGGGGAAGTTTTTGGGCTCGCTCAAAGGGTTCACGGCGACGCAGCTCGGCGCGCTGGTCGTGCGCGAGTCGGTGCGGCGCGCGGGCGTAGCAGTCGAAGACGTGGACGAGGTCATCATGGGCAACGTCGTGCAGGCCGGTTTGGGTCAGAACCCCGCGCGGCAGGCGGCGCTGCACGGCGGCATCCCCTTCGGCGTCTCGGCCGTGACGATTAACAAAGTCTGCGGCTCGGGGCTGAAGTCGGTGATGATGGCCGCGCAGGGGATTCAGCTCGGCGACTCGGAGGTGGTCGTCGCGGGCGGGATGGAGTCCATGTCGAACGCGCCAT
The DNA here is from genome assembly GCA_036794905.1 of Pyrinomonadaceae bacterium. GTDB lineage: Bacteria > Acidobacteriota > Blastocatellia > Pyrinomonadales > Pyrinomonadaceae > QHXN01. The sequence goes on along the minus strand of DAIRFV010000253.1, from coordinate 4,789 downwards.
ACCTTTTGCAGCAGGCGCGCGAGGGGTTGCGGATGGGCGACGGCAAGCTCGTGGATTCGATGATTCACGACGGGCTCTGGTGCGCGTTCGAGAACTACCACATGGGCCACACCGGCGAGGTCGTCGCCGAGCGCTACGGGGTGACGCGCGAGGAGCAGGACGAGTACGCGCTGAACTCGCACCGCAAGGCCGCGGCGGCGATCAAGGCGGGCAAGTTCAGTGACGAGATCGTGCCCGTCGAAATCCCGCAGAAGAAGGGCGCGGCGCTCGTCTTCGACACGGACGAGGCGGTGCGTGAAGACACTTCGCTCGAAGCGCTGGCGAAGCTGCGGCCCGCGTTCAAGGAAGGCGGGACGGTGACGGCCGGCAACGCGCCGGGCGTCAACGACGGCGCGTCGGCGCTGGTCGTCACGTCGGAGGAGAGGGCCCGGGCCTTGGGCGTCGAGCCGCTGGCGCGCATCGCGGCGCAGGCGACTTCGGGCATCCAGCCGGAGCTGGTGATGATGGCGCCGGTCGAGGCCATCCGGAAGGTCGTGCGCAAGGCCGGGTGGTCGCTCAACGAGGTCGAACTCGTCGAGTTGAACGAAGCCTTCTCGGTGCAGGCCATCGCCATCATGCGCGAGCTGGAACTCGACCCCGCGAAGGTCAACGTCAACGGCGGGGCGGTCGCGCTCGGCCACGCCATCGGGCAGTCGGGCTCGCGCCTGCTGACGACGATGCTCTACGAGATGCGGCGCAGGGACGCGCGGCGCGGACTCGCCGCACTCTGCCTCGGCGGCGGCAACGCCGTGGCGCTGGCCGTCGAAAGGTAAAGAGAAGGGTGCTGGGTGTCAGGTGTCGGGTGCTGGGTTAAAGGCAAGCTCCTGACCAGCACCTGACACCCAACACCCGGAACCCCAGAGGTATTTATGACCCCCCAAGACCACAACAAGGTCATCGGCATCATGCACCTCATCTGGGGCGGCTTCAACACGATGATGGTGCTCATCATCTACCCCATCATCCTCGGCATCATGTTGCCGATCTTCCGCAGCGACCCGAACACGCCGCCGGAGTTTGTCTCCATCTTCACCGCCGTGATGGTGGCGGTGTTCGTCCTCTCGCTGCTCTTCAGCCTGCCGCCGCTGCTGGCCGGCTACGCCATGCTCAAGCGCAAGCCCTGGGCGAAGGTGATGAGCATCGTCGCCGCGTGCTTCGAGGCGCTGAGCATGCCCTTCGGGACGGCGCTGTGCGTCTACACGCTCTGGTTCCACTTCGGGCCGGGGCAGAACTTCCAGGGCGGAGGCTACGACGCGCCGCCCGCGCCCGACTGGCGCGGCACCCTGCGCGACGGGAGCGCCTACGACTGGGAGGCGCAGCGCGCCTCCCAGTCGAGCCGGCCGCGCGATTACGCGCCGCCCCGCACTCCGCCCGACTGGCGCGGTTAACAATTCATCCGGAGAGATTGAGACGTGTCTGAACTGATCGGAGTCGTCGGCGCGGGGACGATGGGTAACGGCATCGCGCAGGTCGCGGCGCGCGCCGGCTACGACGTCGTCCTGCGCGACGTGTCGGAGGAGTTCCTTGAGCGCGGGATGAAGGCGATTGACCGCAGCCTCCAGCGCGACGTGGACAAGGAGCGCCTGAAGGAGGAGGAGAAGCGCGCCGTCGTCGGGAGGATTCGGCCGACGACCGCGCTCTCCGAGTTGTCGGGCGCGGGCTTCGTCATCGAGGCCATCTTCGAGAACCTCGAAGCCAAGCAGTCGGTCTTCCGCGAGCTGGACGAGGCGTGCGGCGCCGAGGCGATACTCGCCTCGAACACCTCGTCCATCTCCATCACGAAGCTCGGCGCGGCCACGCGGCGGCCCGAGCAGGTCATCGGGATGCACTTCATGAACCCCGTCCCCGTCATGAAGCTGGTCGAGGTCATCCGCGGCATCGCCACCTCGGACGAGACGTGGGCGCGCACGCGCGAGCTGACCGAGCGGATGGGGAAGACGGCGCTCGAATGCAACGACTCGCCGGGCTTCGTCTCGAACCGCGTGCTGATGCCGATGATTAACGAGGCGGTCTTCGCGCTCCACGAGGGCGTCGCCACGCGCGAGTCCATCGACGGCATCATGAAACTCGGCATGAACCACCCGATGGGGCCGCTGACGCTCGCGGACTTCATCGGGCTGGACGTGTGCCTCGCCATCCTCAACGTGCTCCACACGGAGCTGGGCGACCCGAAGTACCGGCCGTGCCCCCTGCTCCGGAAGTACGTTGACGCGGGGTGGCTGGGGCGCAAGAGCGGGCGCGGCTTCTACGAGTACTAAGGACGAAGAAAGGCGCGCGCGGGGTCTCGGGGGACTTCGCGCGCTTTGCTTTTGAGAGTTATGTCGAACGTGCGAGGGAAAATCTTCTGCCAGCGCTGCAAGTCGCCCAACGAGCTGGGCGAGGACTCGTGCGGCCAGTGCGGGACGCGCCTGATGCTGCTGGTCGAGCCCTCGGGCGCGCGCTTCGAGAGCCGCGGCACGGGCGGGGGGATGGAGGAGCATCTGCTGGAGCGCGTTACCGCCATCGAGAACAACATCTCGCGCGTCATCGACAAGCTGGAGAAGATGGCCGAGCTGATGCTCAAGCAGTCGCGCTCGGCCTTCTTCGACCACGAGCTGCTGGACACGCTCATCACCGTGCTCGGCGAGTCGGGCGCCATCAGCCGGCAGCGGCTCGCGGAGCTTTGGCGCGAGCGGCGGAAGAAGGAGACGGGCGAGGGCGAGGCGGAGAAGCCTTCGCGGTTCGACGGCATGATTAACGTCGTGCTCGAACACTACGTCGGGGACGAGCGCGGAGAGTTCGCGCGGATCGTCCGCGAGAGTTTCGGGGAGATAGAGAAGGGGCGCAGCGTCGCCGGGGTGCGACAGCTCGAACGCGCGGCGGCGCTCGCGCCCGAGAACGGCCCGCTCAACCACTTCCTCGGGATGCAGCTCTACCGCAGGGGGCGGACGGCCCCGGCGCGCGACTACTTCGAGCGCGCGCTGGCCTCCGACCAGGATAACGGCTGGCTCCACCTGCTGCTCGGGCTGGCCTGCGGCGACGAGGGCGAGGCCGAGCGCGCGCGCGGGCTCCTGAAGGACTCCGTCATCCTCGGCGGCCCGACCTTCGCCGCGCACTACGCGCTGGGCCGCCTGGCGGCGCTTGAGTCGAACTGGAAGGTCGCGCTCTCCGAGTTCAGGCTGGCGCAGGCGGCGCGGCCGGGCGCGGAGGCGCACTACCTGCTCGGGCTCGCCAACTTCCATCTCGGCCGCGACAAGACCGCGCTGCGCGAGCTGAAGAAGGCCGCCGGGCTCGACCCCGCTTACGCGGAGGTGAACTACCTGCTCGGGCTCGTGCAGCTGCGGCTCGGCGAGCGCGAGGAGTCGCGCAAAAGCTTCGAGGCCGCCGCCGCCGCGCGGCCCGGGGTGCGGCTCTACCAGGACGCGTCCGACAACCCGGAGGCGGCGGTCGCCCCCGCGCTCTTCGAGACGAAGGGGCGCGGCCGGCGTCGGAGGCTGCTGACCGGCGGCGACGAGCGGCTGACGGCGGCGATGCGCGCGGACGCGCTCGGGCGGGGCGAGGGTGCCTGAAAAGTATCGGCCGGGCTGGTTTGACACTTTCGCGTAAGCCGTTATAATTGCAACTTTTGCGCGAGTGCGCCCCGCGGCGCCGGTGCTGACCGGAGGGTGGTTTCATGCGAATCGAGGTCGAAAATCTGACGGCGGCGCCCACGCCCTTCGCGCACACGTACCGCGCCGGGGAGGTCGAGCTCGAAGAGGAGGGCGCGCGGCTCCTGGCGGACGCGGCCGTCGAGGGGAACGCCACGCGCAAGGGCGAGCAGGTGCGCCTGCGCGGCACCATCCGGACGGAGGTCGAGCTGCTGTGCGACCGCTGCGCCGCGCCCGAGCACGCGCCGCTGGAGGTCGAGTTCGACACCTCCTACATCCCGCAGGAGGTCGAGGCCACGAAGGCCGAGAACGTCGAGCTGCAGGCGGAAGACTTAATCCTGTCGGCCTACGAGGGCGACGCCGTTGACCTCGACGAGCTCGTGCGCGAACAGATTCTGCTCGCGCTCCCCTCGCGCCACCTGTGCCGCGAGGACTGCAAGGGGCTCTGCCAGAAGTGCGGGGCCGACCTGAACCGGAATCAATGCTCGTGCGAGCAGGGCGAGGTTGACCCGCGGTGGGCGGCGCTCGCAGACATTAAAAACCGTGAACCGTAAACCGTAAACCGTGACAAGATAAATGCCGCCTTTATAAAAGCCGTTTTTTACCTGTCACGGTTTACGGTTTACGGTTCACATCTTGAACGGTTCACGCCTTAAAAAGGAGTTCTACAATGCCTAATCCGAAACGACGCCATTCCAAGTCGCGCACGCGCCAGCGGCGCGCGCACGACGCCCTGCGCGCGCCGCAGACCGTCCCGTGCGAGAACTGCCAGGAGCCGCGCCAGTCGCACCGCGTCTGCCAGAAGTGCGGCTACTACAACGAGCGGCAGGTGCTGAAGGTCGAGCAGGAGGCGTAAAGCCCCTGCGGGCGCAGGCGCCGCGAGACCTTTTCGATGGGACAGTTCAGACCGACCGGCCGGGTCGTCGTCGATGCGATGGGCAGCGACGGCGCGCCGCACCCCGAGATTGACGGCGCGCTCGCCGCCGCGCGAGACTTCGGCGTCGGCGTCGTGCTGGTCGGCCAGCGCGAGGTCGTCGAGAAGGAGTTGCGCCGCTGCCGCTGGCGCAAGGACGGCGACAAGGGCGTCTGGTTCGTCGAGGCGCCCGAGTTCATCGGGATGGACG
>DAIRFV010000252.1:0-8953 GCA_036794905.1 Pyrinomonadaceae bacterium | reverse complement strand
ACTCGCGCCCGGGCGCGGCGGCCGCCGACTCCGGCGCGGGCAGCGCGCGGCGGTCAACCTTGCCGTTCGGCGTCAGCGGCATCCGCTCCAAAGGCACGATGGCCGCGGGCATCATGTACTCGGGTAGCCGCTCCTGTAGGAACCCCCGCAGCTCTTCGGCGGGGAAGGCGCGCGCCTCGCCGCCGCGTCGCCCGCCGCCCTTCGCCCCGGCCCTGCCTTTCGCCTTGCGCGGGACGACGTAGGCGACCAGGCGCTTGTCGCCGGCCGCGCTCTCGTCGAGCACGACCAGCGCCTCGCGCACAAGGTCGCTCCCCAGCAGCGCCGCCTCGATCTCGCCGAGCTCGATGCGGAAGCCGCGCAGCTTGACCTGGTGGTCGATGCGCCCGAGGTAGTCCGCGTCGCCCGTGGGGAGCCAGCGCGCGAGGTCGCCCGTCTTGTAGAGGCGCGCCCCCGGCTCCCCGGAGAACGGGTCGGGGATGAACTTCTCGGCCGTCGCGCCGGGCCGCCCGCGGTAGCCGCGCGCGACGCTCAGCCCGCCGACGTGCAGCTCGCCCGGCACCCAGATTGGCGACGGCCGCAGCCCCGGGTCGAGCAGGTAGATTTGCACGTTGCCGATCGGACACCCGAGCGGGACGCTGGCCGCGCGCCGCGCGTGTGCGTCCGAGCCCACCTCGTGGGTGAGCACGCCGACGGTCGTCTCGGTCGGGCCGTAGTGGTTGAAGATCGCGCAGCCCGGCGCGAGCGCTTGCAGTTCCCTCACCCAGTACCGGCGCGAAGCCTCGCCGCCGAGCACCAGACGGCGCAGCGGCATCAGCTGCTCCGGGTGCGGGAACGACTGGAGGGCTTCGAGGTGGCTCGGCACGATCTTGAGGCAGTCAATCTGGCGCCCGCGGAAGTAGGCGGCCAGCGCCGCCGGCTCGGTCACGCGCTCGGGCGCGATGACGTGCAGGCACCCGCCGCCGCACAGCGCCGGGAAGATGGAGGTGTTGCCGAGGTCTGCGGCGAGCGTCGAGACGAGTGCGAAGCTCATCCCCGGCTCGAAGGCCAGGCGCTCCGACACGCCCGCGAGGTAGTTCAACAACTGCCTGTGCTCGACGGCGACACCCTTCGGCCTCCCCGTCGAGCCCGACGTGAAGAGCACGTAAGCGGCGTTCGCCGGGACCGCCGCCCCGCGCAGGTCTGCGCCGCTCTCGCGCGCGATCTCGGCCCGCCAGTCCGCGTCGAGCCGCACGACCTTCGCCGACGCCGACGCGACCTTGCCGCTCACAGCCGCGCTGGTCAGAAGCACCACCGGACGCGCCTCTTCGAGCATGAGGGCGAGACGTTCCGCCGGCAGCGCCGGGTCGAGCGGAACATACGCGCCGCCCGCCTTGAGCACCCCGAGCAGGCCGAGCACGGCCTCGGCCGAGCGCTCGAAGAGGAGCCCCACGGTCGTCTCGGCGCCGACCCCGTGCCGGCGCAGGTAGCGCGCCAATCGGTTCGCCCTCGCGTTCAGCCCCGCGTACGTGAGCTGACTGCCTTCGCAGACGAGTGCCACGGCGTCGGGCGTCGCCGCGGCCCACTCTTCAAAAAGGTTATGAACGCACTTCAACGGCGGCGGCGACGACTTCGTCGCGGCGAACTCTCCGAGCAGGCGTCGCCGCTCGTCCTCGCCGACGACATCGAGCTCCGCGAGCGTCGCCGAGGGCTCGGCGGCCGCGCTCTCAAGCAGCGTTCGGTAATGCGCCGCCGTCCGCGCGATGTCCTCGGCCGCGTACAGGCCCGCGTCGAAGTGAAACTCAAGGCGCAGCCCGCCCGCGGTGCGGAAGCAGTTGAGCTTGAACTGGAAGGCGTCGGCGCGCGCGTACCAGCTGCGCACCCTGAACGTGGCCCTGCCGGCCTTGGACTCCTCGGGCCACTCCGCGAACTCGAAGCCGAAGGGGACGGCACCGGGGCCGGCCGCGTCTTTCACCCTCCCGCCCGCCTCGCCCCAGAAGAAACACTCCTGCCAGCGCCCGGCCGCCTCGACCGACGCGCGCGTCCGCCTGAGCAGCCCGCCGAAGCTGGCCCCCTCTTCGAGTTCGGCGCGCACCGGCAGCGTGCGGGCGAGCGGGCCGATCACGTCGGCCACCTCCTCATAGTTCCGGCCGTCGTACGTGACGCCCGTCAGCACCCCGCGCTCGCCCGTCAGCCGCCAGAGCAGGACGTGCCAGCAGGCGAGCAGGAAGTCGGAGATGCCCGCCCCCTCGCGCTCCACCAGCCGCTCGACCTGCGCGGCGAACCTCGCGTCGAAGGCCAGCGTCAGCGAGTCGGGCCTCACGCGCCTGTCCCCGAGGTCGTGTTTGGCGAAGGGCAGTTGCGCGGCCGGCGCGCGCGAGAAGTCCTGCCCCGCCCAGAACTCACGCCCCTCCGCCGCCTCTTCCGACTCGGACAGCTCGTTCTGCCACTCCGCGACATCCGCGTACTGCAAAGGCTCTTCTTCGTCGTCCCCGGCCGCCTTCCCGGCCCCCGCGTACTCGCGCGCGAGCTCGCGCACGAGCACCTTCAGGCTCGGCCCGTCGGCGCAGAGGGCCGGCAGCGTCAGCAGCAGCTCGTAGCTCGACGGCGACAGCCTGACGAGGCAGGCGCGCCACGCGGGCGCGCGCGCGGCGTCGCGCGACGCCGCGCGCGCTTCGGCCAGCAGCGCCTCGATCAGCTCGGCCTGTTCGCCCGGCGTGAGGCGGCTCAAGTCCTCCTCGGTGACCTCGGGCGCGGCGGCCTCCTCGATGACCTGGACGGGGAGGCTCATCCCGGGCAGCGTGAGGAAAGCCGTGCGCAGAATCTCGAAGCGGCGCGTGACGCCCGCGAGCGCCTTCCGCAGCGCCGCGGCCCTGCGCACGCCCTCGACGCGCACCGCGCACTGCGCGCAGTAGGGCGCGTCGTGGCCCCCCTGCTGCAAAGACCAGAGCCGCCTCTGCTGCGGCGACAGCCGAAACCCTTCGATTGTTTCATTCTCCATACAGCAACCTCTGTGAGTTACCCCTCGGCGCCCTCGGCGCCGTGTGGCTCGGCCATGCCGACGAGGATTTGGCGCGCGCCCCGGAACGGCGTCCGCCCGTGGGCCGCGAGCATGTTGTCGAGCATTAACACGTCGCCACGTCGCCAGGGGAAGCTAACCGTCTCAAGCCGGTAAGCCTCGCGCACCTCGTCCGCGAGTGGCTCGGCGATGGGTGAGCCGTCGCCGAAGTAAGCGTTACGGGGCAAATCTTCTTCGCGGCACGAGGCGAGCAGAGACTCGCGCACCTCGGGCTGCAAATTCGACGTGTGGAACAGGTGCGCCTGGTTGAACCAGACCTCCTCGCCGGTCTGCGGGTGCGTCGCCACCGCCTGACACACCTGCCGCGTCCGCAGCCCGTCGTCGCCCCTCCACTCGTATTCGATGGAGGCCCGCCGGCAGTAAGCCTCGACCTCCGCGCGGTCGTCGGTCTGGAAGACGTCCTGCCACGGGAGGTCGAGGCGCGGGCCGTAGTTGCGCACGTACATGACGCCCGCCCGCGCGAACCGCTCGCGCACGCGCGGGGCGAGGCGCGCGTAGACGCGGCGGCTGTCGGCGATGGGCGTCTCGCCGCCCTCCTCGGCCGGTTGCGCGCAGAAGAAGGCGATCTTCATGGGCCAGCTCGTCGTGTAAGACATCTCGTTGTGCAGGGGGATGTGCTCGCCCGCCGGGTACTCAGTCGAGGAGTAGATGTCGCCGCTGACGCGCGTGCGCGGCGTCGAGCGGTAGCGGTACTCGAGCAGTTCGCCGCTGACGGCGCGCGCGAACTGCTCGAACTCGTCGGCCGTCGTCACGCCGAAGCCGCGGAAGAGGATGCCGCCGTGTTCCTTCAAGCCCGCCGCGACGAACTCGCGGTGCGAAGCGGCCCAGGCCGTGAGGTCAACGCCTTCGACCGTCGGCACGACGAGCAGCGGGAGCGGCGCGTCGCCATCCAGCAATTTCGTTTCGACGAGCCGCGCGGGCGAGACGCCCACGGCGCGTCGCTTCGCCGCGAACGGCCTGCGTGCCCCCCCGGCCGGCGTCTGGTCTGTCATAAGTCGGTCACCTTTCGAGGGCGGGAGCGGCGCGGCGGAAGGTCACCGGCCGACGCTCCTGCGCCTGAGCCCCTTCAACTTCTGCGCGTTGGCCGCCTTGAACTCGCGCTCCTTGTCGAACAAGTGGCGGCGGTCGGCCTCCCCCACCCCCGCGAGCAGTTCGGCCAGCGTGGCGGCGGGCCGGCCCACCATCAGGCCGAGCAGCGTCTCGACGTGCCGCATCACGCGCGCGACGCTCGCCTTCTCAAAGCGGTGGCAGTCGTAGAGGACGTTGAGCACGCCGGGGTCCGGGCCCGAGCGCAGCGTGAACGGATAGTTGTTGCGGATGACCACGCGCGGCTCCGAGACTTCGAGGCCCGGCGGCTGCGCCGCGCCCGCGGCGCCCCGCCCGCCCGCCTCGTGCGGGAAGTTCTGGAAGACGAGGATGCTGTCGAAGAGCGGCAGCGGGCGGGGCACTTCGCTCCAGCCGCGGATGTCGGAGAGCGGCGTGTATTCGTACTGCGACATCTCGGCCTGCTGCGCCTGCATGCGCTGGAGCCACGGCAGCAGCGGCTCGTCGGGCTCGACGCGGACGCGCGCCGGGAGCGTGTTGATGAAGACGCCGACCATCGTCTCGACGCCCTCAAGCTCGGCGGGCCGGCCCGAGACGACCGAGCCGAAGACGACGTCGCGCTCGCCGCTGTAGTGGCTGAGCAGCAGCGCCCACATCCCCTTCAACAGCGTGTTGGAGGTGAGCCGGTACTGGCGCACGAACGACTGCATGGCGGCCGTGGCCTCGGGCGGCAACTGCGTGCCCCACTGGTCGTAGTCCCTCCGGCTTTCGGCCGTCGGCGTCGCGCCGAGCCTGACCGGCGTCGGGGCGTGGAAGCCCCTCAGTTGTTCGCGCCAGAAATCCTCGGCCGTCTGCATGTTCTGCTGCTGGAGCCACGCGATGTAGTCCTGGTAGGGGCGCGGGAGCGGAATCTCCAGCTCCCGCCCCTGACAGAAGGCGCGGTAGAAGGCGAAGACCTCGTTGCGCACGGCCGTCCCCGACCAGCCGTCCATCAGGATGTGGTGGTAACTCCAGGTGAACTGGTACTTCTCGTCGCCGAGGCGGACGAGCGCCGTGCGCATCAGCGGGGCCTTCGAGAGGTCGAAGCCCAGCTCGCGGTCGGCTTCGAGGAAGGCTTCGAGTCGTTCCTGCTGCTCGGACTCCGGCAGGCCGCGCCAGTCGAAAGTCACCCACGGCAGCGACACCCTGCGGCGCACGACCTGGAGCGGCCTGTCGCCGCGCCCCCACAGGAAGAGCGTGCGCAGTACGGGGTGGCGCTCGACGACCCGCTCCCACGCGCGCCGGAGCGCCTCGGAATCGAGCCGCCCGCGCAAGGTGTAGCTGACCTGCTGGAAGTACTCCCAGGTCTCGGAGTAGAGCGTCTGAAAAAGCAAGCCCTGCTGCATGGTCGAGAGCGGGTAGATCGCCTCGACGTTCGCGCCGCCCGTGCCCGTGCTCTTCATCAGTCTTCCAGCTCACTCAGTTCGGCGAGGATTTCATCCAGGTCGCTCTGGCTCAACCCGGCCTCGGGGAAGTCGGACGGGGTGTAGGCGCCCGCGCCCGCGGTGTGGCGCCGCTCAAGGAGCGAGCGCAGCGCCGCGGCCGTCTGGTCGGCCAGCCGCCGGACGGTCTTCTCGCGGTGCAGGTTCTCGCTGTAGCCGAGCGTGAGGGAGAGCCGCCCGCCCACGACCTGCGCCGTGAATTCGAGCAGGTGCTGGCGCTCGTCCTCCGGGCTCCGGCTCGGGCCGGCCGACTCGCGCGCGGGCCTGAGCGGCGCCCCCCCGCCCTGCTCCGGCTCGTACTGGCCCAGGTAGAGGAAGATGACTTCGGCCTTCGGCAGCGACGAGAGGCGCGCCGTGACCTCCGCGTCTCCGCCCAGGTACTTCAGCAAGCCGAAGCCGATGCCGCGGTTCGGGACGCGGCGCAACTGCTCCTTCACCTCCCTGAGCGCCGCCACCTCGTCGTCCGTCTGCTCCAGCCGGACGGGCACGGGGAAGAGGCTCGTGAACCAGCCGACCGTCCGCGACAGATCGACTTCGCGGAAGAGGGCTTCGCGCCCGTGCCCCTCCATCTCGAAGAGCAGCGCGCCGCCGCTCGTCCAGCGCGCCAGCGAGAGCGCGAGCGCCGTGAGCAGTACGTCGTTGATCTGCGTGTGGTAGAACCGCGGCGCCTCGCGCAGAAGCTCCTGCGTCTCCTCGGGCGTGAGCGAGACGGTCACCTGGCGCAACGACCCGACCGTGTTACGCCCGCCCTCGAAGTCCAACGGCAGCGGCGCGACGGGCGCGGCGGCCGCCGCCGTCCAGTACTCCGCCTCGCGCCGCAGGGGCTCGGACTGCGCGTACTCGGTCAGGCGCTTCGCCCACTGCTGGAACGAACTCGTCTTGCGCGGCAGTTCGACGGGCCGGCCCTGCTCCAACTGCTGATAGGCCGCGTACAGGTCTTCGAGCAGGATGCGCCAACTGACGACGTCCACGGCGAGGTGGTGCACGACGAGAAGGAGACGCGCGTGACGGTCGGCGCCGAGGTCGAAGAGCGCGACGCGCACCAGCGGGCCTTCAAACAGATTGAGGCCCGCCTGGAGTCGCGCCGACGCCTCCTCGACGGCGCGCGCCTGCTCGCCTTCGGGCAGGGCTTCGAGGCTCAGCGTCTCGAAGGGCACTTCGCCGCCGGGTTCGGCGCACGTCTGCTCCCAGCCACCCGCGCCCTGCGCATAGCGCAGCCGCAGCGCGTCGTGGTGCGCGAGCAGGTGGCGCGCGGCCTCCTTGAGCAGCGCCGCGTCGAGCCGCCCCGAGACTTCCATCAGGAAAGCCTGATTCCAGTGGTGCGGGTGCTCAAGCTTCTGCTCGAAGAACCAACGCTGGATGGGCGTGAGCGGCACGGGGCCGGTGACGGCGCCCTGCTCGGCCTCGGCGCCGGCGGCGGTGCCCGCGGCCTCGGCCAGCTCGGCGATGGTCTGGAACTCGAAGACCTGACGCGCCGTCAGCGCCAGCCCGACCTGGTTCGCGCGCGCGATGATCTGAAGGTTGATGACGGAGTCGCCGCCCAGCTCGAAGAAGTTGTCGTGGACGCCCACGCGCTCGACGCCGAGCAGCGCCTGCCAGATGTCGGCGAGCGTCTGCTCCTTCTCGTCCCGCGGGGCGACGAATGGCGTCGCGAGGGCCGGGCGCTCGTAGGACTGCCGCGGCGACGGCGCGCGCCCCAGCGGCTCAAGCGTGCCCGCCGCCGAGAAGGAGCGGCTGCGCTCGACGCGCGCGTTCAGGTCTTGCGTCGAGACGAGGACTTGCGGGAACGCCGTCCTCAACACGCGCCCGAACGCCTCGACCCCTTCGGCCGGCGACATGCCCTCGCCGTCGAGTCCCGCGCCGCCGCCCTGCTCCGCGCCCCCCGCGCTCATCCCGACCTCGCGCCAGCCGTCCCAGTTGATCGAGAGGACGCGTGTGCCGCGGCGCGAGTTGCGCGCGCGGGCTAAGGCGTCGAGGAAGGCGTTGGCGGCGCAGTAATCGACCGTCCCCGGCCCCGGCACAACCGAACGCAGAGAGGAGCAGAGCGCGATGAAGTCCAGCCCCGCGCCGCCGAAGACCGCGTCGAGGACTTCCGTCCCCTGCACCTTCGGGGCGAGCACGCGGCGGGCCGCCTCCGTCGTCTTGAACTGCGCGAGCCCCGCGGGCGTGACGCCGGCGGCGTGGATGACGCCGTTGATCTCTCCGAAGCGCCGCCGCGCCTCCTCGGCCGCCGCGCGCACCTGCCGCTCGTCGGTCACGTCGGCCCGGAGCACCAGCACCTCGGCCCCGGCCGCCTCCAACTCCTGCGTGACGCGGTTCTCCGTAGACTCTTCCGCGAGCCCCTTGCGGCCGACGAGCACGAGCCGTGCGTGCGCCTCGCGCGCGAGGTATCCGGCCAGCGAGAGGCCGACGCCGCCGAGCCCGCCCGTGATGAAGTAGACGCCGCGCTCGCGCAGCGCGGGCGAGCGCCGCACGTCGCCCTTCAGGCGGACGGGCTCGAACGTCTGTACCCAGCGGCTCTCGCCGCGGTAGGCGATTGCGTCCGCGCCGTCGCCGCCGACGATCTCCGCCAACAACTGCTCGATCAGGCCGTCGCGCTCAGGCCCCTCGCGCGGCGGCTCGATGTCTATGCTGCGGCACTTCAGGTGCGGGTACTCCAGCGGGAGCACGCGGCAGGGGCCGAGCAGAGTCGCCTTCGCCGGCTCGGCCTCCTCCGCCTCCGCGACCTTCTGCATCCGGTCGGACACGACGACCACTTCAATCGGCGGCGCCTCCGCCGGGTCGGCGAGCGCCGCCGCCAGCGTCCGCTCGCCGAGCGCCTGCGCCAGCAGCAGCAGACTCTCGAAGCCTAACTCCTGAACCTCGCGGCTCGCGGCTCGCGGCGCGCCCGGGCGGCCCGCGCCGCTCACGCTCCAGAGGTGGAGGATGCGTGTCGGCCTCAGACCCTCGGCGTCCAAGTCCGCGAGCAGCGCCGCGTAGTCGTCGCGCTCGCCCGGACGGATGACGAATTCGTTCTCGCTGAGCCTTCCGAACTCCCCGCCGCGGCGGACCGTGACCGGCGTCCGCCCGGCCTCTCGCAGACCTTCGACCAGCGCGTCCGCGACGCCGGCCTCGTCCGCGAAAATCAGCCAGTCCGACTCCTCCGTGCCGAGGCCGGCGCCGCCCAGCGCCAGCGGCGCGACCGTCTGCTTCCAGACCGGGACGTAGAACCAGTCCTCCGGCTCCTTCTTCTTCAGCCTCGGAGCCGCCGAAGGCGTCTGTGGGTCGCCGACCGGCCGCTCCGCCGACACCCAATACCGCTGGCGCTCGAAGGGGTAAGTCGGAAGCTCCACCCGCCGCCGGCGCTCGCCGCCGCCCAACGCCTCCCAGTCCA
>DAIRFV010000515.1:0-2304 GCA_036794905.1 Pyrinomonadaceae bacterium | reverse complement strand
GGCGACGAGGACTTCGTCTACGCCGTCAACGCCGTCGCCTACAAGGGCTGCCGCGTGGAGGTCGCCGGCTTCCGCTCGAACACCGCGCCGAAGCTGATCGACGTGGCCGACTACTTCATCGACCTCGGCGACATCGCGCACAAGGTGCGCAAGGAGCCCGCGCACTCCCACCGCTACTACGAGAACCACGCGCCGCACGACAGCCACGCGCCGCACGACAACCACGCGCCCGCCAACGCCTACGCCAACCACGAAGCGCAGGCGCCGCAGGGCGACGACGAGCTCGACGCGCACGCGCGCGAGCTCCTCTGCGACGCCGAGGCCGAGCGCGACGCGTCGCGCCGCACCGAAGAGTTCGACGAGTCCGTCTCCGAACTCCTCGGCGAACCCGTCGAGGCCGAAGGCGGCCCCCAGGGCTCTAACTTCATCCGCGTCACGGACGACCAGTAGCGTGAACCGTGAACCGTGAACCGTGACAAGGTAAATCCAATTCTTACCTGTCACGGTTTACGGTTCACGATTCACGAGCGACTTATGAAGCTTTTCACCGTCGAAGAGGCGAACGCGCTGCTGCCGACCGTACGCGGGATCGTGGGGCGGATTCAGCGCGCGTACGCGCGCGTCTCGGCGGCGCAGGAGCAGGCGCGCCTCGCCGCGGCCGCCGCGGCGCACGGCGGCGGCGGGATGGAGGGCGGGGGCGCTTACGTGCTGTCGCTCTCGAAGCTGGCTGAGGCTTCGGGCCAGCTCGAAGAGCTGGGCGTGCAGCTCAAGGACTACGAGCGCGGCCTGATAGACTTCCCGGCCATGCGCGAGGGGCGCGTCGTGCTGCTCTGCTGGCAGTCGGGCGAGGGCGACGAGCTGGAATGGTGGCACGACCTCGAAGCGGGATTCGCCGGGCGCCAGCCGCTCTGAGGCGTTGGTCTGTAGACCCTTTCGAAAGGTTCTTTCCCTAACGTGGCGACGAAAGAGATTGAGGAAGACTCGGGCGAACGGCGCGAAGCCGGGCCGGGCGACGACGACAAGCGCGTTGAGGCCGGCCCGCCGCGCGGGCTCGTGCGCGAGTATTTCGAGTCGGGCGCGGTGGTGCTGGTCATGGCCATGTTCTTCATGACCTTCGTCGCGCAGGCGGCCGAAGTCCCCTCGGCCTCGATGGAGAACACGGTCTACGTCGGCGACCGCTTCCTCATCAACAAGTTCATCTTCGGCCCCGGCCCCCGCCTCCCTTTCCTCCCGCAGCGCGAGATACGCCGCGGGGACATCGTCGTCTTCAAGTACCCGGCCGAGTCCGTCCCCGACCAGCAGATCGTCCAGTACAAGACGCTCTTCATCAAGCGCGTCGTCGGCCTGCCCGGCGAGACCATCGAAATCAAAGGCCGCGACGTTTACATAGACGGCAAGCTCCTGCCCGAGCACCGCGTCGAGTCGAGCGACTGCGGATTGGGCGACGACAAGTCTGAGCTGAAGGGCCTGACCTCCCAAGGGCCGAGGGCGGACGAACCCTACGCCGTCTATTACCGCAACTACAACGTATGTGACGAAAAGCGTTGGGGCGGCGCCGGGGCCGACGCCGTCAACGGCGTCCGCCGCCCCTACCGCATCCCCGAAGGCCACTACTTCATGATGGGCGACAACCGCGAGAACAGCCGGGACAGTCGCTACTGGGGCCCCGTCTCGCGCGAACTCGTCGTCGGCCGCGCCATGTTCGTCATCTGGTCTTACGACGAGGCCGCCCCGCAGGACAGGGGCGGACTGGGCTTCGTCCGCAACTTCTTCAACAACACGCGCTGGGGCCGCATCGGCACCCTCATGAGGTAACCACCCGCCCGTCCCCGCCCCCAAATGTTGTACCCTCCAGGCCCTCAAATACAGTGCCTTGTACATTTTCTGGTTGACGACTTAAAGTAACTTCTGATAGCATCCGCCGCGACTCCGCAGTGGGCATGGATTTAGAGGATGTGCCCTTCGCCCCTCGAAATCAGAGATGCAGACGACCTGGAGGCCGCACTTTTTGTGATGCAGTGTGCCGTTTGCAGCGAAGAGTACGCGGAAGAACTCGACCAATGTCCTCAATGCCCGGCGGCGGAGTCGGCGCCGAGAGACACCCCCCTCGAAGCGGCTGGATTACAAGAGCCTGACGCGCCGCGATCCGCGCCGCAGGCCGACGCGCTTGATATGACCGAGAATTCCAACGTCACGACCAGCAACGCGCAAGCCCCGAACAACTCGACCCTGATCGAATTTCCCGGCGTCAACCGCAACCGCCCGGCCTGGCGCAAGGAGCTGAGCGAGCGCTTCCGCGAAATC
>DAIRFV010000037.1:0-32270 GCA_036794905.1 Pyrinomonadaceae bacterium | reverse complement strand
CGACGTAGCCCTTGCGGTCGATGAGCGCGCCGATCTGCCGCCGCGTCTCGTGCGACAACTCGGAGAGCTGGCGCGCGAACTCGGGCGTGACGATCTGCTGCGGCGAGATGCGGCGCGAGTAGAGCTTCTCGATGCGCCGGAGCTGATTGGGCTTTAACCCCTGCGTGTTACCCTGTACGTTGCTGATGACCCCTCCTCGCGTCCGCCGGAAAACGAAAAAGCACCGCGCGGGATGCGCCGGTGCGTCGGTGTCGTGCTCAAGTTAGAGAGATAGTGAAGCGAGCGGGAACTAACGGACGCTGCCTAAAGACTCTTGTTTTTGACCCTCGCGCAAACACTTCGGTGTGAGCGCCCTCGGCCCCGGAAAACATCACGACAAAAAAACAAGCCGCGATTTTGAGGCCGCAGCAGATGTCTCCTTTAACTGCGGCGCAGTATAGCACACTTTCGTGAAGCGTAAACCGTAAAAGCCGTGAGCCGTGAGCCGTGAACCGTGACGAGTAAAAAAGGCAAATCTCTGGTCACGGTTCACGGTTTACAATTTACGCTCCTGTCCCGGTTTACGGTTCACGGCTGACGGCTGTATCATGAAATCAAATTGTTAGGAGCGTAGATGTCGAGCGAACAGAACGTGCGTGTGGTGCCGTCGGCCGCGATACCGGGCGGGGAAGTGTCGGTCGAGTGCTCGGGGTACGACACGAGCAACCTGCGCGAGTGCCGCGTGACGTTCGGCGGGGCGGCGGGGCAGATGGTCGGGGCCGCGCCGTGGCGCGTGCTGGCCGTCGTGCCCGAGACGCTGGAGGGCGGCGGCGAGGTCGAGGTCGTCCTCGAAAGCCGCGACGGCGGGCACAGCGAACCGGCGCGGGTCGTCGTCGGCCGTAAGCTCGCAGATGATCTGCACATGGTCGCCAACCCGGCCGTAGACCCTGACGACGGCTCAGTCTACGTGACCATCTCGGGCGCGCGCGGCGAGCGGAAGCCGACCACGCTCTTCCGCCTCGACCCGGGCGGGGCGCTGACGCCCGTGACGGGCGAGATCATCAACCCGACGGGCATCGCCTTCGACAGTCTGGGGCAGATGTACGTCACGTCGCGGATGGACGGGACGGTCTACCGCGTGACGCCCTTCCACGAGGTGGTGCCGTTCGCGCGCGACCTCGGCGTCGCGACCGGGCTCGCGTTCGACCCCGCGGGGCGGATGTACGTCGGCGACCGCACGGGCACGATCCACCGCGTCAACGGCAAAGGCGAGGCGGAGGTCTGGGCGCTGTTGGAGCAGTCGGTGGCGGCCTACCACCTCGCGTTCGGGCCGGACGAGCAGTTGTACGTGACGGGCCCCACGGTTTCGAGCAGCGAGTCCGTCCAGCGCATCGACCGCGACGGCCGCACGTCGGTCTTCTTCAAGGGGCTCGGCCGCCCGAACGGGCTCGCGTTCGACCGGGGAGGCAACCTCTACGTCGCCGCCTCGTACCGCGGCCGGCGCGGCGTCGTGCGCATCTCCGCGGACGGGGGCGAGGCGGAGTTGGCCGTCGCCGGCATGAACGTCGTCGGCCTCTGCTTCGACGCCGCCGGCCAGATGATCGTCGCCACCAGCGAGGCCGTCTACAGCCTCCCGCTCGGGGTGAAGGGGACGTTGGTCAAGTAGTCAGTAGACAGCAGTCAGTGGCGCTCCGCGCTGCGGAGGTTGAGGATAACAACCGCACGGTTCGAGCGACTACGGATTTACTACTGACCACTGGCTACTGCTTTTGACTCCCCCCACCACGCGTGCTACTTTTTCTGACTTCGCGCGGGAGCGCCTTTTCGCCGGTGTGTTCTAATGCCAAGTGATCTCGTCGGACAACTCATCATCTACATCGTCGTCCTGCTGCTGGCCATCTCCGCGCACGAGGCCGCGCACGCGTGGATGTCCCACAAGTTCGGCGACGACACGGCGTACCTGCTGGGGCGGGTGACGCTCAACCCGGTCGCGCACACCGACCCCATCGGCACGCTGCTCATCCCCATCATCGGCTTCATCGGCTCGGTCGGGATGGGCGTCTTCGTCCCGCTCATCGGGTGGGGCAAGCCGACGCCGGTCAACCCCCTGCGCTGGCGCAACAAAGACCTCGCCAACATCATGGTCTCGCTTGCCGGCATCATGGCGAACCTGCTGCTGGCCCTCATCGGCTTCGTCATCTTGAAGGTCTGCCTCCATACGGGCGTGATTCTGCTGCGCGGCGGCGGACAGCTCGGCACCTTCGAAGCCCCCGCGGCCTTGCTGCTGGAGCAGTTCCTGATGATGAATCTCTCGCTGGCGATCTTTAACCTGCTGCCCGTGCCGCCGCTCGACGGCAGCAAGGTGCTCTACAGCGTCCTGCCGGCCAGCGCGCACGGCACGCTCGAAGCGCTGGAGCGGTTCAGCTTCATCATCCTGATCGGGCTGATGTACTTCGGCGTCATTAGCGCCATCATCGCCCCGGTCAGGAGGCTGGTCGTGTTCTTCCTCCTGTTGGGGGTGCAAGGCTGAGAGAAGGCGGTTCATTCCGAGATGGCTAAACGAATCTTCAGCGGCGCACAGCCGACCGGCAACCTCCACCTCGGGAACTACCTTGGCGCGCTGCGCAACTGGGTGGCGCTTCAGCACGAGTACGAGAGCTTCTTCTGCGTCGTAGACCTGCACGCCATTACCATCCCGCAAGACCCCAAGGTGCTGAAGGAGAAGACGCGCGAGGTCGCGCGCCTCTACCTCGCCGCGGGCGTTGACCCTTCGGTCTCGACCATCTTCGTCCAGTCGGACGTGCAGGAGCATGCGGAACTCGCCTGGGTGGTCAACTGTGTCGTCCGCATCGGCGAGCTGGAGCGGATGACGCAGTACAAGGACAAATCGAAGAAGCAGCGCGAGAACGTGTCGGTCGGGCTGCTGACCTACCCGGCGCTGATGGCCGCCGACATCCTGCTCTACCACACCGACCTCGTCCCCGTGGGCCAGGATCAGAAGCAGCACCTTGAGCTGACGCGTGACATCGCCTTACGCTTCAACCGCGACTACGGCGAGACGTTCCGCGTCCCCGACGCCTTCATCCCGAAGGTCGGCGCGAAGATCATGGCGCTCGACGACCCCCAGAAGAAGATGTCGAAGTCGGACGAGAACCTCAACGGCAGCATCATGCTCATGGACGACGCCGACACCATCCGCCGCAAGTTCAAGCGCGCCGTCACCGACTCCGGCACCGACGTGCGCTTCGACGAGACGCGCCCGGCCGTCTCCAATTTGCTCACCATCTACCAACTGCTCACGCACCGGACGCGGGAGGAGATCGAGGCGCACTTCGACGGGAAGGGCTACGCGCAGTTGAAGGGCGACCTGGCCGACGCGACCATCGCGTTCCTCCAGCCTTACCAGGAGCGCGTGCGCGGCATCTCCGACGAGGAGTTGAGCCGGATACTGCGCGGCGGGGCCGACAAGGCGCGCGCCATCGCGGCCGAGACGATGCGCGCCGTGCGGGAGCGCATGGGGATCGTGGGGGCTTAAGAAGACTTGTCGAACGAGCACACAGAGACGCCGAAGCCCACCGAGGAGGCGACGGTCGCCAGCGCGGCCGACGGCCAGCCCATCAACGTCGCGGGGGCGACGCCCGAGATATCCGCCGGGCAGGACGGCGACACGCTCAAGCTCGTGCTCGGCGAGTTCGCCGGGCCGCTCGACCTCCTGCTCTACCTCATCCGGCAGGAGCAGGTCAGCATCTACGACATCCCCATCGCGCGCATCACGGACGAGTACCTGCGCTACCTGCGCCTGATGCAGGGCATGGACATCACGGTCGCCAGCGACTTCCTCGTCATGGCCGCGCAGCTCATCGAGATCAAGTCGCGGATGCTCCTGCCGCGCGACCCGACGGTCAGCGAGGAGGAGCTGCAATCCGACGACCCGCGCCGCGAGCTGGTCGAGCGCCTGCTCGAACACCAGAAGTACAAGGCCGCGGCCGAAATGCTCTGGTCGCGCGCGACGGTCGAGCACGCCGTCTACACGCGCGCCCCCCTGGAGACGGACAAGGAGAACCCGGAGGTGTCGGCGGGCGCGTTCGACCTGCTGCGGGTCTTCCAGCAGATACTCGCGCGCAGGAAGGAAGAGGTCTTGATGGAGATAGAGCGCGACGAGGTCACGATGGCCGAGATGCTCGAACGCCTCCGCAACATGATCTACTCGGCCGGCGAGCTGAACATGCGCGACTTCTTCGAGCGCGCCGAGACGCGCCGCGAGCTGGTGCTCGCGTTCCTCTCCGTCCTCGAACTCGTCCGCACGACCGAGATCAGACTCATCCAGCGCCAGACCTTCGGCGACATCATCGCGCGCGTCGGCGCGTAAGAGTTACGACATGAGCAAACGCAGAGGCAGGAAGAGCACGGAAGAGGCGGCCGAAGTCATCGTCGGCGAAGTCGTCGATGTGCACGACGCCGACGACCTGAACGAAGCCGACGAGCTGGGCGACGACGGCGAGGTGGACGGCGAGCTGGCGCTGGCGGACGACAGTGTCTTGACGGCGGCCGGCGACGAAGACTCGCGCGAGGAGGCCGTCGAGGAGTTGGATGAAGCGCTCGACGCCCTGTCCGGCGGCGACGCCGCGCCGGAAGACGACGTTGTGCCGCCGAACCCGCTCGCCCAGATAGACGTGAGCGGCGAGACCTCCTTCGGCTCGGTCGAGTTCGAGGAGGAGGACGAAGGCGACGAAGACGACGACGTTGACGACGATGACGTTGATGACGACGATGACGTTGATGACGAAGAAGAAGATGACGACGACGACGTGACCGACGACGAGGCGTCGGACGACGAGAAGGCCGAGTTCGTCGTCTTCGACGCCGAGGCCGAAGACCGCGCCGAGGAGTTCGAGCGGCTGCGCGCGGGCCTGGCCGCGTCGCAGCCGGCGGAGGGGGCTGACGACGAAGTCGCCCCCGGCGGACAGCCGCGCGAGCTGGCCGAGCTGGTCTCCATCTGCGAGGCGCTCATCTTCGTCTCGGAAGACCCGATACCCGCCAAGGCGTTGGCCGACATCCTCAAGGAGGACAAGGGCTGGGTGCAGGTCGCGGTCGAGGAGTTGGCGAAGGAGTTCAACGAGCGCAACGGCGGACTGATGCTCCGCGAGGTCGCGGGCGGCTGGCAGTTCGCCACGCGCCCGGAGTACCACGAGCACGTCCGCACCTACCTCAAGTCGAAGCCGAGCGCCAAGCTCTCGCTCGCGGCGCTTGAGACGCTCGCCGTCATCGCCTACAAGCAGCCCGTCACCGTCCCCGAGATTCTCGAAATCCGCGGCGTCCAGTCCTCCTCGGCCATCAAGACGCTTTTGGACAAGCGCCTCATCGTCGCCAAGGGGCGCAAGGAGACGGTCGGCCGCCCGATGATGTACGGCACGTCGAAAGACTTCCTCCTCCAGTTCGGCCTCAAGGACTTGAGCGAGCTGCCGAACGTCGAGGACTTCGAAGACCTGGCCGGCGGCGGCGAGATGTGACGCGTTGAGGGCTTGAGGGGGGCAAGGGCTTTGGGACTAGTACTGTGTGTCGGCGTGCCGCCGGAAATCCGCGAGAGCGACCCGGAGTACGTCGCCTACTTCGAGCAGCAGGTCGAGGTCATCAACGACGTGCTTGAGCAGTTCGGCCTGCCGCCGCACGGCGAGCCGTTCGACGTGGAGGACGAGCGCACGTCGGAGTACGACATGATCGGCCACGACGGGCTCCACTACCTCCGCCGCGTCGCGGCGCACCTCGCGCTCGGACGGGAGCTGCCGCCGCCCGGCGACGACGGCGCGGCGGGCGACCCCGTCCTCGAAGACTACTACCGAATCTTCGACGCGAACTTCGCGCGGGGGGAATCGTCGGGCATACCCTTCCAGCACCTCATCGTCCACGGCGACGCCGAGGGCTACTACCTGCCCGTCGAGTTCGACGACGTCATCATCCCCGACGCGTCGCTTGAGATCGCGGGCGGCATGCTCGGCTCGTCGCACGCGCTGCTGCGCGAGTGCCGGGAGCTGGCGCAGGCGCTCGAAATACCCGAGGGCGTTTCGTTCGACGACGCGGCGGTCTCGCTGGCGGCCGAGCGTCAGGTCGAGGGCGTGGGCGAAGACGAGGGGAACGCGAAGTGGGAGCGCTACGGCGTCGAGTCGTACACGTGCCTCGCCTTGATTAAAGCCTGCGAGGCTTCGATCGAGACCGGCGCGGCCATCGTCTTTGCTTAACTGAAGTCGAAGGTGAGTTCTTGGAAGAGCGACTGCAAAAATTGATAGCGGCGGCGGGGCTCGCCTCGCGGCGCCACGCGGAGGAGTTGATCGAGGCCGGCGAGGTGACGGTCAACGGCGAGGTCGTGCGCGAGCAGGGCACGAAGGCCGACCCCGCGCGCGACCACATCAAGGTGCGCGGCCGTCTGATTAACCCGCTGTTGGAGAAGCAGGAGAAGACCTACGTCCTGCTCAACAAGCCGCGCGGTTATCTCTCGGCGCTCGCCGACGACCAGGAGCGCCGCCCGCTCGTCTCGGACCTCGTCCCGCAGTCGCTCGGACGGCTGCACCCGGTCGGGCGTCTGGACTTCAACACAGAGGGCCTGCTCATCCTGACCAACGACGGCGAGCTGACGAACTACGTCACGTCGGCGCGCAACCACGTCGAGAAGGTCTACGAGGTGAAGGTCAAGGGCGTGCCGCCCGAGGAGCAGGTGGCGCGCCTGCGCCGCGGCATACGCCTCGACGACGGCGTGAGGACGGCGCCCGCCGAGATCGTCAAGACCGACGAGACGAAGACGAACGCCTGGTACGAAGTGAAACTGCGCCAGGGGCGCAACCAGCAGATCCGCCGCATGTTCGACTCCATCGGCCACTCCGTCATCAAGCTCCGCCGCGTCCGCATCGGCCCCGTCACCGCCGAAGGGATACTCATCGGCCAGTGGCGCCACCTCACGCCCGTCGAGGTCAAGCGGCTCAAGGGCGGGAGGCCGGCGGCCGCGCGCAAAGGCGGTCAGGGCCAGGCGGGCGGCGTGCGCGGCGAGTCGGGCGCGAGCAAGCCGGGCGCGGCCGTTCAGGCGGATAAACGTCGAAGGAGGTCTGGGGGGCGCAAAGGCGCCTGAGCCGGCCGCGCACGTCAAGGGTCGGCCGCCCCGCGTTTCACTTGTCCAAGCAGAGAAAAGCCTTACTCATCGGCTTCATCGTCCTCAGCGTCATCGGCATGGTGGCGCGTTATTACAACCAGCAGGCGGAGCGCCGGCGCATGGAGCGCACGCTCGAAACCCTCGCGCGCGTCCAGCGCGAACAGCAGTCGCAGCGCCTCTACCCGACGCCGACGCCCACGCCGGCCGACGCGCACGAGGAGACGCGCGACATGTTCGCGAGCGAACTGCCGCGCGAGTCGCTCGAAGCCATCCGGCAGGCCGCCGGCCGGGACTTCAAGCTGATGGAGCTGCGCTTCGGCGACGAGCGGACGACCGCCACCCTCTCGACCGACGACGAGAACGTGCAGCAGTACACCCTCCGGCGCGGCCGGAAGCAGGCCGAGGGGCCGAGCCCGGTCAACCTCATCGGCGACAACCCGCCCGCCGACAGCCTCTACGAGCAGAAGGCGGTAGACCTCGCCCTGATACCGAAGCTGGCGCAGGACGCCGTCGCGCGTTCCGGCATCGAAGGCGGGCGCGTGACGAGCGTCACGTTCTCCTACGAGGCCATCCGCTACAAGGGTGAGTCGCCGGTCTGGACTGTGTACGTCGAGCGCGGCACGCCGCCCGACTGGCAGCACAAGTTCGTCAAGTACGACGCCCGGGGGAAGTTCAAGAACGCCTTTTAACGCGCTCGCACCCCGCCCCGGCTCGCGCGGCCGGCGCCTTCCCAAGTACAATTAAGGCCATATGAATTTCGAGCTTAACGAAGAACAGCGGCAGGTGAAGATGAGCGTGCGCGAGTTCGCCGAGGGCGAGATCGCGCCGCACGTGCGCGAGTGGGACGAGCAGCAGAAGTTCCCCGCCGAGCTTCTGCCGAAGATGGCCGCCCAGGGGTTCATGGGCGTCATCTTCCCGGAGGAGTACGGCGGGGCGGGGATGGGCTACGTCGAGTACGTCGCCATCATCGAGGAGCTGTCGCGCGTGGACGGCTCGGTCGGCATCTCGGTGGCGGCGCACAACTCGCTCTGCTCGAACCACATCTACCTCTTCGGCACGGAGGAGCAGAAGCGCCGCTTTCTAGTCCCGCTCGCCTCGGGCGAGAAGCTGGGCGCGTGGGGCCTGACCGAGCCGCAGGCGGGCTCCGACGCCTCGGGCACGCGCACCACGGCCGTCCGGCGCGGCGACGGGTGGGTCGTCAACGGCTCGAAGAACTTCATCACGCACGCCATCCACGGCGATGTGTGTGTCGCGATGGCCTCGACCGACCGCGCCATGCGCTCGAAGGGCATCACGGCCTTCATCTTCGAGAAGGGGACGCAGGGGTTCGGCCCCGGCAAGAAGGAGGACAAGTTGGGACTGCGCGCCTCCGAGACGGCGAGCGTCATCTTCGAGGACTGCCGTATCCCCGACGAGAACCGCCTCGGGGCCGAGGGGCTCGGCTTTATACATTCGATGCAGGTCCTGGACGGCGGGCGCATTTCGATCGCCGCGCTCGCGCTCGGCATCGCGCAGGGCGCGTTCGAGTCGGCGGTCAAGTACTCGAAGGAGCGACAGCAGTTCGGCCAGCCCATCTCGAACTTCCAGGCCATCCAGTTCAAGCTCGCCGACATGGGGACGCAGATCGAGGCCGCGCGCCTGCTGACCTACCGCGCCGCCGCGATGAAGGACGCGGGGCGCAAGACGACCAAGGAGTCCTCGATGGCGAAGCTCTACGCCTCCGAGGTCGCGGTCAAGGTCAGCGAGGAGGCCATCCAGATCCACGGCGGCTACGGCTACACCAAGGACTACCCGCCCGAGAAGTTCTGGCGCGACTCCAAGCTCTGCACCATCGGCGAGGGCACGAGCGAGATTCAACGTCTCATCATCGCCAAGCAGATTCTCAGCAACGCGTAAAACTTTCGGCTGCCCACAATTGCCCTTAACTTTGGACGTTCGCAATTAAGGAGGTTCCAATGAGTGAAGAGCAAACAGAGAGGCTTGAGGGCGGCACCCCGTTCGAGGTCCGCGCCCTGCGGGAATTGGCGAGCATCAATCATCGCCTAGGTGGCGTGGCGGGCGGTCTCACTAACCTGGAAGGTCGTCTGACCGCTTTAGAAGAGAAGGTCGAGACGCGGCTGCACGATACACGGCCAATTCGGGAGGCGGTGCTGTCGAGACTCGATAAGATCGAGACGCGGCTCGACAGGATGGAGGCGATACTGGACGTTTTCGGTAGAGACTTGGTTGAAACCCGCACCGATGTTGAAATGCTCAAGAAACGTCCTCCCGCCGCCTGAAATTAATTTGACGCCCGAAGAATGAAAGAGAGACCTCGCTAACTTTGAACACCAGACTTCTGCTCGCAGTCCTGAAGTGCATCGAGAAGGGCGAGGGGTGTTAGCAGTCCCGGCGATGAGCGGCGCGCAGACCATCGACAAGATTCTCGCGGGCGACCCCCGCGCCGTCGCGCGCGCCATCTCGAAGGTCGAGGACGGCGCGGCGGACGCGGCCGCCCTCATGAAGGCCGTCTTCCCGCACACGGGGCGCGGCCTCGTCGTCGGCATCACGGGCTCGCCCGGGGCGGGGAAGTCTTCGCTGGTGGACAAGCTCGCCGGGCTCTACCGCGCGCGGGGCGAGCGCGTCGGCATCGTCGCCGTAGACCCTTCGAGCCCCTTCACGGGCGGCGCCATCCTCGGCGACCGCATCCGCATGCAGGCGCTGGGGCTCGACCCCGGCGTCTTCATCCGCTCGATGGCGACGCGCGGCAACCTCGGGGGACTGGCGCGCGCGACCGTGGACGCCGTGGCGATACTCGACGCCGCGGGCTACGAGAAGGTCGTGGTCGAGACGGTCGGCGTCGGGCAGGACGAGGTCGAGATCGTGAAGACGGCGGACTGTTCGGTCGTCGTGCTCGTCCCCGGCATGGGCGACGACATCCAGGCCATCAAGGCCGGCATCATGGAGATCGGCGACGTCTTCGTCATCAACAAGGCCGACCGCGACGGCGTGCTGCGAACCGAAAAGGAGTTGGAGGCGCTGCTGAGTCTGGCGCACAGGCCGGACATGTGGTCGCCGCCGATAGTCAAAACAATCGCGACCGAGAATAAAGGCATCGAAGAACTGGCCGCGGCGATCGAGAGCTACCGCGATTTTCAGAAGGCGACGCCGGGGGCGCCCGGCCGGCGCGGCGCGGTCGCGCGCTGGCGCATCCTGGAGTTGCTGCGCGAGCGTCTGCTGGCGCGCGCGCTCGAACGGGACGGCGTGCGGGGACGGCTCGAAACGCTCGCCACGGAAGTGGCCGACAAGCGGCGCGACCCCTATTCCGCGGTCGACGAGCTTCTGGCCGGCGACGAAAATTAACTTTTATGAAGATCGACCACATCGGCATCGCCACGCGCGGCATCGAAGATGCGCTCGGGTTCTGGCGCGACGCGCTCGGGCTCGAAGTCAAACACACGGAGACGGTCGAGGAGCAGGGCGTACGCGTCGCCATGCTGCCCGTGGGCGAGCCGCGCGTCGAGCTGCTGGAGCCGACCGGCCCCGACTCGCCCGTCGCCAAATTTCTAGAGAAGCGCGGGCCCGGCATCCACCACGTCGCCGTCCGCGTCGCCAACATCCGCGCCGCGCTCGCGCGCCTCAAAGCCGAGGGGGCGCGCCTCATAGACGAGGAGCCGCGCGTAGGCGCGGGCGGGTGCCTCGTCGCCTTCGTCCACCCGGCCGCGTCGGGTGGCGTGCTGCTCGAACTCGTAGAGCACCTGGACGAATCCGCCGGACATTTAACAGAAGAAAGGTAGTCGTTTTGCTCTTCAGAAAGATAGTTCTCACAACACTCGCCGCTTCCACACTTGCAATCACAGCCCAGGCACAGACCCGACCCGCACGCAGAACGCCCGCGCGCCCCGCGGCCGGCGCCGCCAAACGCCCGGCCGCGACTGCGCCGTCGGCGCCCGGTCTGACGGCGGCCGACATGGCGCTCGTCGTCGAGGGCGTGGAGTTCGACCCCCGCGTCCGCGCGCGCCTCGCCGCCAGCGCCGACGAGCGCAAAACGTTTGCCACGGACGTGCGGCGCATGCTCGCCGCGGCGGAGGAGGCGAAGGCCGCCGGCTACCTCGCGCGCCCCGAGATGAAACTCCGTGCGGAGCTGGCGCGCTCCTTCGTCATCGCCCAGACCTACTTCAGGCAGCGGCAGGAGGCCGGCGCCACCGGCCCCGAGCAGGTCGTCCCGGAGGCCGAGATCGACGCCTTCTTCAACGAGCCGGCGACCGGCCCGCAGTTCGAGGCGTTCTTGCAGGACTATTCGAAGAGCAGCCAGTTGCAGGGCCAGCCCGTGCCCGAGGCGACGCGCAAGGGGCTGCGCCAGCACTACGGCCGCGTGATGGTCGCCATGCGCAAGGGCGTCGCGGCCGGGCTCGACCGCGAGCGCAAGACGCAGCTCTCCGTCCTCCTCCAACAGGCGAAGCTGCTCGCGGGCGCCTACGAGGGCGAGACGAAGCCGCGCTTCCAGCCGACCGCCGCCGAGATCGACGCCTACGTCGCGGCGCACCCGGAGCTGGACACGAAGACCGAGCGCGCGAAGATCGAGGGCGTGCTGGCGCGCGTCCGCGCGGGCGAGGACTTCGCCAAGCTCGCCGACCAGTTCACCGAAGACCCGAGCGGCAAGGGGCGCGGCGGCGACCTCGGCTGGTTCGGCCGCGGCATGATGGTCAAGCCCTTCGAGGACGCGGCCTTCGGGCTCAAGCCGGGCGAGGTCAGCGGCGTCTTCGAGACCGTGTTCGGCTTCCACATCGTCAAGCTCGACGAGCGGCGCGGGCAGGGCGCGGGCGAGGAGGTGCACGCGCGCCACATACTTATCCAGTACTCGAAGGAGACTCGCGGCCAGAGCGCGCAGCGGACGACGCCGCGCGAGCGGGCCGCCGCCGCCCTCGAAGAGGAGAAGCGCAACCGCGCGCTCGACGAGGCCGCCGCGCGCCGGCGCATACAGGTGGCCGAGACGTTCGCGGTCGGAGACGCCGCGTCCGCCCCGGCGAAGCCCTCGACCGCGGGCGGAGGCTCGGCGCCGCAGCCCGCGACGGCGACTCCCGCCGCGAAGGGCAAGACCCCCGCGACTCGCCCGGCGCCCGCGCGCAAGTCCCCGGCGCGGCGCAAGCCCTGAAGCCCGCCGCGGCGCAGTCCCGGAAGCCCGCCGCGGCCGGCCGACGCGCCGCACCCCGGCGACATGCGCACGGCGCCTTTTTCGTGTATCTTGAACGGTCGGCGCCCCCCCGTCTCTCGCGGACATGCGGCCCGGCAGTGCCTTTTTGAGAAGTTTATAAAGAAGAAAGAGGATCAGTTTTGAAGTCAACCACAAAAGCAATCATCGCCGTGCTGGTGGCTGTGCTCGCCTCGGTCGGGCTCATCTTCTGGCAGGCCCGGCACGGCCGCGCCAGCGGGTCGCTGACCAGCCTCTCGCCCGACGACATGGGGCTCATCGCCGAGTCGCTCGGGCCGGCCGAGCGCGCGCGCCTCGCCTCCTCCCCCGAGGAGCGCAAGAAGCTCTCCGATGACATCAAGCAGATTCTCGCCGTCGCCGCCGAGGCGCGCGCGAAGGGCATTGCGGACAAGCCGGAGGTCAAGCGCCAGCTCGAAGCCATGAAGATGCTCGTCATCGCGCAGATGTACGTCAAGAAGCAGCGCGACGCCAACGCCAAGCCCGACGACTACCGGCCGAAGCAGGAGGAGATCGACGCCTTCCTCAAGGACGAGAAGAACACGCAGCAGGCCGACCAGTACCTCGAAGACCTCAAGACCCTCGGGCTCGTGCCCGAGGGGCAGCCCATCACCGACGAGGTCAAGAAGCAGTTCCGCGAGCAGTGGGCGCCGATGTCCTTGATGGCGCAGAAGGGTCGCGCCGCCGGCGTCGAGAACGACCGCTCCTCGCAACTCCAGATACAGTTCCAGCAGGCCGTCGCCCTGAGCCGCATCTACTCCAGCGAGCTGTCGAAGAAGCTTGAGCCGACCGACGAGGAGATTCAGGCTTACTACGCCGCGCACCCCGAGCTCGACCCGAAGGTCGCGCGCCAGAAGGCCGAAGACCTGTTGAAGCGCGCGCGCGCGGGCGAGGACTTCGACAAACTGGCGAAGGAGAACTCCGACGAGCCCGGCGCGAAGGAGAGCGGCGGCGACCTCGGCTGGTTCGGCCGCGGGCGCATGGTCAAGCAGTTCGAGGACGCGGCCTTCGCCCTGAAGGATAACGAGATCAGCGACATCGTCGAGAGCCAGTTCGGCTTCCACGTCATCCAGCGGCTCGGCACGCGCCAGGGCAAGTCCGAGCCGAACCCGATGGCCCCCGAAGGCGCGGACAAGGGCGGCCAGCCCGAGGAGCAGATTCACGCGCGCCACATCCTGATTAAGCCGACCTCCGGGCAGAGCGCGAACCCCTTCGCCCCGCCCAAGCCGCCGCGCGAACAGGCCAAGGAGGCCATCCTGGAGGAGAAGACGAAGAAGGAAGTTGACGAGATCGCCAAGCGCACCAACATCAAGGTGCCCGAAGACTTCCCCGTCAAGGCCCCCGAGACGCCGCCGATGCCGATGGGCGGCATGGGCTCGCCGCACGGCGGCGACATGGGCGGCGACGTGCCTCCGCCGCCGGCGCCGGCGCCTGAGGCCGACCCTTCCGGCGACGCAAAGGGCAAGGCCGCGCCCGGCAAGAAGAAATAAACTGGGAGGGGGAGTGCGTGGAGACACCCGCGCTCCCTTCTTAAAGTCTTTAATGCAGTTCGGAGACTACCGCGTTGGGGTGGTGCCCGGCGGCGAGTTCCGCCTCGACGGCGGCGCGATGTTCGGCGTCGTGCCGCGCGCCCTCTGGCAGCGCGTCGCCCCGCCCGACGAGGAGAACCGCGTCACGCTCAACGCCAACTGCCTCTTCGTCGAGGCCGCGGGCGAGCGCGTCCTCGTCGAGACGGGGATGGGCGACAAGTGGTCGCCGCGCCAACGCGCGATGTACGGCGTCGGGCCCGGGCCGAACCTCCGCGAAACCCTCCACGCGCGCACGGGCTTTCGCCCCGAGGACGTCACAATCGTCGTCAACACGCACCTGCACTTCGACCACGCGGGCGGCAACACCACGCTCGACGCGGGAGGGCGCGCCCGCCCGTCGTTCCCCAACGCGCGCTACTTCGTCTCGCGCGCGGAGTACGAGCACGCAGAGTCGCCGCACGAGCGCGACCGCGCGAGTTATCTGCCCGAGAACTGGCGGCCGCTCGCGGAGTCGGGGCAGTTGGAGCTTAAAGACGACAACTACGAGGTCGTACCCGGACTCACGCTGGAGACCGTGCCGGGCCACTCGCGCACGATGCAGTGCGTGAGCCTCCGGCGCGGGGGGCGGACGCTCTACGGCTTCGCCGACCTCGTGCCGACGCGCGCGCACGTGCCGCTGGCGTGGGTGATGGGCTACGACCTCTACCCCGTCGAGACGGTCGAGGCCAAGCGCCGCCTGCTGCCTCAAGCCGCGCGCGAGGGCTGGCTCTGCCTCTTCTACCACGACCCCGACGAGCCGCTCGCGCGCGTCGTCGAAGAGGGCGGGAAGCTCAGCACGGTCAGCGGCGAACAACTTGAAACAGCTTAAGGTGAAACGTACATGACAACCGCGAGGATAGGTATCATCGGGGGCAGCGGCCTCTACCAGATGCCGGAGCTGAAGGACGTGGAGGAGGTGTCCGTCGAGACGCCTTTCGGCAAGCCGTCGGACGCCTTCATCGTCGGCACGCTCGAAGGCGAGCGCGTGGCCTTCCTGCCGCGCCACGGCCGCGGGCACAAGCACCTGCCGACGGAGCTGCCGTTCCGCGCCAACATCTACGCCATGAAGCTGCTCGGCGTCGAGCGCATCCTCTCGGCCTCGGCCGTCGGCTCGCTGCAAGAGCAGTACGCGCCGCTCGACATGGTCATCCCCGACCAGTTCTTCGACCGCACGCGCGCGCGCGCGCACGAGTCTACCTTCTTCGGGGAGGGCATCGTCGGCCACATCACCTTCGCGCACCCGGTCTGCGGCGACCTCGGCGACGTGCTGGAAGAGTCCTGCCGCGCGACGGAGGTGAACGTCCACCGCGGCGGCACGTACCTGTGCATGGAGGGGCCTGCGTTTTCGACGAAGGCCGAGTCGAAAGTCTACCGCTCGTGGGGGATGGACATCATCGGGATGACGAACCTCCAGGAGGCGAAGCTGGCGCGCGAGGCCGAAATCTGTTACGCCACGCTGGCGCTCGTCACCGACTACGACTGCTGGCACGAGGCGCACGACGCCGTCTCGGTCGAGACGGTCGTCGAATACCTCAACAAGAACGTGCGCAACGCGCAGGTCATCATGCGCGAGGCCGTCGGGCGCCTGGCCTCGGCCGAGCGCGCCTGCGGCTGCGGCTCCGCCATCAAGAACGCCATCTTCACGCCGCCCGAACTCTGGCCCGCGGCGACAACGAAGAAGCTCGATGCCATCATCAAAAAGTATCGTAAACCGTGAACCGTGAACCGTGACAGGACGAATCGTCGTTCGCCTGTCACGGTTCACGCTCTTATCACCAGCGAAGAGGTGTTTTGTATGAAGAGACTTGTCATGATGATGTGCGCCGTCGCATTGGCGCTCGGCCTGACGGCGGCCGGGGCGCGGGCGCAGACGGGGACGGTCGCGGCCGGGCCCGACCCTTCGGCCGTGCGGGACGTGGAGTCCGAGAAGGCCGCCAAGCACGAGCTGGAGGTCGCGCGCCACTACTTCAAGAACAAGAAGGCGTACTACGCGGCCTTCAAGCGCTGCGAGGAGCTGGCCGTGGGCTACCCCGAGTTCTACAAGATCGACGAGGTGCTCTACATCGCGGGCATGAGCAGCCTCTACCTCTCCGAGGGCAAGGGCAAGCAGAAGCCGCCCACCTCGACGCCCGAGAAGGCCGAGGAGTTCTCGCCGGAGAACATGCGCGCGACGGCGCGCGACTACCTGACCCGCCTCGTCAACGACCACCCCAAGAGCGACTTCCGCAAGGAGGCGCAGGAGGCGCTCGAGCGCCTCGGCGAGGCGAAGCCGAAGGTGGCGCAGCCGCAGCCGTAGTCACAGGGAGGCGCGCTGCGGCCGGGGCGCGCCTGTTTCTTTAAGCCTTTCTCATTTCAAACAGCAGGAGAACTCATCAAGGTGTCATTGCTCGTGGTTGGCTCTGTGGCGTTCGACGCGGTCGAGACGCCGTTCGGTAAGCGCGAGAAGATGTTGGGCGGGTCGGCGACGCACTTCGGGCTGTCGGCCAGTTTCTTCACGGACGTGCGCGTGGTCGGGGTCGTCGGCGACGACTTCGGCGAGGAGGAGATGGCCGTCTTCCGTGACCGCGACATCAACACGGACGACCTGGAGCGCGTCGGCGGCGGCAAGACCTTCTTCTGGAGCGGGCGCTACGACTTCGACCTCAACACCGCGCACACGCTCGACACGCAGCTCAACGTCTTCGCGGACTTCGAGCCGAAGCTCTCCGAGGCGTCGAGGGGCGCGCGGATGGTCTTCCTCGGCAACATTCAGCCCGCGTTGCAGCGCGAGGTGCGCGAGCAGGTTTCGGGCGCCGAGCTGGTCGCGCTCGACACGATGAACTACTGGATCACCTCCGTCCCCGAGCAGGTCGAGGCCGCCATCCGCGTGGTCGATGTCGTCATCATCAACGACGCCGAGGCGCGCATGCTCTCCGGGGAGCCGAACCTGATTAAGGCCGCGCGCAAAATCCTCTCGTGGGGCCCGCGCGCGCTCGTCATCAAGCGCGGCGAGTACGGCGCGGCGATGTTCACGAAGGATTCTTACTTCGCCATCCCGGCCTACCCTTTGGAGTCGGTCTTCGACCCGACGGGCGCGGGCGACACCTTCGCGGGCGGCTTCATGGGGTATCTCTCAAGCCACGAGAAGGTTGACGACGACACGCTCCGGCGCGCCATCATCTTCGGCTCCGTCATGGCCTCCTTCAACGTCGAGGAGTTCGGCACCGACCGCGTCCGCCGCCTCACCCACGAGGAGATCAACCAGCGCTTCCGCGACTTCAAGCGCATGACGCACTTCGAGGAAATCCCCTTCGAGCGCGCCTTCAGCGCCTAAAGGCCGTGAACCGTGAGCCGTAAACCGTGACAAGATAGAACCGCATTTCTCTTGTCACGGTTTACGGTTTACCGTTTACGAGCCTTTTGGCTGTATAATCCTCCGCGACCTTCAGTTTTCCCAATCAACTTAATCCCGGGGGGCTTCCGATGTTCTGTCCTGTTTGCGAGTCGGAGTATGAGGAGGGGGTGACGGTCTGCCCTGACCACAGCACTGAGCTGGTCGAGCGGCTGACGCCCGAGAACACCCTACACGACCACAGCGAGGCGCGCTTCGTCCCTTTGCACAACATCGGCTCGCCGGCCGAGGCCGAGATGGTGGCCGACATCCTTCAGCAGAACGGCGTGCGCGCGGCCGTGCAGTCGGGCGGCGCCGACGCCTTCTCGCCGCTGCTCTCCTCGACCTCGCCCGGGGCGCTCGTCCTCGTCGACGAGCGCGACCTCGAACGCGCCCGCGAGCTCTACGACTCCTTCTTCGGCGGCGACACCACGCCGCTCACCGGCGCGACCCTTGAGGAAGAGGGGGAAGAAGGCGACGAACACGACGAAGAGGAAAGTGATGGGAGCGTGAATCGTGAACCGTAAACCGTGACGAGTCGAAAACCGTTCTTAACTTGTCACGGTTGACGGTCCACGATTCACGGTTCACGCTCTTTCCGGAGGAGGTTCATCGTGGCTGAAGCGAGCTCGGCGGCGATTGTGGTGCTGATGACGGCGGGGAGTCAGGAGGAGGCGTCGCGGCTGGCGGAGATGCTGGTCGGGGCGCACCTCGCGGCCTGCGTGCAGATCATGCCGCAGATGGAGTCCATCTACCGCTGGAAGGGCGAGGTGCACCGCGCGCCCGAGTTCCTGCTGCTGGCGAAGACGACCGCCGCCTGTTTCGACGAGCTCGAGCGCGAGGTGCGCTCGCTCCACACCCACGACACGCCCGAGATCATCGCCGTCCCCGTTGCGCACGTCTCGGCGCCCTACTTCGAGTGGCTGACCTCCAACGCCTTCCCGCCCCTCGTCTCGCGCCGCACGTCCGCCGAGCGCATGATCCCCACGCCGCCGCAATTAGAGCAGTAAGCAGTAGTCAGTAGTCAGTAGTCAGTAGGAAGACAAAGCGGCGCGTCCGACCTGAAGGTTAAGACGCGCCGCCTCTTTTTCTACTGTCTACTGTCTACTGTCTACTGCCTACTGCTTTCCGAGTGCTTCCTTAATCCTCTCGACAATCTCTTTGACCTGCGCGGCGTTGGGCGCGGCGGGCACGTCTTTGAGGTACTGTTCGAGGGCGCGGCGGGCGGGTTCGAGCTTCCGCTGCGAGAGGTAGAGCTGGCCGAGGAGGAGCTGCGCGTTACCCAGGCCCGCGCCGCCCAGCTCGTAGGCGCGCAGCAATTCGCGCTCGGCTTCGGCCGGGCGCTGCAACTGCATGAGCGCGCCGCCGAGCAGGAGGTGGACGTTCGCGGCGTCGGGGTCGAGCCTGACGGCCTTCTCAAGCTCGACGGCCGCCGCGGCGTAGTCCTCCTCGCGGCTCAGAATCATGCCGAGCTTGTAGTGCGCCTCGACCTGCGCCGCGCGGTCGAGGTCGGAGGCGGCGAGCGCGTCGCCCAAAACCTTCTTCGCGCGCGCGGCCTGCCCCGCCCCGACGAGCGCGTCCGCGTACGTCTGACCGAGACCCGGGAAGTTCGGGCTCTCGCCGTGGAGCTTGCCGAGGACTTCGACGGCCTCCGCGTACTTACCCTGCCGGGTGAGCACCACGCCGAGGTTCAGGCGCGGGAAGTAGAAACGCCTGTTTATCTTCGCCGCGCGCGCGAGCGTCTCGGCCGCCTCGTCCAGACGGTCGAGCTTGAGGTAGAGCACGCCGAGGTCGTTGAGTGCGCGCGCGTACTTCGGGTGTGCGGCGACCGCGCGCTTCAGCTCCGTGACCGCCTCTTCGGCGCGCCCGTCGCCGACGGCCTTCATCGCGCGGCCGTAGGCGGCGCGCGCCTCCGCGGGCACGTCGGCGTCGAAGCCCGACGCGTCCACCACCTCGTTGGGCGGAAGCCCCGGCCCCTTGTGCGGGTTGAGGAAGAGGGTCACGTAGCTCACCTGCCCGCGCAGGAAGCGCACGCTGGTGGTCGTCGTCGCGAACGTGCGGCCGTCGCCCTCGATCCTGATTTCGTAGTCGTGGAGGCCGTTGAGGTCGCCCGTGAACTGGAACTTGCCCTTCGAGTCGGTGAAGACCGTCTCGATGCGCCCGTCGTCGCGCGTGAGCTGGAGGCGCAGCTCGCGCGAGGGCCGCGCGCCGTCCGGCATGAAGATTTGGAGCGCGGGCGGCGCCTGCGCGCGAGCCGTGCCCCACGCGCAGAGGATGAAGACGAACGCCGCTGTCAGCTTGAAGCTCACGCCCTTAAAACCTGCCGGCCATTCTAAACGCCTTTGCGCCGGTGCGTGAAATTAAAGTTCACGCACCGGCGCAAAGGCGCCGAGCAGGTTCGTCCGGCTCTTAGAAGTTGAACTTGACGCCCAACTGGATGCGGCGCGCGTTGCTGTTGACGCTGTCGCGGATGCGCCCGAAGGTCGCGTTCGTCGAGGGCGTCCCCGTGAAGCCCGGCGACTGCGTGCCGATGCTGGCCGTCGCGGCGATGGGGAACTCGAACGACGGCGTGTTGGTCACGTTGTTGATGTCGGCGCGGAACTCAAGGTTCGTCCGCTCGCCGAAGTAGAACCGCTTGCGCAGCGTCATGTCGAGGTTGAAGAACTTCGGCCCCGTGAAGAAGTTGCGCCCCGTGTTGCCCAGCTCGCCCGGCGCGGGCGTCGAGAAGCGGTCGATCTCGCCCTGCGCGAAGATGAAGGTCGTGTTCGCGTTCTGGACGACGCCCGCCGTGCCCGGGTTGCAGCCGTTGCAGTTGGCCGGCGAGAGCACGACGTTGCTCAGCGTGAACGCGCCCGAGTAGACCGTGAACGGCCGGCCGCTCTGGAGGATCATCGAGTTGGCGATCTCCCACCCGCCGATGATCTGGTTGACGACGCCGGGCGCGTCGTTCAGGTACCGGCGGTTCTTCCCGAACGGCAGGTCGTAGACGAGGTAGCCTTGCAGCGCGTGCCTCCGGTCGAAGTCCGAGCGCGCGTAGTTCAGGCGGCGGTTGCGGATGTCGAACGGCGTGTTCTGCCCCGAGGGTGACGCGCCCGTCCCCGTGTTCGTCGTGCGCGCCACGACCGTGAACGCCGGGTCGAACGAGCGCGTGTCCAGCGACTTCGAGAGCGTGTAGGACGCCTGCATCAGCAGCCCGCGCCCGACGCGGCGGCTGAGCTGCAGCTCGAAGCCGTGGTAGGTCGAGTAGTCGTTGCTGTCGATGACGTTGAGGCCGCCCGTGAACTGCGAGTAGGGCTGGAAGAAGGAGGCGCCGACGTTGTTCGCCTGCGCGATGGTGCGCACGCCGCCCGCCACGCGCTGCGACATCAGGAGCGCGGCGGACGCGACCGAGCCCTGGTTCAGCTCGGACGAGAAGGTCGTGCGGAACGTGGCCGAGCCCGTGTTGTTCGCCGTGCTGCCCGTGAACAGGAGGTTCGCCAGACAGCTCGTCGCCGACGTGCTGCCCCGCAGCGTGTTGAAGGCCGAGAGGAAGGTCTCGCCGGGGCAGCGCGCGTCCGCGGCGAGGATGTTGACCTGGTTCACGTCGTAGGCGCCGAAGAGGCCGACGCCCTTGCGCCCGATGTAGTTGGCCTCCAGCACGAACCCCGCGCCGACCTCGCGCTGGATGCTCAAAGACCACTGGTTCGTCTTCGGGAAGCGCAGCGAGGGGTCAAAGACCGTGATGCTGTTGGTCGAGAAGGCCGCGGGCTGGCGCAAATTCCCGGGCGTGTTCGTGGGCGTGAGCGCCGGGATGCCGAAGCGGATGCGGCGCTGCTCGCCCGCGGGGATGGTGGCGCAGTTCGATTCGTTGCAGGTCACGCTCGTGCCCGGCGTGTTCGGGAAGATGGCCGACGACGCGAGGAAGGTGTTCATGCGGTCGTAGGCGAGGCGGTAGTTGGCGCGCACCGAGGTCTTGCCCGTCCCGAACGGGTCCCAGGCGAAGCCGACCGTCGGCGCGAGGTTGTTCCAGTCGTCGTCGAAGAGCTTGTTCTCGACGAATTTGATCTGGTCGGTCGGCGCCTCGCCCAGCCGGACGGCGCGGTCGGGCGCGAGCAGCAGGTCGCCGTCGCCCGCGCGCGGGCTGCGCTTCGGCTCCCAGCGCAGGCCGAAGTCGAAGGTCAGGTTCGGGCGCACCTTCCACGTGTCCTGGAAGTAGAAGTCGTACTCGTCGTACTTCGAGACGTAGAGGAAGTGCGTCCCGGCGGGCGCGAAGGCCGAGTCGCTGTCGGCGACGAAGGCGCGCGAGAAGCCGCCGTAGCGGCCGAGCAGGTCGTTGATGGCCGACTGGAGGTTGTTGCGGTCGGTGTTGTTGATGGCGTTGGCGCCGGTCGTGTTCGGCAGGTTGAAGCTGGCCGGGATGGTGTTGACCGTGCGCGAGAAGTTGACCTGGAGGTTGATGTTCACGCCGCCGACGGCGCTGCGCGTGTCGTCGTGCTTCTGGAAGCGGAGGTTGGTGCCGCCGCGGAAGGTGTGCGCGCCTTTGACGAAGCTGAGGTTATCGACGAACTGCCACGTCGTGATCTGGCGCTGGTTGTCTATCTGCGGCACGACGCTGAACGGGTCGCGCGGGAGGTTGAGGATGTAGGGGACGGGGGTCGGGTCGGGGTTGGTGAAGAGGAAGGCGAAGCTGTTGCGCCCGACGACGAACTCGTTGGTGACGCGCGAGGTCGGCGTCCAGCGGTAGTTGAAGGCGACGTTCTTCGGGTTGCGGAACGTGTCGGTGCGGTTGAACGGGCTGTCGGGGAACGAGCGCAGGCCGGCGTTGCCGTTGTCGCCGAACGTGTTCTGCTCGCCCTGCGCGTAGCGCACGTAAATCTGGTTGCGGTCGTTGAACGAGTGGTCGATCTTGGTGACGAAGTCCCACTGCCGCTCGATCTGCGGCGCGCCGAAGCTGAAGCCCGCGGTGTTGAGGCCGTCGCCCGTGGTGAAGTTGTTCGGCAGCGGCGCGGCGTTGATGAGCGCCAGCGTCGTCGGGTCGATCCCGCAGTTCGACGGGTTCGTCGCGCACAGCGGGTCGTTGGCCGGGATGTTGTAGCTGGCGACGGTCACGCCGGGCAGGACGTTGCCGGCCTGATCGACCGTCGGGTTGCCGGTGCCGGCCGGGGCGTTGGCCGCGCCGACGCGGTAGCGGAACAATCCCTGCCGCGCCTGCGCCGTGTAGACCGTGCGCGTGGTGAGGAACGACTGGTTGGCGCGCAGCATCTGGAGGTTGGTGAAGAAGTAGGTCTTGTGCTCGCGGCCGTCGTAGCCCGGGAGCAGGACGGGGCCGCCGACGCTGCCGCCGAAGATGTGCTGGACGAACTGGCCGCGCCCGCGCCCGGCGATGGTGTTCTCGTACTCGTTGGCGTTCAGGCGCGGCGTGCGGTACAGCTCGAAGAGCGTGCCGTGGAACTCGTTCGTCCCCGAGCGCGTGACGAGCGAGACCTGCGCGCCCGAGGAGCGGCCCAGCTCGGCCGTGAAGTTGCTGGTCACGACCTGGAACTGCGAGATGGAGTCGGGGTTGGGCCGGAGCGGCGTGAAGTTCGAGCCGCCCGCGCTCGACTCGTTGATGTCGATGCCGTCGAGCGTGAAGTTGAAGGCGCGGTCGCGCGAGCCGTGGACGTGGACGTTGCCGCCGGTGTTGCCGCCCGTGCCCGCGCGGCCGTTGCCGATGACGCCGGGCTGGAGCGAGATGAACTGCAGGGGGTTGCGCCCGCGCTCGCCGACGATGGGCAGGGCTTCGAGCGAACGCTCCTCGACGGTGTTGCCGAGGTTGCCCGAGCTTGCGGTCTGCACCAGCTCGGCCGCCGCCTCGACCGTCACCACGTCGGCGATGTCGCCGACCTCCAGGCGCACGTCCACGGTCGCCGGCTGGTTGACGTTGACCTGGTTGCCGGGCGAGGAGAACTTCTTGAAGCCCTGGCGCTCGACCTCGACGGTGTAGACGCCGACCTGCACCGACTCGAAGCCGTACTGCCCCGTCGAGGTGGTCTCGGTCGAGAAGGAGACCTTCGTGGCCTCGTTCCTGAGCGTCACGGTCGCGCCGGGGACGACGGCCCCCGACGGGTCGGTGACCACGCCGGTCACGCGCGACGCGGTCCCCTGCGCGCGCGCGGCCGGCGCGCAGGTCAGAAGTAGTGCGGCAATCAGGGCTAGTGCGGAAAAGCTCCGTCTATTCATCTCGTTCTCCGTGGTTAGGCTTGGTGATGGGTAAGTCAACGCGGCCGCGCTGGCGGCGGACGACTGAATACGGCCCGTGTGCGAACTGGGCGCGTATTCTAATGAACCCGCGGTCAATAAGGAAAGCTAAAAGTTTTTATCATTGGGATAAGCGTTGTTTTTGGAAGGTCAGAAGGTGACTTCGACCCAGCCGCGCACCCCGTTGACGAACCAGACGCGCGTGGCGCGCGCCAAATCTTCTTTCGACAGCACGCGCTCCGCGACTTCGCCTGCGCGCAGAATCGACGCGCGGAAAGTCCCCGCGAGCAGGCCGCACGCGCGCGGCGGAGTCCAGCGGCGGCCGTCCAGCTCCACGACGACGTTGCCGTTCGTGAACTCGGTCAACTCGCCCTCCTCGTTCCACAGCAGCACGTCGAACGCGCCGGGCGCCGCGGCGCGCCGCGCCTCGTACGTCCCGCGCCTCGTCGTCTTGTGGCAGAGGAAGCGGTCTGACTTCTTCACCGGCGCGAGCGCGAGCGCGACACGGAGGGGGCCGGCGGGAAGCTCCGCCAGCGGCTCGCTCTCGACGCGCGCGCGGCCGTCCGTCGAGACGAGCAGGCGCGCGCGGCGCGGGACGCCCGTGTGGCCCTCGGCGTGCAGCGCGAGGGCTTCGCGCACGCCCGCGACGTTGACGGGGATGTCGAAATACTCCGCCGACGATTCGAGCCGCGCGAGGTGCTCTTCGAGGAGGCTGTAGCCCCCGTCGTCCAGCCGCATCGTTTCCAGCAGCTCGAAGTCGGGCGCCTCCTCGGTCAGCAGCTTCGCCTTCTGAAGCGCCTCCGCGTACTCGCCGCCGGGCGTCGAGTCCCAGGTGACGCCGCCGCCCACGCCGTACACGGCCTCGCCCGTCTCTCTGTCGATGACGACCGTGCGGATTGCGACGTTGAAGGCCGCGTCGCCGCCCGGCGCGACGAAGCCGACCGCGCCGCAGTAGACGCCGCGCGGCGAGTCTTCGAGCGCGGCGATGAAGCGCGTCGTGCTCACCTTCGGCGCGCCGGTCACGGAGCCGCACGGGAAGAGCGCGGCGAACAGCTCGTCCAGCGTGACGCCCTCGCGCAAAGTCGCCGCGACGGTCGAAGTCATCTGCAAGACCGTCGGGTACCGCTCGACCCGGAAAAGTTCTTCGACCTTGACGGCGCCGGTCTCCGCGACGCGGCCGAGGTCGTTGCGGAGGAGGTCAACGATCATCAGGTTCTCGGCCCGCTCCTTCTCCGAAGCGACGAGCCGCGCGGCCGCCCGCTCGTCCTCTTCCCGCCAACGCCCGCGGGCGGCAGTCCCCTTCATCGGCCGCGTCTCGACCCGGCGCCCCTTGCGTCGAAAGAATAGTTCGGGCGAGGCCGAGAGCACGCGGAAGCGGCCGGCGTTGACGTACGCGCCGAAGCGCGTCCGCTGCGCCGCGCGCAGGCGCTCGTAGAAGGCGAAGTCGTCGCCCCGGAAGCGCGCGCGAAGCCTCAGGGTGTAGTTGACCTGATAGGTGTCGCCGCGCGCGATGGCCTCGCGCACCGTCTCGACGCTCTGCTCGTATTCGGCGCGGCTGGTGGAGGGCGTCCAGTCGGAGACTCGAAACTCTCCGCCCGCG
Source organism: Pyrinomonadaceae bacterium (assembly GCA_036794905.1). Classification (GTDB taxonomy): domain Bacteria; phylum Acidobacteriota; class Blastocatellia; order Pyrinomonadales; family Pyrinomonadaceae; genus QHXN01. The sequence goes on along the minus strand of DAIRFV010000037.1, from coordinate 7,211 downwards.
GCCTCTGCGTTGGAAGGGCCGTCGAAGATGCCGAACCAGAGCAGCGGCAGGCCGGTCGAATCTTGTTTGACGGCGAGTGCGCGGTCGAACGCGGGCGCGGCCTCGTAGGCGACGAACCCGACGGCGTAGAGACCTTGGACGGCGGCGCGCTCGACGCGCCTGAGCGCGGGGCGCACCTCTTCGCGCGTGTGCGCGGAGACGACCTCGACGGGGTTCGTGAAGCAGGCGCGGACGCCCGCGGGGCAGTCGTCCGCGAAGTCGAGGACTGCGGCCGGGGCTTCGGGCGGGCGGGGGGTCATACGAAAAGTAGGCGGGGGGCAGACGGCAGACGGCAGTCAGCTACTCGTGACGGATGTTGAGAGTCTGAGCTGAACGTCACGACCACCGCGCTTTCAACAGCCCGCTGCCATCTGCCTACTGCCTGCCGTTCTTCACAAACTCCTGACGAGCGACTTCGCGTCCAGGCCGTCGGGCACGCCTTCGATGATGACGACCGCGCTGCCCTGACGCTCGACGACGACCGCGCCCTCCTTCGTCCTCCAGACCTGGCGGTCGGCGGGCGGGCCTTCGGCGGGCTCGACGCCGTAGCGCTTCGTCGTGCGCTTCACGTAGGCTTCAAAAAACTCCCGCGCGTCCGGCTCGGTGTCCCACACGGTCTTGAGCGCGACGACCGCGTCCGTCTTCTGCGGCCCGAGGAAGAGCGCGTAGCGGTCGCCGCCCCAACCGGCGGCCGCGCGCTTCGACACGTCCATCGCCTGTAGGAACTCGTCGAGCAGGATGTAGCAGCCCCACTCGCCCTGCACGTCGTGGTCGGCCATCCGCCACCCGGGGCCGAGCGCCGAGGAGAGGTCGCGCACCGCCACCTTCTGCGGCAGCTCGTTCGCGGTGTACTTCTCGTGGTGGAAGACCTGCTCGGTGGACTTGGGCAAATTCTTGTAGGCGGCCGAGACGGCCTCCCACCCGCCCTGCTTGTGGATTTGCGTGACCCAGATCATGCCTTGCAGGTACGGGAAGAGTATCTGCTCGCGCAGGACGCGCGGCGCCTTCTCGATCTGCTCGCTGGCGTTCGCGCCGCCCGACATCATCGACTTGAGGAAGGCGAACTGCCGCGCGGGGTCGCGCGCCACGTACTGCATCATCAGGAACGAGGCGTCGCCCTCGACGAGCGCGTGCGCGGCCAGCTCGGCGTCGGAGTCGTGCTCGGGCCACTTCTGGAAGCGGCGCAGGTTGAAGTGCTGGTCTTGCAGGGCGTGCGTCAGCTCGTGCGCTATCACGGGGCGCTGGCCGTCGAGGTCGATCCAGTCGGCGAGGTAGAACTCCTGCGTCTTCGGGTCGTAGTAGCCGGCGACCTGCTCGGCCAGGAGCTTGATGAGGAAGGGGCGGAGCTGGAAGTCCGCGGGCGCGAGGCCGAACTTCTTCATCGTGGTCTCGGTGGCCCGGGTCTCGTCGGGCGTCGCGCTCTCGTTGAGGTTGCGGACGAGCATCTGCTCGATCTCGGCGCGCGACTGCGCGCCGCTGCGCACCTGCCGGAGCACCGGGAGCTTGCGCAGCTCGCTCGTCTCGCGCAGCACCTCGGCGGTCGCCGCGCGCACGGCGGCCGTCTTCGGGTTGACGGCCGCGGGCCTGGCCCTCTGCCCCGCCGCCCCGGCCCCGGCGGCCAGCGCGCACGCGCACACCACCAAAACTGCCAGCGCGGCACACTCCCCCGCCCTGATTCTCTTTGACATCACGAACCCTTCGCTTTTATAGTCCGCTGAACCCGGAACGCTCTCGCAACCCTTGAAGACGATGCAACCCATCGAGGCAGACGCCCTCTTCGAAGACTGGCACGAGACGACCATCCGCGTCCGCTACGCGGAGACGGATCGCATGGGCGTAGTGTACCACGCGAACTACCTCGTCTGGTTCGAGATCGGCCGCACCGAATTCTGCCGCGCGCGCGGCTTCGCCTACAAGGACATGGAGGAGAACGACCGCGCCTTCCTCGTCGTCGCCGAAAGCTACTGCCGCTACAAGGCGCCCGCGCGCTACGACGACGAGCTGATCGTCCGGACGCACATCACCGAGCTGCGCCGCCGGTCGGTGCGGTTCGGCTACGAGATCGTCAACGCCGCCGACGGCCGCATCATCGCCGAGGGCGAGACCGGCCACGTCGTCACCGACGTCAACAACCGCGTCATCTCGCTCCCCGAGAGCTACCGCCTCGCCCTCAGCTCCCCGCCCCTCGCCGCGTCGTCCGACGGCGAATAGTAGGCAGGCAGTTAGTAGGCAGTTAGAACAGAGACAGAGCCGTTTAAAACATTCGGAGGCCGCGGGTGGATAATCCGCGGCCTCCGACGCTTTAAGACAGCTCGTCATGCCTGACTGCCTACCGCCTCCTGCCTACCGCTTTTCACGATTCGTGCGGCAAGGAGATGCGGGAGATTTCGCGCGCGCGACCCGTCGCGTCGTCAACGACGATGATGGCGGCGCAGATGCGCACGTCGCCCTTGGAGTGCTCGGCGCGTGGGGCGGCGGGGTTGAGGAAGCGCGCGAGCGCGCCCTCGCGCTCCATGCCGATGCAGCCCGAGTAGCTGCCCGTCATCCCGAGGTCTGTGATGAAGGCCGCGCCGCGCGAGAGTATGCGCTCGTCTGCGGTCTGCACGTGCGTGTGCGTGCCGACGACGGCCGAGACGCGCCCGTCGAGGTGCCACGCCATCGCGATCTTCTCGGAGGTCGCTTCGGCGTGCATGTCCACGAGCCGCACACGCACATCGTCGCCCAGGTGCGAGAGCGCCTCGTCGGCGGCGGCGAAGGGGCTGTCCTGCGTCGGCGGCATGTAGACGCGCCCCATCAGGTTGAGGACGGCGACGCGCGTGCCGCGCACCTCGCCCACCCACACTCCGGAGCCGGGCGCGGCGGCGGGGTAGTTGGCGGGCCGCAGCAGCCGCGGCTGGCGCGCGATGTAGGCGGCGGCCTCGCGCTTGTCGAAGATGTGGTTGCCGGAGGTCATCACGTCGATGCCGGCGGCGAACAGCTCCTCGGCCATCGAGGGCGTGATGGAGAAGCCGCCCGCGACGTTCTCGGCGTTCATCACGGCGAGGTCAACCGCGTGCTGCTCGCGCAAGTCCTGGATGCGCTCCAGCACCGCCACCCGCCCGGGTCGCGCCACCACGTCTCCGATCATCAGGACTCTCATAGGTTAAAAGGCGTGAACCGTAAACCGTAAACCGTGACGAGAAGTACTTCTCTTCCCTCGTCACGGTTTACGGTTTACGGTTCACGAAGAGATTAGGGCCGGGGGCGAACCGCGACGGCCGCTCCGAAGTCGTAATTGAACCTGCGTTAACAGGTGGGTGACCTTGACCTTGCGGTCGAAGCCGTCGCCTCTGGCGCATCCCTACAGTGAGGGATCGCACTGGCGACGGCGTCGGTCTCCCGTATTCACGACATAGGCTCAACCATTGTAAATCGGTGGCGAGCCGCGCAGAACCGACACCCTCAGCCTGCCGAAATACTAGCACAGCCCGCGAGGGCGCGTCAGAAAATGTGAGCTAAAAAGTGCGCCCGGCCCGCTTGACAAAAATCCTGCGGCGGCCCCGCTCGGCGCGGGTCGGAAATTCACGTTTAAAGGCGCGTCCGGCCGGAATTTAGACGTTACGCACGACGCCGTCGCCCCCTCAGCTCAAGCCCCGGCGCGGCGCCCGCGAGGTCGCGCATGAAGCTCAATTTTCCTCCGGCGAGATGAGGAGCACGCGCGGCGCGCCGCCCTTCAGGTACTCGACGCGCCGGCGGCCGAGCGACCACACGGGCGCGGGGTTTCCGAACGGCGCGAGCGCGCACGGGAGTTCCGACGGCGGGCGGCCCGGGCACGACGCCCCAGACGAAGCCGAAGAGCCAGCCGTCCTTCATCGATCCGTATGTCATTGGGATTCGCCTCCGTCATTGATACGAAAGGCGGGGGCGCGGCGTTCGCCCGGACGGCGGCTAGGAGAGGGTGATGGAGGGCGCGGCGTGGTCTGCGACCTGGCGCGCCTTGAGGACGCGGTCGAGCATCTCGGCGCACTCGGCGCTGCGCGCGGCGAGCTGCTGGTCGGTCTGCTCGTGGAGGCGCTTGAGGCGGTGCAGCTCGTCGGCGATGTGGAGCGCGGCGAGGATGGCGACCTTGAGCGAATCGACCGTGAGCGTGCCCGAGGAGATTTCGCGCATGCGGCGGTCGACGAACTCCGCCAGCCCGATGACGTACTCGCTGTCGCCGTCGGAGCGGATGTTGTAGGTCTGGTTGTAGATTTCGACCCGGATGGTCGGCGTGCCTTCCGCCGGGTTCTTGATGGCGCTCATGCCTTGGGGACTCCGGGGCTACCTGCGCATGACCTCGACGGCCTCGGGGTCGAGCACGGCGATGGCGTCGAGCATCGCCTCGACCTTGGTGCGAATCGTGTCGCGCTCCGAGAGCAGCCGCTCGACCTGCGTTTCGAGCCTGTCCTTCTCGTCCAGGAGCGCGCCCAGCTCGCGGCGCACCGAGGCCAGCTCACGCTCCAGCCCCTCCTTCTCCTGGCGGAGAGTCTTGGTCAGCTCGATGGTGCGGTAAATTTTGTCTTCGAGGTGAGAGAACTTTTCCAGTCCGGTCAATCCGACCATCTTCCTTCTCCGTGCGGCTGCGGCCTCGTGACTGCCGAGCGATTATGCGCCGTGACGCGCGAGAGCGCAAGAGTAAGTTTTGGGTGTTGGGTTTTGGGTTCTGGGTGTTGGTTGGATGCGGTTTTTACCCACCACCTCAAACCCTAAACCCAACACCCTATCCCCTGAGCTGTGCCCCGAACTCGCCCTCCAACGCGGCGACGGCGCGCGCGTGCATGGCGTCAACCTCCTCGTCGCGGAGCGTGCGGTCGTCGGCGCGGTACTCGACGCGGAGCGTCAGCGAGCGCTTCCCTTCGGGCATGTTCGCGCCCTCGTACACGTCCACGAGCGCGACGCCGCGGCACTCCTCGATGCCGAGCGCGAGCACGGCGCGGCGCATCTCGCCGAAGGTGACGCCGCGGCCGGCGACGAGCGACACGTCGCGCGCGACGCCGGGGAAGCGCGGCAGAGGCGTGTAGCGCGCGGGCCGCTCGCCGGTCGCGAGCAGCGCCGTCAGACTCACCTCGGCGACGTAGACCGGCTGGCGGAACTTGTAGCGCGCGGCCAGGTCTTCCGACAGGCGCCCTGCGTGGCCGACCTCGCGGCCCCCCAGTTTGACGCGCGCCGCCTGCCCCTCGCGCAGGTGCCGGACGGAGTCGGGCGCGAACTCAAGCTCGCCGACGCGCATCGCGTCCGCCGCCGCTTCGAGCGCGCCCTTGAGGTCGAAGAAGTCGGCCGCGCGCCCCGCGGCCTTCCCCTCTTCCAGGGCATCGCCGGTGATGAGCAGCGCGAAGGCCTCGACCTCTACGGGGCGTGACTTGTCACCGCCCCCCGGCCCGCCGCTCGCGGCGAAGACGCGACCCGTCTCGAAGAGGCGCACGTCGCGCGTCCCGTGGTTGAAGTTGTTCCGCGTGGCTTCGAGCAGCCCCGGGAGCAGGCTGGGGCGCATCAGGCGCGCGCCCTCGATGATCGGGTTCGACAGAGTGACGAACGCGCCCTCGCCCTCGACCTGTTGCAGGCCGGGCGCGGGCTCGAAGCGGCTCTCGCCGGACTCCGCGACGGCCGAAGACTCTTCGATGAAGCTGATGCTGACGGCCTCGTTGAAGCCGAGGGCGGTGAGCACCTGCCGCGCCGCCCGGCGCCTGCGGTCGCCCGCGAGGTACTCGCCCGTCACGGGCGACGGCGGCAGAGCCTCGCCGATCTTCTCGTACCCGTGGACGCGCGCGACCTCCTCGACCAGGTCTTCCTCAATCTTCACGTCCGTGCGCCACGTCGGCACGCCGAAAACAGCTTGATGCTCTTCACTTGAAATTAGCGCCTCATGGTCAAGATTTGGCGAAAGAGCGACTCCCTTACCTAAGGAACCCTCCCCCATCAACTCAAAACCAAGGGCTTTTAAGATTTCGTTGATCTCCTCTGGATCAACTCTCAAACCGGTTAACTGTTCGACGCGAGCGTGCCGGATGGCTACTTGCGGCGGCAAAAGCTTCTCCGGGTACACGTCGACGGCGTCCGCGGTCGCGGTGCCGCCCGCCAGCTCGCAGATGAGCGCGACGCAGCGATCCTGCGCGCGCCGCACGCCCTCGTAGTCCACGCCGCGCTCGAAGCGGTACGAAGCCTCGGTCTGGAGCCCGAGCAGTTTCGACGTGCGGCGCACGGACTGCGGGTCGAAGTAGGCGCTCTCGATGAGCACGTCCGCCGTCCGGTCGGAAATCTCCGTCTCCTCGCCGCCCATCACGCCCGCGACGGCCACGGCGCGCGCGGCGTCGGCGATGACGAGCATCTGCTCGTCCAGCTCGCGCTCGACGCCGTCTAGCGTCTTCAGCTTCTCGCCCGCGCGCGCGCGCCGGACGACGATGCGGAACTCGGAGAGCTTCGCGAGGTCGAAGGCGTGGAGGGGCTGGCCCATCTCGTGCATCACGAAGTTGGTGATGTCCGCGACGTTGTTGATGGGGCGCTGCCCGATGGCCTGCAAGCGCCTGACCAGCCACTCGGGCGACGGCGCGATTTTCACGCCGCGCACCACGCGCGCGGCGTAGCGCGGGCACAAGGTGGCGTCCTCGATCTCGACCGCCGTGAACTGCTCCGCCTGCCCGCCGACGCTCCGCGCCGTCAGGTCTGGGAGTCTCACCGACGCGCCCGCGAGCGCCGCCGCCTCGCGCGCGATGCCGAGGTGCGAGAGGCAGTCCGGGCGGTTCGAGGTCAGGTCGAACTCGAGCACGAAGTCGTCGCCCGACTCCTTCACCGCGTCCACCGCGAGCCCCGCCATCGTCAGGCGCTCCGCCAGCTCGCGCGGCGCGAGCGCCACGTCGGTCAGCTCGCGGAGCCAGTTGTAACTGATGTCCATAAGAAGGGTGTTGGGTGCTGGGTGCTGGGGGTTGGGTAAGAGTCGGTTTTTAACCAGCACCCAGCACCCAGCACCCTTCTAGAACTGCTCTAAGAAGCGCACGTCGTTCTCGAAGAGGAGGCGGATGTCGTCGAGCTCGTACATCAGGCCGCACATGCGGTCGATGCCGAGTCCGAAGGCGAAGCCCGAGAACTCTTCGGGATCGACGTTGACGGCGCGCAGGACGTTCGGGTGCACCATGCCGGAGCCGCCCAGCTCGATCCAG
>DAIRFV010000251.1:0-8982 GCA_036794905.1 Pyrinomonadaceae bacterium | reverse complement strand
AGTAGGCGAAGGTGTCGGTGACGAGCCGCAGCGACGGCGCGGGCGGGTAGATGTAGGTGCCGCGCGCGATGTACTCCTTGAGGATGTCGTTCTGGATCGTGCCCTGGAGCTTGTCGGGCGCGACGCCCTGCTTCTTCCCGACGGCGACGTAGAGGCAGAGGAGGACGGCGGCCGTCGCGTTGATGGTCATCGAGGTCGAGACTTCGCCCAGCGGGATGCCGTCGAAGAGGCGCTCCATGTCTTCGAGCGAGTCGATGGCGACGCCGACCTTGCCGACCTCGCCCGCGGCCAAAGGGTCGTCGGAGTCGAGCCCGATCTGCGTCGGCAAGTCGAAAGCGACCGAGAGGCCGGTCGTCCCCTGCGAGAGGAGAAACTTGTAGCGCGCGTTCGACTCCTCGGCCGTCGCGTAGCCCGCGTACTGGCGCATCGTCCAGAGGCGGCCGCGGTACATGTTGCGGCGCACGCCGCGCGTGTACGGAAAGTCGCCGGGGTCGCCGAGGTCGCGGTCGTATTCGAGGGGCTCGGTGTTCGAGGGGTTGAAGTCGGTCGGGAGCGGGATGCCCGAGGAGGTCTCGAAGTGCTCTCGCCGCTCGCGCGCTGCGGCCTTCGGCGCGTCCGTCTTCGTACTCATAAATTTCCTCTAGGAGAGTAGGCAGTAGGCAGTTGCAGGCCGGTTGCGGAGCCCCGGGGGGGCTGGATATCTATAGCTCCGAGCGGGAATTAACTGTCCAAGTTCCGGAGGGGCGGCGTGTTTATGTCGCGCCTGACGGGGCTCTGATTCGATCAGAACGACGTAACTATAAACATGTAGCCCCTCCGGGGCTTCCCGGAAAGTTTTTACTGCCTACTGCCATCTGCCTTCTGCCACTGTTCCTCAGTTTCCAGAAGCCTAGCACACGCCGCGCGGGGCGGGCAACGAACTGTTTTTGTCCACCCCGTTAAACATCCTGTGTGCGTTTACGCTTCGCCAACTTGAACGGGCGGGGGGTACAACTGAGAGCCCTGCTCAGGCGTCTGAGAAGAGTTGCAATAAACGCGCAATGCGAGCGCAACGGGCGAGCAAGGGGCGGGGCCGGGAACAAGGTTTTCGGGCACTCCGGCGTAAATAAACTTCCTTAACAATTCAGGATTATTGCCGATGAGAAAGACGCTTTTTTCTGTTCTCCCGCTACTCGTGTTTCTGGGGCCTAATTACTCGGGGCTTTCGAGCTTCTTCGGCTTCTTCGCGGCGCCCTCGGACGTGCGCGTCGAGGCGAGCCACCTGCGCAAGCCTTCGGCGAACCCCGCGGCCGCGCGCATGCTCGGGCGCATCAGCGAGGCCAAGCGCGAGCTGAAGAAACTCCCCGGCGACTCGCTCGACGAGGTGACGCTCGCCGTCGCCGATTCCTCGGGCGACGTGCAGACGCTGCGCGCCTCGAAGGAGGAGTTTCTCCAGAAGGGCGGCGAGTTCACCGCCGTCTCCTCTGCGGGTGAGCCCCTGAAGGTCTCGGTCGTCCGCCCGAACTACGTCAACACGGCCGTGCGCGTCACCGACGCCAGGGGGCGCGAGCTTCAGCCGCTCGTCGTGCGCTACCCCGTCGAGAAGAGCGGGAAGCTGAAAGAGGTCGCCTACTACACGTCGGCGCACCCGGCGGTCGAGAACAAAGAGGTCGTGCGCGCCGGCGGCGAGTACGTCCGCGACCGTCTGGACGAGGCCGCCCGCAAGCTCGCCTCCATCGGCGAGCGCATCGACCCGGCCGTCATCGACGTGGCCGAGCGGCTCGCGCACGTCGAGCACACAGACCACAAGCGCTTCCTGACCGAAGACTCGGCCGCGCTCTTCGACGAGATACGGACGCTCTACGCCCTGAACGCGGGCGACACCTACCGCTACTCGGTCAGTTCCGCGGGCGCGGGCGGCATGGTGCAGATGATCCCGCCGACCTACGCGGGCATCCGCGAGCAGCACCCGCGCGCGAACCTGAAGGAGGACTTCGTCGCCGGGATGCAAGACCACGCGAACGCGACGAAGGCGATGCTGCTCTACATGCAGGACACCTGGGACTACCTCCGGAAGCAGGAGGAGGTCGAGGCGGCGATGGAGGCGGGCTTGGCGACGCAGGAGGAGCTTCTGGCCGCCGGCTACAACTCGAACCCGATGCGGCTCCCGAAGTACCTCGCGCGCGGCGGCTCGGCCTGGCGCACGCTCATCCCCGAGGAGACGAAGATGTACCTCCGCATCTACGCCGCGGTCGAGGCCAACGTGGACTTCGACGCTCGTTCGTAAGCGGTTTTAGAATTATCCCCCGATGCGGCGGGCGTGCGCGGTTGACTCGGCGCGCGCCCGCCGCGTAGCATCTTCAGACAGAGACTTACCCCCTGACATTCATTGCGACGCGAGAAGATTTTGGAAATCAACGACGAGGCGAAGGAGATCGTGCAGGAGTTGGGCGCGGCCATCAACGCCGCGGTCGAGAACTCGGCGGAGGTGGCCGCGGCCATCGAGCGCCTGCGCGAGGCCGGCTACGAGATGGAGCTGACGCTCAGGCTGGAGATCGGCCTGCGCGAGTACGAGGCCGAGCCCGAAGAGGGCGGCGAAGACTCGGCGCGGCTCGAACTGACGGACGAAGACCGCCGCACGCTCCGCAGCATGAAGATACGCTTCGACGACGCCGACTGAAACTCAACTCTCAGGCGCCGAAGATTCGAGGGCGGGACGCAAGAGTTTGCGTCCCGCCCTTCGACTTTCCGCCCGCCCCCGCCCCCGCCCGGCGGGCGCCCCCTTTGCCTCCGCGGGGCGCGTGTGCTAACCTTTCGGCTTAAATTTACTGAGATTTTCTCGCCTTATAGCTTTGCCGAAGAGGAGCATTAACTAAAGGTATGTCCACACACTCAAGCAGCAACGGCGCCGGCCAGACCGGCCGGGTCGTGCAGATCATCGGCCCCGTCCTCGACGTGGAGTTCGGCGACGGCTACCTGCCGCCCATCTACACGGCGCTGCGCGTCACCAGTGAAGGGTTCGACGTGCCCGACCCCATCGACATCATCTGCGAGGTCGAGCAGCACCTCGGCGAAGGCCGCGTCCGCACCGTCTCGATGCAGCCGACCGAGGGCGTCGTGCGCGGCATGATCGCCACCGACACCGGCGCCACCATCACCGTCCCCGTCGGCGAGACGACGCTCGGGCGCATCCTCAACGTCATCGGCCAGCCCGTGGACAACCTCGGGCCGGTCAACTCCGAGCTGCGCTACCCCATCCACCGCCACGCGCCCACGCTCGACGAGCAGTCCACCGAGATGGAGATGTTCGAGACGGGCATCAAGGTCGTTGACCTCATCCAGCCCTTCCTGCGCGGCGGCAAGATCGGCCTCTTCGGCGGCGCGGGCGTCGGCAAGACCGTGCTCATTCAGGAGTTGATTAACAACGTCGCGCAGAAGCACTCCGGCTACTCGGTCTTCGCGGGCGTCGGCGAGCGCACGCGCGAGGGCAACGACCTCTTGCGCGAGTTCGTCGAGTCCGAGGTCATCCAGTTCGGCGAAGAGTTCAACCGGCACCTGAAGGAGACGGGCGAGTTCGACATGACGAAGGTGAACATGGACACCATCGGCCAGTCGAAAGTCGCGCTCGTCTACGGGCAGATGACCGAGCCGCCGGGCGCGCGCCTGCGCGTCGCGCTCTCCGGCCTCACGGTCGCCGAGTACTTCCGCGACCAGGGTCTCGACGTGCTCCTCTTCATCGACAACATCTTCCGCTTCACGCAGGCCGGCTCCGAGGTGTCGGCGCTCCTCGGGCGCATGCCCTCGGCCGTCGGTTACCAGCCGAACCTCGCCACCGAGATGGGCGAGCTGCAGGAGCGCATCACCTCGACGCGCACGGGCGCCATCACCTCGATTCAGGCGGTCTACGTCCCCGCGGACGACTACACGGACCCCGCGCCCGCGACGACCTTCGCGCACCTCGACGCCGTCACCGCGCTCTCGCGCCAGATCGTCGAGCTGGGCATCTACCCCGCGGTCGATCCGCTCGCCTCCTCGTCGCGCATCCTCGACCCGCGCATCGTCGGCGAAGACCACTACCGCACGGCGCAGGCGGTCAAGCAGATCCTCCAGCGCTACAAAGACCTCCAGGACATCATCGCCATCCTCGGCCTCGACGAGCTCTCCGACGAGGACAAGCTGGTCGTCTCGCGCGCGCGCAAGGTGCAGCGCTTCTTCTCGCAGCCCTTCCACGTCGCCGAGCAGTTCACCGGCCTGGAGGGCAAGTACGTCCCCGTCGCCGACACCATCAAGAGCTTCCAGGAGATCATCGACGGCAAGCACGACGACCTCCCCGAGCAGGCCTTCTACATGGTCGGCACCATCGAAGAGGCGCGCGAGAAGGCCGCCCGCATGGCAGCAGGCGCGTAAGCCGTGAACCGTAAACCGTGACAAGGGAGAACGCTTTTAACTTGTCACGGTTCACGGTTCACGGTTCACGGCTCTTTCACATCACTTAAGAAAATGGCTCTCCAACTAGACGTCATCACGCCGGAGCGGCGCCTGCTGTCGGAGCAGGCGGACTCGGTGACCGTGCCCGGGCTCGGCGGCGAGCTGGGTATCCTGCCCGGCCACACGCCGCTCATCTCGGCGCTCCAGACGGGCGTGCTCTCCTACACGCAAGGGACGACGACGCGCCGCCTCCTCGTCTCGGGCGGCTTCGTCGAGGTCAACAAAGACCGCGTCTCCGTCCTCGCAGACCTCGCCGAGTTCCCCGAAGAGGTGGACGCCGGGCGCGCGCGCACCGAGCGCGAAGAGGCCGAACGCCTCCTCGGCGGATTCAGCGGCACGCCCGAAGAACTCGCAGACGTGCGCGCACGCCTCGACCGCGCCACCACGCGCCTCCAACTCGCCGCGGGCGACTCCGGGCGCTAAACATTCGACAGCCGAGCCGGGCGCGCCCGACCTTTCGAAAGGTCGGGCGCGCCCGGCTCGTTTTCTCGAACCGGGCGAAAATTTCTCATCCTTTTAGCGTTTCATGCTTGAAACATTTGCCCGCTCGTGGCATAATGGCGACCTCAAACGTTGACCGCGGACGGGACAGGCAAGGGGGTTTTTACGGATGTCACAGGCGGCGCCGGAGGCGCTCAAAAACGTTGTCGAGCTGCCGCGCGAGGTCTCGGGCGCGGCCACGCCGGACGACCAGTTGGTCGAGTCTTCCCTGCGCCCGCGCAGCCTCGAAGAGTACGTCGGCCAGCCGAAGATCACGACCAACCTCAAGATATTTCTGCGCGCGGCGAAGGCGCGGCGCGAGGCGCTCGACCACGTCCTCTTCTTCGGCCCGCCGGGGCTCGGCAAGACGACGCTCTCGCAGATCATCGCGGCGGAGATGGACGCGCCGCTCAAGTCGGTGAGCGCGCCCGCCATCGAGCGCGGCGGCGACCTCGCGGCGGTGCTGACCAACCTGCAAGAGGGCGAAGTCCTCTTCATCGACGAGATACACCGCCTCAAGCCTCAGATCGAGGAGGTCTTGTACCCGGCGATGGAGGACTACCAGCTCGACATCATGATCGGGCAGGGCACGGCCGCGCGCTCGATTAAGTTAGACCTGCCGAAGTTCACGCTCGTCGGCGCGACGACGCGCGCGGGGCTCATCACGGCGCCTCTGCGCGGGCGCTTCGGCATCGTCTTCCACCTGGACTTCTACTCGCAGAAAGACCTCGAAATCATCGTCCACCGCTCGGCGGAGATTTTGGGCGTGGAGATGGAGGCGTCGGGCGCGTCGGAGATCGCGCGGCGCGCGCGGGGGACACCGCGCATCGCGAACAGATTGTTGAGGCGCGTGCGCGACTACGCGGAGGTCGAGTACGACGGGCGGGTCACGCGCGAGGTGGCGCGGCGCGCGCTCGACGAGATGGAGGTTGACAAGTTCGGGCTGGACGAGATCGACCGGAAGGTCTTGACGACCATCATCGAGAAGTTCGACGGCGGCCCCGTGGGCGTCGGCACCATCTCGGCCTCCATCAGCGAGGAGCGCGAAAGCATCGAGGAGATCATCGAGCCCTACCTCATCCAGATCGGCTTCCTCAACCGCACGCCGCGCGGGCGCGTCTGCACCCCGGCCGCCTACAGGCACATGGGGTTCACGCCGCCGAAGAAGAAGGATTAAGTTTCGGCCTTCTCAAGAGGTCGAAGTCGCCGGGCGGGCGCGCGTTGAAGGATCGGGAGCCTTTGACGCCGCCCGCCGCGGTGCATTTTGGGGTGTTGGGGGAAAGGGTGTTGGGGGAAAGGGTGTTGGGTTCTGGGTGATAGCTGTCGGGTAGAAATAGTTTCTGCTTAACCAAAACCCAGAACCCAACACCCAACACCCCTCATTGGGGCTTCGCGGGCGGCACGGCGGCGTCGCGCTTGATGTCGAGGGTGACGTGGACGATGCGCTTGTCGTGGTCGGGCGTGGCCTTGCTGAAGACCTTGAGCGCGGGGAAGGGGTTGCCGGCGCGCGCGGCGTCGCGCTGGAACTCGGCGACGCTCTTGCGGACGAACTCTTCGACGTAGCCCTCGTCGTAGACCTCCTTGTGCAACAGCCGCCAGCGGCCGCGCAGGTTGTTGGTCGCGGCCTCGTCGAGCCCCGTGATGGTGAGGTCGCCCATGTGGTACTGCGGCCCCTCCGTCACGCGGAAGCGGTACGAGACGCTGCGCCCCGTGTCGTCGAACTCGGTCTCGGGGCGGACGCGCGCGTTGATGTAGCCCTTGCGGCCGTAAGCCCTGCGCACGTTCGAGAGCCCCTTCGCGATCTTGACGACGTTGGCGACCTCCTTATTTCTCATCCCCAGCGCGGCGTCCAACTCCTGCGCGGTCAGCCCTTCCGTCCCCTCCCACGCGGCCTTATCCCAGACGTAGATGGAGCCCTCGTCCACGGTCAACGCGACGGCCACGCCCTTGCACTCGGGCGCCGCCTCGGGCACGACCTTCGGCGCGCTGAACGCGGCGCGCAGGTAGCCGCGCTCGTGGTAGAGCGGCAGCAGGTTGCTCTCGACGAAGCCGCCCACGTAGGCGCGCGAGTAGTCGTTGTCGAAGATGCCGCCCGACTTCGTCACCAACTGCTCCTCGGGCACGGCGCGCGCGCCCGCGTAAGTAATCTTGCAGACGCGCAGGCCCGGCCCCTTGACGCTGAAGAGGTGCGAGACCTTCCTGTCCAGGGGGTTCTCCGAGAGGTCGTACTGGACGGAGCCCTCGATCTTGCGCTCTTTGAGGAGGTCGGCGAGCGCCTGCCGGATCTGCTCGGTGACGCCGCCCGCCTCGGGCGCGGTGCCGTCGAAGGCGGGGAGCTTCTGGCGGATGGCCGCGGTCAGCTCCTCGTCGGTGAACCAGACGAAGTTGTCGAACGCGACGGGCATCGTCCACTTGCGCTCGATGACCTCGAAGGTCAGCACGGACTTGTCGGTCGTCCCCTTGAGCTTGTAGCTGAGGTTGGTGAAGAGGCCGGACTCAAGCAGCCGGTTGGCGGCCGCCTCGACCGTGTCGATGTCCACGGTCTGCCCGGCCGCGAGGCCGCTCTTCTCAAGCGCCTCGGGCTCCTTCACGCGTTCGAGACCTTTGAACTCTATCTTGTCGAGCTTGATCGACTGCGGGGCGGGCTGCTGCGCGCGCGCGGCCGTCGCGGGCGGGAGGAGGCACGCGGCGAAGAGCGCGACAACGGCGGCCGCGAAATAGACACGACGAGGCGCTGACAGGGGCACTACAATTTCTCCGTTTGCTGTTTGAGATTTTGCCGGGGAGCGGGGCCATTTTAACAGCCCGTCGCGGCAGAGAAAAACAGGTGCCGGGTGCTGGGTTTTGGGTGCTGGTTAAAAACCGATTCTTCCCCAGCACCCAAAACCCAGCACCCAGCACCCATTCCTATGCCTTCGCCTCTCGGATCCGCGCGCGCATCTCGCGGACGGCGTCGGCGAGGCCGTGCAGCACGGCGCGCGAGATGACGTTGTGGCCGATGTTGAACTCGGTGATCTCGGGGATGGCGGCGACCTCGCCGACGTTGCGGTAGGTGAGGCCGTGGCCGGCGGCGACGTGCAGGCCGTACTGCGCGGCGAGCGCGGCCGCCTCGCGCAGCCGCTGCAACTCGGCCGCGGCGCGCGCCCGCCCCTCGGAGTGGATGGCGCGCGCCCCGAGCGTTGCTTCGGCGTAGACGGCCGTGCACAGCTCGACCTGCTGCGCGCCGGCCCTGTGCGCGGCCTCGATCTGGCGCGGGTCGGGGTCGATGAAGAGGCTGACGAAGAGGCCGCTCTCGCGCAGGCGGTCGACGGCCCCGCGCACCACGTCGAAGTTGGCGACGGTGTCCAAGCCGCCCTCGGTCGTGACCTCGCCGTGCGTCTCGGCGACGAGCGAGACGGCGTCGGGGCGCGCGTCCACGGCGATGCCGATCATCTCCTCGGTCGCGGCCATCTCAAGGTTGAGGTAGGTCGAGACGACGCGCCGCAGCGTGTAGATGTCCTCGTCCTGTATGTGCCTTCGGTCGCCGCGCAGGTGGACGGTGATGCCGTCCGCCCCCGCGTCCTCGCACATCAAGGCGGCCGTCGCCACGCTCGGCTCCGGCGCCCGCCGCGCCTGCCGCACGGTCGCCACGTGATCGATGTTGACGTTGAGTCTCGCGGCCATAGTTTCAAACCTCATGTGGCGGAAGCCCGACCGTGAGGGAGGGCGCCTCAACCTCCGCCGCGTACAATGATGAAAGCTATACGCCCTCCCTCACGGTCGGGCTTCCGCCTCAAATCCTCTGCCCGGCGAGTTCGGGCGACACGTCGGTTGCGACTTCGGCGTCGGCGGTCAGGCGGCGGCGGTTTTTGACCCGGGCGGCGGCCTCGCGGGCGCGGGCAACGGCCTCGTCGTAGAGGCCGCGCGCGGCATTCCTTCTCACTTCGTTCAGCTCGGCGAAGCCTTGCAGGCCGCTGCGGAAGCTGACGGAGCCGCCGGCCACGTCGTCCCAGCGGACGGGGTATTCGAGCATCCTCAAGTGAGCGCGGTGGGCGA
>DAIRFV010000514.1:0-2315 GCA_036794905.1 Pyrinomonadaceae bacterium | reverse complement strand
CGCTCTTCGGCTTCTTCGTCGGGCAGGTGATGAAGGCGTCGAAGGGCAAGGCCAACCCGAAGGTCGTCAACGAGCTTTTGAAGGAGAAGCTGAAGGCGGAATAGGTTTCACGATGGACTACAAGGGGAAGACCGCAATCGTCACGGGCGGGACGAAGGGCATCGGGCGCGCCATCGCGGAGGCGCTGGCCGCGGAGGGGCTGAACGTGTGCGTCGGCGCGCGCAGTCTCGACGAGGTGAAGCAGACCGTGCGCGAGCTTGAGGGCACGGGCGCTGCTGCGACGGGCGCGGCGTGCGACGTGCGCATCTGCGAGGAGGTCGAGGCGCTGGTGGCGCACGCCGTCGAGGAGTTCGGCGGCGTGGACGTGCTCGTCAACAACGCCGGGGTAGGGCTTCACAAACTCGTCGAGGAGACTTCGCCCGAGGAGTTCCGCGCGGTGTTGGAGACGAACCTCTTCGGCGTCTTCCACGGCTGCCGCGCCGCCATCCCCGAGATGAAGAAGCGGGGCGGCGGCTACATCATCAACATCTCTTCGCTGGCGGGCGCGAACCCGCACCCGCGGATGGCCGCCTACAACGCCTCGAAGTTCGCCTTGAACGGCTTCAGCGAGGCCCTCATGCAGGAGGTCAGGCACGACCGCATCAAGGTCAGCTACGTCATGCCCGGCTCAGTCAACACCGAGTTCGGCGGCGGCACCGTCAGCGAGGAGAACGCGTGGCAACTGCAACCGGAAGACATCGCGCGCGTGGTCATCGACCTCCTCCGCCACGACGCGCGGAGCCTGCCGAGCCGCGTCGAGATCAGGCCGAGCATGCCGCCGAAGAAGTAGCCGGCCGGGAAGCTGACTAAAAGGGATGCGACCGCTGACAGCCATCACGCTCACCCTCATCGTCACGCTCACGACGTTCGGGGCCGGCCCGTCCGCGCCGCGCGCGCGGCAACCGCCACCGCAGACGCAGACGGCCGCGGCCGAAGACCTGGACGCGCTCAACAGGCGCGTCCGCGAGCTTTACGAGGCGAAGAAGTACGAAGAGGCTTCGAAGCTCGCGCAGACGGCGCTGGCGTCGGCCGAGTCGCAAACCGGCCCGGACTCTTTGGAGACCGGCGCCGCGCTGATGAACCTCGCCAGCGTACAGGTCGCGCGACAAGACCTGACGAAGGCCAAAAAGTCACTCGCGCGCCTCGTCGAGATGCGCGCGAAGCGCACGGGGCCGTCGCAGAAGTTCGAGCAGAGCGCGCTCGAACTCTTCACCTGCATCGACGCCTCCAACCTGCGGGGCGGGCCCGACCTCGAAATGTCCAGGCGCATCTACCGCATCCTCGTCGAGGACTCGGTGCTGGAACAGGGCTACAGACTTTCGCCCGACAAGGCCGAACTGAAGATCGGGGAGAGTTTGAGTAAGCCGCAGCCGGAGTACCCGCCGAGGGCGCGGGAGGCGGGCGCGAGGGGCGCGGTCGTGCTGCGCATCACGATTGACGAGGAGGGCCGGGTCGTCGAGGCGCTTCCGCTCGGCTGCTCCGTAAAAGCGCTTGTGGAAGCGGCCGTCAGGGCGGCGCGTCTGGCGACCTTCAAGCCGACGATGGTCTCCGGCAAGCCGGTCGAGGTGCGCGGAATCATGTTCTACCGCTTCGTCATCATGTGAGCGCGCCCACAGGGCGCACGCAAACGACTTCAGACGGACAGATGGCAGCAGCCGAGCAGACAGCCGAAGCGCGCCCGGCGCTGCGCGTCCCGCCCGTCGTGGGCGGGGCCGCGACGCTGCCGGTGCTCAAAGGCTACTTCCTCTGCTTCCCGAAGCTCTTCTGACGAACGATGAGGGCCGTACTGCAAAGGGTGACGCGCGCGTGCGTGAGGGTCGAAGGGCGTACGGTCGGCGAGATCGGGCCGGGCCTCGTCGTGCTGCTCGGCGTCGCGCGCGATGACAAGGAGGCGGACGCGCTCTACCTCGTCGAGAAGGTTCTGAGCCTGCGCGTCTTCGAAGACGCGGGGGGGCGCATGAACCTCTCGCTGGCGGAGGCGGGCGGCGCGCTGCTCGCCGTCTCGCAGTTCACGCTCTACGGCGACGCGCGCAAGGGGCGCCGGCCGTCCTGGTTCGACGCCGCGCCGCCCGAGCTGGCGCGGCCGCTCTACGAGTTCTTCGTCGCGGAGGCGCGTGCCCGCGGGGCGCGTGTCGAGACCGGCAGCTTCCAGGCCATGATGGAGGTCGAGCTGGTCAACGACGGCCCCGTGACGATTCTTCTGGACAGCCGGAAGCTCTTTTAATTTCAAATTTGAAATTCTACAAAGGTAAGTCAAAGATCGGAGTGCTTCGAGT
>DAIRFV010000036.1:0-32416 GCA_036794905.1 Pyrinomonadaceae bacterium | reverse complement strand
CGGGCAAGACCGTCCACGTCCACCTGCTCGACGGCGACGACGCGCGCGGCGACGGGAGCTATGCCAAACCCTACAAGTCCTGGCGCAAGGCCCTGCAACACGCCGGGAGCGGCGACACCGTCGTCGCCAAGAACGGCGACTACCGCAAGGCGGGTCAGGCCGCGCGCTGGGGCGGCATCCACTTAGTCCTCACGATGGCCGACCCATTGGAGCCCGGCGACCCGCGGCAGCCCGTGCCGGACAAGACGCGCCCCGAGACGGTCGGCGTCTACCGCTACGACCCCGCGCGCCCGCTCACCATCCGTGCCGAGACGCGCCACGGCGTCCGTCTGGATTCAGTCCGCCTCCACCTCGTCCGCGGCGTCGTCATCGACGGCTTCGACATCAACCCGAACCCTTACTACACCGACGAGGCGGGGAAGAAGGTGAACCGCCGCCGCAACGGCGTCCACGGCGACAGCGTCTACGAGCCCGAAGACCGGTTCAACAAGGTCAGGACGAACGACCCGCCCGGCGGCCACACCGCCCTCTGGTACGACCGAAGCTTGTGGACGAGTCACGTGACGGTGCGCAACTGCAAGGTACATTACGAGTGCCCGCCCTCGGGCTGCACGCCCGACTACGACCCCTTGCAGGACGACGAGCGCCTCTACCTCATCAAGTTCAACCAGTCGCACCACATCACGATTGAGGACAACGAACTCTTCGACGGCCGCAACGCGCAGCGCAAGCCGGCCGTAGACCTGCCGTGCGTGGACGACGCCGTCGTCCGCCGCAACCTGATCCGCAACAGCCACCGCGGCGTCGTCTCGAAGGGCGGCGGCCGCCGCGTCCTCATCGAGGCCAACGTCTTCGTGGACAACTCGGGGGCGGCCTTCTCGGGCGGCTCGACCGACCCCGACCTCTTCATCGACGGGCGTACGGGCGACCCCTGCTCGTTCGCGCGCTTCGAGTCCTACGAGATGACGGCGCGCGACAACCTCGTCGTCTCGACCCGCCCGGGCGAGCGCCCCGTCGAGCCGGTCTCGCTGTGGGCGGCGAAGGACGCCGTGGTCGTCAACAACACCTTCGTCGGCGTCGGCGAGCGCGGCGTGCTGCTCGTCCGCCCCGGCAACGAGGTGGACAGCCCCGCGCGAGGGTGCGGGCAAAGCGTCCGGCTCACGCTCACCGAAGGGCTCACGCTCCGCGCCAACGTCTTCGTCCTCTCCGGCGTCGTGGACGAGACGATGCTCTACCAGACCTCGGGCGAGGGCGTGCGAGTCACGGGCTTCGCCCACGAACAGAACACCTTCTACAACGGCGGGCGCGACGTGCCCGTCGGGGGCTTGGCCGACCCGAACCGCGAGCCGGGCTTCAGCAAGGCCGACCCGCTCATGGCGGGCGGGCAAGGGAAGGACTACGCCTCCTGGATGCGGACGGCGCGACTGGCGAAGGGCTCGCCGTCCGAGGGGCGCGGCGTGCGCGCCGTCGCAGAAAAATAGTCGCCCGGGGCGGGTCGGTCGGAGTCGTACGTCATGGGGGAGTTGATTGTGCTTAGTGTCGAGAGAGTCGGGGAGTCATTCGTTCAGCGTTCACGCCGCCGAAGCCTGCGCCGCTTAGTCTTCCTCGTGCAGGTCTTCGTGGTGTGTCTTCTTGCGCAGCCGGACGAGGCCGTAGCGCAGGCACCGAACGCCCTCAGACTTGAAACCCGATTCGTCAACGCCGACTGGAGCGTCACGGGCGGCAGGCTACGCGCCGACGGCTTCGCGGACTTAGTGACGGGCCGGCGCGTCCGCATCTCCGAGGATGTTTTCACGGTCGTGCTCAAGGACGGTACCGAGATCAGGTCGTCCGAGATGCGTGTCGTGGGCGGTCTGCGCACGGCGGCCGCGCCCCGGAATCCGCGCGCCGCGCGCCTGGCCGAGCGGCTGCGCGGGACGCAGGCGCTGGTCACGCTCGAAGAGGAACGCGGGCGCGTGCGCGCGACGTGGCGCGCCGAACTGCGCCGCGGCTCCAACTACGTCCGGCAGGAGGTGACGCTTGAGGCCCTGGGCGGCGACCTTCACGTCGCGGAGATTCGCCTGGTGGACGCGGCGGTTGCAGGCGCGCGCGTCGAGGGGACGGTGACGGGCTCGCCGGTCGTGGCCGGAAACCTCTTCCTCGGGTTCGAGCACCCGCTCTCGGTCTGCAAGGCTGAAGCCGCGCGCGCGACCTGCGGCCTCACGCGCGAGCTGCCGCTGCGCGCCGGGGCCGCGGTCACTTACTCGTCGGTCGTCGGCGTGACGCGCCCGGGGCAGCTCCGCCGCGACTTCCTCGCCTACCTTGAGCGCGAGCGCGCGCACCCCTACCGCCCGTTCCTGCACTACAACTCGTGGTACGACATCGGCTACACGAACAAGTTCGACGAGAAGGACTCGCTCGACCGCATCAACCACTTCGGCCGCGAGCTGGCGCAGAAGCGCGGCGTGCGTTTGAACTCGTTCCTCTTCGACGACGGCTGGGACGACACCTCCTCGCTCTGGGAATTCCACGAGGGCTTCCCGCGCGGCTTCACGCCGCTCCGGGAGGCCGCCGCGCGCTACGGCGCGGCGCCGGGCGTGTGGATGTCGCCGTGGGGCGGCTACGACAAGGCGAAGGAGGCGCGGCTCAAGTACGGCGAGGCCGAGGGGTTCGAGATCAGGGACGACGGCTCGAAGTTCGGCCCCGGCTTCGCGCTCTCGGGGCCGAAGTATTACGAGCGCTTCCGCGAAGTCTGCCTTCAGATGATCGACCGCTACGGCGTCAACCAGTTCAAGATCGACGGCTTCGGCAACGCGAACCGCGCCTTCCCCGGCAGCCGCTTCGACAGCGACTTCGACGCGGCCATCAACCTCGTGCGCGAGCTGCGCGAACGCCGGCCCGACCTCTTCGTCAACCTCACGGTCGGCACCTTCCCCTCGCCCTTCTGGCTGCGCTACGGCGACTCCATCTGGCGCGGCGGCGAGGATCACGACTTCGCGGGCGTCGGCTCAGATCGCCAGCAGTGGATCACCTACCGCGACGCCGAGACTTACAAGATGACCGTGCGGCGCGGGCCGCTCTACCCTCTGAACTCGCTGATGCTCCACGGCCTCATCTTTGCCGAGAAGGTTTCGAGGAGTAAGCAGAAGAAGCTCGACCGCGACCCGCGCGGCGACTTCGACGACGAGATCAAGTCCTACTTCGGCTCGGGCACGCACCTCCAGGAGATGTACGTCACGCCGGCGCTGCTCAAAGGGGAGGACTGGAACCTTCTCGCCGAGGCCGCCCGCTGGTCGCGCGCCAACGCCGACGTACTCGTGGACACGCACTGGGTCGGCGGCGACCCGGCCGCGCTGGAGGTCTACGGCTGGGCCTCCTGGTCGCCGCGCAAAGGCATCCTCGTCCTGCGCAACCCTTCGGACAGACCGCGGGAGTTCGAGCTCGACGTGGGGCAGGCGTTCGAGCTGCCCGCGGGGGCCGCGCGCGTCTACACCGCCCGCAGCCCGTGGCGCGACGAATCGGGCCGCGCCGCCGTCAGGCTGCGCGCCGGGCGGCCGCACACCTTCCGGCTCGCCCCATTCGAGGTGCTGACGCTCGAAGCCCTGCCCGCGCGCTAGGCGCGGCACACACGCGGAGGTCTTTCGGATATGAGGACAAGAACAAGTAACTTGTGGGGCGCGGGCGCGGCCGCTCTCGTCTGCATGCTCGGGGCCGGGACGGGCGCCTTCGCCCGGCAGGCGCAGCCGCAGCATACGCCGCAGCCGCAGGCGCCGCAGACGCAGGCGACGCCGACCGAGGCGGTGCGCGCCGTGTCGCCGCCGCGCAACCCCCTGCCGCCCGAGGAGAAGTCGGCCGGCGTCACGCGCTTCTCCTTCATCGTCTACGGCGACACGCGCGGCCGCAGGGACGGCGTGGAGGTTCAGTACGAGCACTCGCTCGTCGTCGATTCGATGCTCGCCGCCATCAAGCGGCTGGAGAAGACGAACTACCCCGTGCGCTTCGTCCTCCAGTCCGGCGACGCGGTGGTGGACGGGCGCGACCCGCGGCAGTGGAACGCGAGCTTCGTCGACCTCATCAACCGTCTGACGGTCGAGGGCGGCGTGCCCTACTTCCTCGCGCCCGGCAACCACGACGTGACGGGCGCCTCCGCGCTCGACTCGCCCGAGCGGCAGAAGGGTCTGCGCAATTACCTCTCGGCCGTCGGGCAGCTCATCCCGCCCGACGGCGCCGCGCGCAGGCTCCAGGGCTACCCCACCTACGCCTTCGGCTACGGCAACACTTTCATCGTAGCGCTCGACTCGAACATCGCCGATGACAACGCGCAGTTCGAATGGGCGCGCGCGCAGCTCGGAGGGCTCGACCGCGGCCGCTACACGAACGTCGTCGCCTTCTTCCACCACCCGCCCTTCTCCTCGGGGCCGCATGGCGGCGCGCGGGTCGGGGCGCAGGCGGCGCTCTTGCGCTCGCGCTGGATGCCGCTCTTCCGCGCCCACAACGTCAAGGCCGTCTTCGCCGGTCACGAGCACCTCTTTGAGCACTGGGTCGAGCGCTACACGGACGCGGCCGACAAGCCGCGGCGCCTCGATATGGTCATCACCGGCGGCGGCGGCGCCCCCATCTACTCGCACAGCGGGGAGCCCGACGTCTCCGCCTACGAGAAGGCGAACGAGGCTTCGAAGGTCAGGCTCGAACACCTGGTGCGGCCCGGCCCGGCGCGCGGCGACAACCCGTACCACTACGTCGTCGTGCAGGTGGACGGCGAGCGGTTGAGGATGGACGTCTTCGGGGTGGACTGGGGCGCGGGCTTCCGCCCGTACCGCAGCAACCGCGTGGCGCTCGAAGACGAGGCCGCGCCGCGGCCGTAGCGTCTCGGCCGGCGCGGAAAACTTTTATCAGCCGGAGGGGGAGAGCATGGCGAAGCTGAACAGGCGTGAGTGGCTGGCGAGTTTTGCGGCGGCGGCCGCGGCGGGGGCGATCCTCCCGCGCGGCGCCCGGGCGCAGCAGGGCGGGCAGGCGGCGAAGGAGGGGAAGCTGGCGCTCGAAGACTACGTGCCGAAGAGCATGCTGCACGTCACGGAGACGAAGGTCGAGCGCGCGCGCTTCCCGGCCGTGGACTTCCACACGCACCTCTCCTGGACGCCGGCCGACGGGCGGAAGGCGAACCAGAACACGACCCCTGCGAAGGCGCTCGAAGTGATGGATCGCCGCAACGTCCGCGTGATGGTCAACCTCACGGGCGGCTTCGGCCCCGCCCTCGAAGAGAACATACGCTACTGGCAGCAGGCGCACCCCGGCCGCTTCGTCGTCTTCACCGAGCCGTGGTTCGGCCGCTTCAACGAGCCGAACTACCCGACGTTTCAGGCCGAGCAGATCGAGCACGCGAAGCGCGTCGGCGCGAAGGGCATCAAGGTCTTGAAAAGGCTCGGGCTGGGTCTGCGCGAGCAGGTGACGAAGGGGCCGCTCGTCAAGGTGGACGACAAGCGCTTCGACCCGATGTGGGAGGCGGCCGGCTCGGCCGGGCTCCCCGTCGCCATCCATACTTCCGACCCGGAGGCTTTCTTCCACCCGACAGACAAGTCCAACGAGCGCTACGAGGAGCTGAGCGCGCACCCCGACTGGGCCTTCAACACCCCCGGCTTCCCCTCGAACCGCGAGCTGCACGAGGCGCGCAACCGCGTCGTCGCGCGCCACCCGCGCACGCACTTCGTCTACCTGCACGTCGGCAACGCCGAAGACCTCGGGTGGGTCTCGGAGTGGCTCGACCGCTACCGGAACACCTCGGTCGAGATCGGCGCGCGCATCGGCGAGCTGGGCCGCCAGCCGCGCGCCGCGCGGAAGTTCTTCGACAAGTACCAGGACAGGATTCTCTTCGGCACCGACGCCGTGCCCGAAGGCTTCGAGACGCCGCAGCAGATTTTCGGGGACGAGCTGTACGAAATCTACTACCGCTTCCTCGAAACGGAGGACGAGTATTTCGACTACGCGCCGGCGCCCAAACCCCCGCAGGGTCGCTGGCGCATCTACGGACTGGGCCTGCCCGACACGATTCTGCGCAAGGTCTACTGGGAGAACGCCGCGCGACTGCTCGGGCTGAAGCTATAGCGGTCAGAACCACCCGCGGTAGCGGGCGGGTACGTCTGACTCTGACGGCCCTCAACGCGTGAGCCTGACCCACCCGCTACCGCGGGTGGTTCTGACCTGTTTCAGGTGGGGAGTCTTTAATGTCCGAGTTCTCTCGCCGGGAGTTCCTGCTGGCTGCCGGGACGGCCGCGCTCGCGGGCCGCGCCGCACACGCGCAGTCGCCGCTGAAGGTTCCGCGTCCGGGCCGCTCGCTGGACGTGACCCTCGTGGGCCGCGCGGACGAATTGGGTGAGGAGGTCGTCAGCTTCGGCGTGCCCCTCCCGCCCGACTTTCTCCGGGACGCGGGGCGCGTCGTCGTGCTCGACGAGCGCGGCCGGGAGGTCGCGGCGGCGACGCGCTCGCTCGAACCCTGGCGCCTCGGGGGGCGCGAGGGCGGCTCCGTCCGCTCAGTCCTCGTGCAGTTCAAGTCCGACTTCGGCAACGCCCGCACGAGGCGCGTCAGCCTCCTCTTCAATAAGCGGCCGACGAGGCGCGAAGGCACACTCGTCCCCGTGCGTGAGACGCTCATCGACGCCGAAGGCTTGAAGGGGCCGCGGGTGCTGGCCGTGCTGCCCGCGAAGTGGCTCTGCGACTCGTGGGTCGTCGGGCCGCAGACGCCGGCCGCCGAGTCGGGCGAGTACGCGGCCTACGACGAGTTTGTCGAGCGCAACTTCCAGGGCTCGCTCAAGTACCTCGGCAGCCGCGAGTTCGCCGCGTGGCTCTACGACCGCCCTTCGAACTACTACAAGATGTACGCGCGCACCGGCGACGCGAAGTTCCTCGAAGCCGGCTACAGCGCCGCACACTTCGTGCGGCTCAACACGCAGACCGAGGGGCCCGACGCCGGCATCTTTAAACTCAAGGGCGCGGACATCAAGTACGTCTACCCGCGCGCGATGCACCTGCACTACCTCCTCACCGGCGACGAGCGTGCGCTCGAAGCGGGGCGCCTGATGGCTCGCTACTGCCTGAAACACACCGACCCCGTCTACCGCCCGGCGCGCATGACGCAGAGCGACCCCAACAAAGACCCGGAGAAGGGGAGGGAGTTCTGGACGCTCCGCAACCAGGGGTACGGACTGCTCGGAGTCATTCACGGCTGGGAGATGACGGGCGAGCCGGCCTTCTGGGAGAAGGCGCGCGCGTGCGTGGACGCTTACTACAGCCATCAACGGCAGCCGCCCGACGGGCGCCCCGCCGACGGCTCGCTCCGTCAGAACTGGGCGCTCTACGATTCGAGCGAGGCGAACTTCGAGGGCGCCACGTCGGCCTGGATGATGGCGCTGCTCCTCGACCCGCTCTTCATGTACTGGACGATGACGGGCGACCGCCGCGTGCCGGAACTGATCCTGAAGTGGTGCGACTTCCTCGACCGCCGCGGGATGGTGCCGGACGAATCGAAGGCTTACTACGTCATCAACTGTCTCGCCCAACCCGGCGAGCCGGGCGGCGAGTTGGGGCCGGACATGGAGATGCACAACCCCGAGATGGCCTACACGTTCGCCCTGGGGATGTACTTCGCCGAAGACCCCGCGCGGCGCGCCCGTTACCGCACACGTTTCGAACGTCTCTTCCCGCTCGCCGTCAAGCTCGACGTGAACAAGCCGCCGCGCGCCTTCAACTGGGCCTTCCAGTTCACCAGCCAACTCGTCTACTTCATGCGGCGCGCCGGGGCGTGACCTGCCGAAAGACCGCGACACGAGAAGGACGTTTGATGAGAAGGTTAACAGCCTTATTAATGGCGGGCGTCGCACTCCTCCTGCCGAGTGCCGCCGCGGGGCAGACGCGGCCCGGCCCGAGCGTCGTCGCGGGCGCACGCAGGCTCCCCGACACAAGCTTCGCGCGGAGGATTAAGCGTGGCTGTGACCGCTACGTCTCGACGGCCGGCGACGACGCGAACGACGGGCGTTCGTCCCGCTCGGCCTGGCGGACGATAGGCATGGCGCTGCGGACGCTGCGCGCGGGAGAGGTCGGCTGCGTGCTGCCGGGGACTTACGAAGAGGGGCACAACGAGGCCGCCCACGACGGGACGCCGTCCGCCCCCATCGTGCTCCGGCGCGCCCCCGGCGCCCGCGCCGCGCCCGTCGTCAGGCCGAAAGGCCCCGTCGCGGTCTTCCACATCGACCGCGACTACTGGGTGCTGGACGGCTTCGACGTGGACGTCAACTTCCAGAAGGTCACGGGCGTGCGCTTCATGGAGAACGCAGACCACGGCGTGCTGCGCAACAGCCGCGTCCATAACTCCACCTCGGGCGCGAGCGTCTACGTCGCCGGCCGCGACATCCTCGTCGAAGGCTGCGACATCTTCAACAACTTCCGGGCCGACGGACAGGACAGCCACGGCGTCGCCATCGTGCAGTCGGCGGCGCGCGTGATGGTCAGGCGCAGCCGCATCTGGGACAACGGCGGCGACGGCATCCAATGCGAGGACTACGCCGAAGCGTCCGCCAACCCGGAAGACATCACCCTGGAAGACAACCTCATCTACACGACCCCGGCCAATCTGGGGAGGACCGAGAACGCCGTGGACATCAAGAGCTGCCGCTACGTCACCGTCCGCGGCAGCGCGCCAGTCGGGGCCGCGGGCGCCGCCGCCCGGAACAAGTTCTACGGCTTCGCCCTCAAGCCCACCGCCCGGGGCGAGGCCGTCGTCGTCCACTACAACGCCAGGCACGTCCTCATCGAGAACACGCACATCCGCGACGCGTGCCGGGGCGTCTCGGTCGGCCGTGGCGAAGACCGCGTCACTCTCGTCGAGCACATGGTCGTTCGCGGCAACCTGATCGAAGACCTCAGGCACGGGCAGAACTGCGACGGCGATGCCGTCCTCGTCTCACGCGCCCACCACCTTGACGTGCACCACAACGTGCTCCGGAACATCCCGCGCGCGGCCTTCCGCGCCGGGGTCAACAACACCACGGGCGTGCCCGACGTGGATTTGGACTTCTGGGGGAACACTGTCGGCCCTGCCGCACGCTGGCTGAACCTGGGAATCGGGGCCGGCCAGCTTGAAGGTTTCGCCAGCGACCGAAACCTCTTCACGGGCGGCGCCGAAGACGCGGCCCGGTTCTATCTGGACGGGAAGCACGTGACTCTGCGGGAGTGGCGCCGCATGGCCGGCACCGCGGCGGCGTCCTCCACAGACTCGCACAGCCGCGTCCGGCGCTAGTCCCCGCGGCCTTGTGTCGCTGCCGTCAGGCGCTCGATTTGTTGGGCGGGGCAACAAGTGCGGGCGGCGGGGTCGAATTCTCAATTTTAGGGGTTGTCAGGTAGGTTTGGCTGTGCTATAAACTAACCGCTCGTCCGATTAGTGTCTGTGACTTGCCCTTCGATCCGCAGGGTGAGGGGCGAACAACTCCCCGACGTACTGGGCTCTTAGTTGATAATGGCGGCTAAAGTGGCGTCATTCTGCTAGACAGCCGGTATGAAGCATCCGTTAACTGAATTCGCCTGCCGCTCTTCCGCCGCCCCGCGGCGAAGACCCAAAATGTTCGATAGTCGCTGGATGGTTTGTTGAGAGCTGCAACTTACTCTCGGCGTAATCGGTGGGAGGTAGAACCCCTTGATTCGACTCGGACTCGCCAGCCCCGGCCACAGAGGACGAGCCGTGAAAGCGCGGACCGGCGCCCAGGTCGCCTGCCGGACGCTAACCCCTTGCCCATGGAGTCCTGTATGAAGAATATGCGTAGTTTCTTTTCCCGTCTCCTTCTCCTCGCCTGCATCCTCTGCGGCACGTCTTCGGCGTTCGCGCAGGGCACCAATCTCGGTACGATCCGTGGGAGGGTCACCGATCCGTCCGGCGCCGCCGTCCAGAACGCCGCGGTGCAGGTGACGGACCTCGACACCAACATTTCACGCGACCTGACCACCAACGAGGAAGGAGAGTATGAGGCTCCTGCCCTCAAGCTCGGCACCTACCGGGTGACGGTCTCCATGTCGGGCTTTTCGACGAAGGCCATCAGGGTGGTCCTGACCGGCAGCGACGCGGTACGCGCCGACGCGACGCTGGACGTCGGGGGCGCGATTGAGAACGTCGAGGTGCTCGCGGAGGCGGGGGTCATCCAGACCGAGACGCCGGCCATCTCCGGCTCGATCAGCAACCGCCAGCTCGTCGAGCTGCCGCGCGAGAACCGCGACATCTACCAGTTCCTGTTCCTCAACCCCAACATCACACAGGGGGCGACGGGCGAGGACTCCTTCAAGTTCATCGGCGCCCAGAGCTACGGGGCCAGCTTCTCGCTCGACGGGCAGCGCGCCAACGGCGGCATCTTCGGCGGCGTCACGGCCAGCCAGCCGTCGCTCGAAGTCATACAGGAGTTGACGGTCCTGTCGAACAACTTCGCGGCGGAGTACGGCGGCATCGCCAACGTCCGCGTCCAGACCAAGCGCGGCGAGAAGGACTTCCACGGCTCGCTCTTCTATAACAACCGCAACTCGGCGCTCGCGGCGTGGAGGATTCAGGACAAGGTGGCGAAGGCCAATTTCACGCCGACGCCCGCGCTCAGCTCGTTCCCGAACCCCTACTTTAATCTCAACGAGACCGGCGGCTCCTTCAGCGGCCCGGTGCCTTTCAGCAGCAAGACCTTCTTCCTGACCTCTTACGAGCGGCGTTGGGACTTCGCGCCCGTGACCGTGCGTTCGAGCAACATCCCGACCTCGCGTTTCTTCGGCGGCGACTTCAGCATGCTGAACGCGGCGACGCGCCCGGCCGTCCCGGCGGCGGTGCGCGGGCTGCTGACCGACGCCGAGCTGACCGCCAACACGTTCTGCACGACGGCCAACACCACGCCGCAGGCGTGCACGACGGCCAACCTGCGCTTCAACCAGATTCCGCAGCGGCTGCTCAACCCGATTGCGGTCAACCTCCTGCAAACCTACTACCCGGACACGGGCAACGCGCCCTTCAATCCGGTCAACGGCCGCCTCATCGACTTCTACCAGAACATCCCCGGGCTCGTGACGCGCGACCTGTTCACGCTGCGCGCCGACCACGACTTCTCCGAGCGGGACAAGTTCTACGCCGTCTATAACTATCAGAAGCGTGACGGCATCCGCGCGCTCAACGTGAGCCCGCTGCCGTCCTTCGGGCTCGCCACGCTGGAGGGCGCCAACCACACGCTCTCGCTCTCTTACACCAAGCTCTTCTCCGACAGCGTGGTGAACGAGCTGCGCGGCGGCTTCAACAAGCAGAAGCAGTACCGGCACGCCAACCAGACGGTGCGCGAATTCCTGAGCGGCCTCGGCTTCAACGATCAGGAGATCAGCTCGTACGGGTCGGTCGTCGGCGAGGGGCTGCTCGACAGCTTCGGCCACATCGGCTTCACCACCGGCTCGTTCCAGAACCTGGGGACCGGGGCGCGCAACATCGACCGCGCGTCCGACCAGAATCTGATGACCTTCGGCGACACGCTGACCTGGATCACGGGCCAGCACACGTTCAAGTTCGGCGCCGACTTCGTCCGCAACCAGGCGCTCGACGACTTCGTCCGCAACCGCAACGACCCGCGCGGCTTCATCACCTACCCGAACAACTTCTCGGGCACCGCGGCGTTCCTGCTCGGGCTGCCGCCGACCACCGTCACCTACGTCCGCGACGTGCGTCCGACGATGGACGTCTACAACTGGGAGACGGGCTTCTTCGCGCAGGACGACTGGCGCGTTCACCCGAACCTGACGCTCAACCTCGGCGTGCGTTACGAGGTCATCACGCCGTTCGTCGAGGCGAACGACCTCTTCATCAACTTCCTGCCGGACGCCACGAACCCCAAGGGCAACAAGGGCGTCTTCGTCGTCCCGACCGAGGAGACGCTCGCGCGCATCCACCCCGGCTTCGTCAACTACGGCGCCATCACGGCCGCGGAGGCCGGCGTGGGCCGCGGGCTGATGAAGACCGACCGGAACAACTTCGCCCCGCGCCTCGGCCTCGCCTGGCGCGTGACCCCGAAGACGGTCGTCCGCGGCGGCTACGGCTGGTTCTTCCCAACCTCCGCCGCGCAGGGGCAGCGCGACGCGATGAGTTCGAGCAACTTCAACCAGCGCATCACGCTGCGCAGCACGCCGGGGCTGCCGGGCGGCATCAATCCGCGCGGCGGGACGCCGTTCTCCAGCGGCACGGTTCAGACGCAGGGGCTCTCGGTCAACGCCATCCCGGCCGGCCTCCAGACCCCGCGCATCGAGCAGTTCAACGCCACGGTCGAGCGCGAGCTGGGCTGGAAGACGGGCCTGCGCGTCTCCTACATGGGGAGCCGCATGCACGGCCTCATCGCCGGCATCGATCTCAACATGCTGCCGCCGAGTGACACGCCCTTCGGCACGCGCGCCGTTGACGGCACCACCATCTGCAACCCGTTCGTCAACCAGTCGAACCCGGCCGACGTGGCGCGCGGCTTCATCGAGTGCGTCGAGACGCCCGCCGACCGCGCGCGCCGCCCGTTCCCGGCCTTCGGCGACTTCCTCGCCAGCTACGGCAACATCGGGCGGGGCAACTCGCACGCCCTCCAGCTTGAGGCCAACCGCCGCTTCTCGCAGGGGCTGACCTTCAACGTCAGCTACACCCTGCTCGACCAGAAGAGCAGCGGTCTCGACGTCGGGGCCTCCAGCCTCGGCGGCCAGCTCTACAATCAGTTCAACCCCGAGGGCGACTACTCGCGCGACGCCTACGTCTCGCGCCACCGCGTCGTCTTCTACGGCACCTACGACCTGCCCTTCGGGCGGGCGCGCGCCTACGGCAAGGAGCTCAACAAGGCGCTCGACGCGGTCGTCGGCGGCTGGCAGCTCTCGTGGAACGGCTTCGCCAAGTCGGGCACGAACTTCACGCCGTACTACAACTGCGACAACTGCAGCCCGGTCTTCCCCGGCAACCTCGCCAGCTCCTTCATCGACCCGCTGGGCGACTTCTCCGGGTCCGGCTCCAACGGGTTCCGCGCCACGGTCGTCTCGGGCGTAGACCCCTACGTCCGCCAGCGCGACCAGTTCCTGAACCCGGCGGCCTTCGCGCTCCCGTCGGCCGGGTCGGACGTGCTCGACAACCCGAACGCGGCACGGCGCGGCTTCCTGACCGGGCCGGGGACGTGGGGCGCCAACCTCGGCGTCCGCAAGTCCTTCCGCTTCACCGAGACGGTCAGGCTTGAGATCGGCGCCGACTTCAACAACGTCTTCAACCACCCGCTGCTGTCGCCGACGACGGTCAGCACCTTCGCCCGCGTCGGCTCGTTCTCGGTTGACGTGGACCCGGCGACGGAAAAGCTCAGCGTCACCAACTTCATCGCCAACCCGCGCTTCGGGAAGACCGACGAGACCTTCAACCAGGAGGGCATCGAGAACCGCCGCCTGACTCGCATCAGGCTGCGCCTGACCTTCTAGCGCGGCCCTCCGCCGGGAAGGAAAAAGGGAGGGGGAGCGCGTCTCCCCGCGACCCCTCCCCTTTTTCCTTCCCTTTTCCACAACCGCGTATAACCTCGGCCCGTGAGCACTCGACACCCGCAGGCGCAGGAGCTGGACAGAGGATGAGAAACGAGGCCCCCATCAGGCAGGCTTATACGCGCAAGCCGAACCTCTCGGAGGTCAAGGCGGCCAGCCACGACGTGCTCCGCATCGTCAACCGCCGCATCCTCCTCAACATCCTTTCGGAGCGCCAGCCGATCTCGCGCGCCGACCTCGCCAAGATCAGCGGCCTCAACAAGGCCACCGTCTCGACCATCACGGGCGAGCTGCTCCGCGACAACTTCATCGTCGAGGAGGGCTTCGGGCGCACCACCCCCATCGGCGGCAAGCCGCCGACGCCGCTGCGCCTCAACGAGCTGCGCTACGGCCTCTTCGGCCTCGACATCCGGGCCGACGAGACCATCCTCGCGCTCTCGGACTTCCAGAACCGTCTGGTCGCGCGCAAGAGCTACGAGACCGGCGACGACCCGCGCTCTTTCCTCCGCGAGATCGGGGCCGAGATCACGCGCCTGCGCGCCGAGCACACGCGGTTCGTCGAGATCGCGGGCGTCGGCGTCAGCCTCCCCGGCCTCGTCGATAACACTTCGGGGCGGTTCATCTCCTCGGTCGTGCTGCCGTGGCGGGACGTGCCCGTCGTGGAGTGGCTCGGCGAGGCCGTGCGCCTGCCCGTCCACATCGACAACTCGGCGCGCTGCGCCGCGCTGGCCGAAATCTGGCACAGCAAGACCGCCTACGCGCACGTCCGCAACCTGCTCTACGTGAGCGTCAGCAGCGGGCTGGCCTGCGGCGTCGTCATCGACGGCTCGCTCTACCGCGGGGGGACGAACACGGCCGGCCAGTTCGGCCACATCCCGCTCGACATGAACGGCCCCGAGTGCCGCTGCGGCCTGCGCGGCTGCTGGGACCTCTACGCCTCGGACAACGCGACGGTCGCGCGCTACCGCGCGATGCCGGAGGCGACCCTCAAGCGCGGCGTGACGATGCGCCGCATCGTCGAGCTGGTCGAGTCGGGCGACCCCGTAGCCACCGCGGCGGTGCGCGAGACGGCGCGCTACCTGGGCCTCGGCATCACGGGACTCGTCAACGGGCTCGACCCCGAGGTGGTCGTCGTCGGCGGGGAGATCACGAAGGCCTGGGGGCTGGTCGAGCCGATCATCACGCAGGAGATGCGGCGCAACATGCTGGGCACGGGCGAGGGCGGGCGCGACATCCCTCTGCGCCGCTCGACCTTCGACGTGCGGCCGAGCCTCAAAGGGGCGCTGACGCTCGTCCTCAGCGAACTGCTCTCCGTCCCGCACGTCGGGTGAGCGGCGCCGAAAACTTCTCGAAAGACCATGCCGGAAACAGCGGAGAATCTGAGGGCGCGGCTCGACGGGGGGCTCGTCCCGGCCGTCCCCGTCACGCTCGACGGCGGGGGGCGCCTCCACGCCGCCGCCCACGACTCGTACCTGCGCCACATGACGGGGCAGCCCGTCGCGGGCGTCGCGGTCTGGGCGCACACGGGGCGCGGGCTCATGCTCGGGCGCGGGACGGCGGGCACGGTGTTGAGGGACTGGCGCGCCGCGCTGCCCGGAAAGGTGCTCGTCGCGGGCGCCGGAGCCCCGCCGGGGATGAGCGCGAGCGAGGCGACGCGCCACTCGGTCGAGATGGCGGAGCGCGCGGCGCAGCTCGGCGCCGACGCCGTGCTCGCCTACGCGCCCGCGTGGCTCCGGGGCCGCGACGCGGCCGGCCGCCTGATCGTCGAGCACCACCGGCGGCTGGCCGCGACGGGGCTGCCCCTCGTGCTCTTCTACCTCTACGAGGAGGCGGGCGGCATCACCTACCCGCCCGAAGTCCTCGACGAACTGCTCTCGATGCCCGAAGTGATCGGCATCAAGATGGCGACGCTCGACAGCGTGATGACCTATCAGGATGTCTCGCGCGCGCTCTCTGCGCGTCACCCGGGCAAGCTGCTCATCACGGGCGAAGACCGCTTCCTCGGCTACAGCCTGATGCGCGGCGCGCGCGCCGCCCTCGTCGGGATGGGCGCCGCCTGTTCGCGCTTGCAGGCCGAACTCGTCGGCGCGCACGTCCGCGGCGAAGCGTCACGCTTCCTCGAACTCTCACGCTTGGCCGACATGCTCGCCGAGGTGACCTTCGTCCGCCCGTTGGAGGGCTACATCCGGCGCATGCTCTGGGTGCTGGCGCATCAGGGCGTCATCCCGCTCGAAGCCGCCAACGACCCGTGGGGGCCTGAGCTTCCCCGGGAAGAGTACGCAGAGGTGGGGCGCGTCCTGAACGAACTGGGGGAGTGGGGAAGGTGATGTTAGAGAGATTAATCGGGGGCGTTGACCTCAGCCCGGCGCTCGCCTCGACGCTCGCGGAGGATTACGAACGGCTCTCGCGGGGGCTGCCCCCGCGGCTCGAAGAGTACGTGCTCGAACGCTACGGCCTCGACCTCGCGAGCGAGTACGGCGGCATCCGCGTCAAGAACCCTTTCGGCAAGGCGTCGGGTCAACTCTCCCTCAACCTCAAGCAGGTGCGCGCGGACGCCGACGCCGGCCTCGGCTTCGTGGTCTTGAAGACGATCATCGCCGAGGACGAGCGGGGCGGCCAGTCGATGAGCGAGTGGGCGATCCCCGAGACGCGGATGAAGGTCGAGCCCATCCGCGGGGCCGACGGCTCCGCCGGGTGGACTGTCACCTGGAAGGGGCGCGGCTGGTCGGACACCTTCGACGCCTACCTCAGACTCTTCGCCGACTCGCTGGAGGCCGGGAACGAGTCGGGGATGCTCGTCGTCCCCTCCTGCAAATATCACCTGCTGCGCCCCGAGGAGGGCGTGTGGCGCCTCGGCGAGTACGAGCACACGACCCGCCGGCTGCTCGACGTGTGGGAGACGCGCCGCGCGGGCGGCGGCGTGATGCCGTTGGAGAAGGATTTCAGCCCGACGCTCGCCGGCGACGACCGCGCGGCGCAGGCCGAGACCGTCGAGCGCTGGATGTCGGCGGTGACGCGGCTCATCCGCGAAGCCGCGCGCCCGCGCCCCGTCACGGTCGGACTCAAGCTCTTCAACGCCATGTTCGACGAGGGCTTCCAGGTCGAGATGCTGCGGCTCGTCAACGAGCGCTGCGGCGACGACGGACGCCCCGACTTCGTCGTCTACGCCAACCGGCTCTTCGACCCCGAGCGCGCGTTCGAGGGCAAGCGCGGCGTCGCCTACGGCGGGCCCGACCTCTCCGCGCGCAACCTGCGGGTGCTCGAACGGCTGCGCGCGCTGGAGGGGGCGGGCGAGGCGCCGCGCTGCGCGTTCCCCTTCAGCGCTACGGGCGACATCGGCTCGGGGCGGATGGCCGCCGAGTACCTGCTCCGGGGCGCCAGCACTTTCCAGATGCACACCTTCTTCCAGCTCCCGAAAGAACAGTACCGGATGAGCGGCGGGAGCCGGACGGAGCGCGCGCTGCACGAGCTCTACTTCAACCCCGAGCGCGGCTTCCTGGCCTGCCTGCTGCGGCTGAGGCGCGCGTTCGACTGGCCCGCGGGCTGGAACGTCAAGCGCATGGCTGACTTCTGCGCCGACCCGTCCAGCGGCCTGTGGGCCGGGGTGAAGCCGGCGGCCGTCCGCGCCTGACGGTGCGCGCGCCGCGAGTGCGTGGCGCGGATGCGTGCGCGAAAGATTACAGCGGCTTTAAGACGGATGCGACGCCAGAGCGGTCAGAACCGCCCGCGGTAGCGGGTGGGTCGGGCTCACGCTGAGTGGGTCAGGCTCACGCTCTGAGGTCTCCCGGAGATGGATGTACCCACCCGCTACCGCGGGCGGTTCTGACAAGTCTCGACCCGCGGAGGCGGCCGGCGGCCGCGCCGGGGGTTCGTGCAACACAGGGGGAAATCTACTTGAGGCTCGGAGGAGAGGTGAGAAGGCTCGGCGCGCTCGTGGCGCTCGTCTGCCTGTTGCAGAACGCGGCGCTGGCCGGTCAGCCCGCGCGCGTGTGGGCCGTCAACGACGGCGAGAAGGTCGAGCGGGACGACCTCGCCAACCGCAACCGCGCGCGGAACTCGGCGTGGGACGGCCGCCGGATCAAACTCTTCGGCGCGCGCAACGAGGTCGTCGCCTTCCAGCTCGTCGTCGAGGCCGGAGCCAGTGGCATCGGCGAGCTGCGTGTGGCGCTGCCCGAACTCCGGCGGCGGGAGGGCGGCGGCGGCGCGCGCATCCGTTACGCGCCGCCGGCCGCCGACCCGACCGACTACGTCGGCCGCCCCATCCAGCTCTTCTCGGTCAACTACATGAACGTGACCGAGACGACGCGCGCGAACTGGGTCTGGCGGCCCGGCTCGGCGGCCGCACCCGCCGACACCACGGGCTGGAAGCCCGTCCAGCTCGTCCCCGAGAACGCGAAGGCCGGCCGGGGCGGCTTCCCCTTAAAGGTCGCGCCGCGGCAGAACCAGGCCGTCTGGGTCGAGGTCTACACGGGGCGCAACCTGCCCGAAGGAATCTACGAGGGGCACGTCGAGTTGACCGCCGACGGGCGCAGGCAGACCGTCCCCGTCGAGCTGGAGCTGTTCGACTTCAGCCTGCCGGACGAGAACAGCATGCACGCGATGATCTACTACGAGCCCTTGCAGCCTGAGCTTTACCAGGGGCGCAACCTCGACCCCGCGTACCACCGCTTCGCGCACCGCCACCGCGTCGAGCTCGTCCACGCCTACTCAATCGAGTCGGCGCGCGCCGCGCGCGGGCGCTTCAACGGCGATGACTTCACGGCCTCGGGCGGCTACGAAGGGCCGGGCGAGCAGGTCGGCAACCGCGTCATCCCGCGCAGCTTCTACGGCCCCGGCAAGGAGTTCGACGAGCGCGAGAGCGCCTGGCGCCACTCCGACGAGTGGATGACCTTCCTGCGCGAGAACTTCCCCAAGGCCGTCACCTTCCTCTACGTGCCCGACGAGCCCGGCCCTGCGGAGTACGACTACATCCGCCGTCTCGGAGCTAACGTCCACTCGAACCCGGGGCCGGGCAAGGCGCTCCCGCTCTTCGTCACCAAGAAGTACACGAAGGAGCTCGAAGACGCCATCGACATCTGGGACTCCGGCCCTCAAGGGTTCGACATCGAGCAGGCCAGGCGCGAGCGCGAGCGCGGGCGCCAATACTGGATTTACAACGGCGGGCGCCCCGCGGCCGGCGCCATCGTCATCGACGCGCCCGCGACCGACCCGCGCGCCACCATCTGGGCCTGCTTCAAGCACGACATCGAGGTCTACTTCTACTGGCACGGCGTCCACTGGCGCCACAACTCGCAGAAGCAGGGCCGGCGCGAGCAGAACGTGTGGGCCAACCCCATCACCTTCGACAACCGCGGCCAGCCGCGCAAGCCCGTCAACAGTCAGGGCTGGATCAACGGCGACGGCGTGCTCATGTACCCCGGCGAAGAGCGCCAGCACCCGGCGGAGGATCGCGGCGTCGCCGGCCCCGTCTCGACGGTGCAGCTCGCCAACTTCCGGCGGGGGCTGCAAGACCACCAGTACCTGACGCTCGCGCGTAAGCTCGGCCTGCGCGCCGAGGTCGAGGCCGCGCTGCGCTCGGTCGTGCCCCGCGTCTTCTCCGAAGTGCCGCGCGGCGGCCGCGTAGCCTTCGCCGAGACCGGAGACGCCTTCGAGGCTGTTCGCTACACACTTGCCCAGGCCATCGCTCGCGCGCCGAGGGACGACAGCCCCCGCCCGCGCCCCTCACGTGGAAAGCGTCGGGGCCACTGAAAATCCCGACCCGAGACGATAAGGAGGATAAGACGTGAGGTACTTCATCGCCTGTTTGTTCCTCGTCACCTGCTTCGCCATCACCGGCGCCGCGGTCAGCGCGCGGGCGGCCACCTACCAGGTCGGCCCCTCGCGCACGCTCAAGAAGTTGCAGGACGTGGCGCCCCTGCTCGCGCCCGGCGACCTCGTCGAGGTGGACGGCAACGCCACCTACCCCGGCGACGTCATCTTCACCGTCCCGGGCACGCCGACCAACAAGATCACCATCCGCGGGCTGCGCGTGAACGGCCTGCGCCCCACCCTCTCGGGCGGCACGAACACGGTCGAGTTCCGTCTGTCGAACCACTACGTCTTCGAGGGCTTCGACGTGACGGGCGGCACGTTCCGCGGCATCTACCACCACGCGCACGACATCACCGTCCGCGACACGGTCGTCCGAGACTGCCCCGCCCACGGCATCCTCGGCGCCGACACCGATTCGGGGTCGCTCACGCTCGAATACGTCGAGGTCTACAACTGCGGCAACGGCACGGGACAGCACCCCGTCTACATGGCGACCGACGAGTTCAAGTACCCCGGCGCCGTCTTCCGCATGCAGTACTGCTACCTGCACGACCAGCGCGGCGGCAACAACGTCAAGAGCCGCGCCGAGCGCAACGAGATTTATTACAACTGGATTTCGGGCGGCTTCTACGGCGAGATCGAGCTCATCGGCCCCGACCCGCAGGGCAACAAGAAGGTCTCGACCGACACCAAGCGCGAGGACTCGGACGTGGTCGGCAACGTCTTCGCGCACAAGGCGACGCAGGGGACGCGCATGGTGCGTGTGGGGAGCGACGGGACGGGGCAGACGAAGGGGCGCTACCGTTTCGTCAACAACACCTTCATCCTCCGCCAGGGGCAGGTGAGCCCGGCCTTCGAAATTTTCGAGGGCATCGACAGCCTCGAAGTCCACAACAACGTCTTCTACCGACCGGGCAACGAGCCCATCGACAAGGTCGTCCTTGAGACGCGCGTGCGCTGGGTGGCGGGTCGCGTGAGCGTCGGCACGTACAACTGTCTCCCCGGCGGCTCAGCGATGATCCCGACCGGGTGGACGAGCACCATCTTCGGCACCAACCCGAACTTCGTTAATCTCTCGACGCTCGACCTGCGGCCCGCGGTCGGGAGCGCGCTCATCGGGGCGGGCGTCAACGCGCCGCCCAGCCCGGCCGGCCACCCGTTCCCCAACCCGCTCTGGCCGCCCGCCTTCCACCCGCCGCTGCACACGCTGCTCGCGCCGGGGACGGCCGCGGCGCGACCCTCGGACGGGCTCATCGACATCGGCGCCTACGAGTACGCGCCGTGAGGACGAATGACTAGGAGGGGTTTTGGGTTCTGGGGTCTGGGTGCTGGTTAAAGGCACTTACTGGAACCCAGCACCCAGCACCCAGCACCTTGTTTTATGAAGAGGATGATGAAGCTGGCCTTCTCCACACTCGGCTGTCCCGGTTGGGAGCTGGAAGACGTGGCGCGCGCGGCGCGCGCGTACGGCTACGGCGGGGTCGAGCTGCGCGCGCTCGGCGGCGGGCTCGACCTGCTTTCGCGCCCCGAGTTCCAGCCCGGCGAGGTCGCGCGCACGCGCGAGTGGCTCGCCGGGCTGGGGCTCGAAGTCTGCTGCGTGGACACCTCCTGCACGTTCGACTCGACCGAAGACGCGGAGCGGCTCAGACAGGTCGAAATCGCCGGGCGCCACTGCGAACTCGCGGCGGCGCTCGGCGCACCGCTCATCCGCGTCTTCCCCGACAAGGTGCCCGAGGGCTCGACGTACGAGGAGACGCGCGACCGCATCAGTCACTCGCTGCGTGAGGTGGCGCGTCTCGCCCCGCGCGGCGTCCGCGTCGGGCTGGAGACGCACGGCGACTTCGCGGGCGGCCCCGCGACCGCCGACATCATCGCCAGGGCCGACCACCCGAACCTCTGCATCATCTGGGACGCGGCCAACACGTTCGCGTCCGCAGAGGCGTTGGAGGTGACGGCGCGCGCGGTCGCGCCCTACCTCGCGCACGTCCACCTGCGCGACGCGCGGCCGCTGGGCAAGGAGCACTGGACGCCCGTCCTCGCCGGTCGCGGCCTCGTCCCGTTCGGCGAGGTCGTCGCCGCGCTGCGCCGGCTCGAATACAGCGGCTACGTCAGTTTCGAGTTCGAGAAATACTGGCACCCCGAGATTGAAGAGCCGGAAGTCTCCCTGCCGGACTTCGCGAACGCGATGCGCGGCCTCCTCGCGGGGCCGGGGGGCGCGGCCTGAGGCGAGGGTAAACGTTTCGACATGTCTGAAGAGCAAAGCGAAATCGGTGGTGCGGAGAGTCGCCCGCGCATACTCGTGCTGACGAGCGAGGCGCTGTTCCCGCACTTCTTCCCCGCGCACGTCCTCGCGCGGCTCGAACAGGTCGGGGAGTGGGAGCACTTCGACGGGCGCGAGGATACGCCGGAGCTGCGCGGGCGGCTCGCGCGCGCCGACGCCTTGATGACGACGTGGCACTCGCCCTTCCTCCGCCTTGAGATGTTGGGGAGCCATCGCCGCGTGCGTCTCGTCGCGCACTGCGGCGGCGAGCTGAAGGCGCGGATGGAGCCGGAGGTCGTACGCCAACTGACGGTGACGAACGCGCCCGGCCCGATGGCCGCGCCCGTCGCTGAGATGGCGCTGGCGATGGTTTTGACGCTCGTCCGCCAACTGCCGCGGTACGAACGCGAGATGCGCGACGGGCTCGTGCAGTCGAACGAAGTCGTGAGTCGCGGCGAGACCGTGCGCGGGCGCCGCGTCGGGATCGTCGGCTTCGGCCGCATCGGGCGGGCGTTCGCGCGGATGGTCGCGCCGCTCGGCCCCGAACTCTTCGTCGCCGACCCTTACTGCGCCGAGGAGACCGCGGCCGAGTACGGCGCGAAGAAGGTCGAGACGGAGGTGTTGCTGCGCGAGTGCAGCGTCGTGGTGCTGGCGGCGGGGCTGACCGAGGAGACCCGCCACATGCTCGACGCACGCACGCTCGGGCTTCTGCCCGACGGCGCGTACCTCGTCAACGTCGGGCGCGGCGGCCTCGTCGAGATGGAGGCGCTGCTCGCCGAGCTGCGCTCGGGGCGCATCTGCGCCGCGCTCGACGTGACCGACCCCTTCGAGCCGCTGCCGCCCGAACACGAGCTGCGGCGTCTGCCGAACGTCCTGCTCACGCCGCACGTCGCGGCCGGCGGCATCGAGATGCGCCACGCGCTCGGCGAGACGGCCGCCGGCGAGGTCGAGCGCTTCTTCCGTGGCGAGCGCCCCGAGAACGTCGTCACGCCCGAGATGCTGGCGCGGATGACTTGATGAAGAGTATGGAAGCACCAGCAGAGGCGGGGCGTCACCCGCTGAGGTTAGAGCACGTCGCGCTGCACCGCGTGCGCGTTCCGCTCAGAGAGCCTT
The DNA here is from genome assembly GCA_036794905.1 of Pyrinomonadaceae bacterium. Lineage (GTDB taxonomy): Bacteria > Acidobacteriota > Blastocatellia > Pyrinomonadales > Pyrinomonadaceae > QHXN01. Next base: position 9,714 of record DAIRFV010000036.1, on the reverse strand, counting down.
TCCGCATCAGCAACGGCTCGGTCGCCGAGAAGGACTGCGTCCTCGTCGAGGTCTTGACCGACCGGGGCGTCGTGGGCTGGGGCGAGGCGTCGCCCATGTCGGGCTCGTTCTACTCCGACGACACGCCCGAGACGGTCTGGCGCGCCCTCTCGGAGACGCTGATCCCGCTCGCGCTCGCCGGGCGCGAGATAGACGCGCCGCGCTTCTACGAGCGCCTGCGCGAAGTGCCGGGCGAGGCTTTCGCGAAGGCGGGCCTGGAAGGCGCCCTGTGGGACGCGCACGCGCGAGAGTTGGGCGTGCCGCTCCGCGCAGCACTCGGCGCAGAGTCCCGGCCCGTGCCCTCCGGGCTCGCCGTCGGCATCTACGACACGACCGACGAGCTGGTCGAGCGCGTCGGTCGTTACCTCGCCGAAGGGTACCGGCGCGTCAAGATAAAGATACAGCCGGGCTGGGACGCGGAGCCGGTCGAGGCCGTCCGCCGCTCTTTCCCCGGCGTGCCGCTGATGGTTGACGCCAACGCCGCTTACACGCTCGCGGACGCCGAGGTGTTCCGCCGCCTCGATGATTACGGCTTGATGATGTTCGAGCAGCCGCTCGCGCGCGGCGCGCACGCCGACTCCGCCGAACTGCAAAGACAGTTGAAGACGCCGGTCTGCGCCGACGAGTCGGCCGACTCGCTCGCAGACGTAGAGGAGATCGTACGCCTGGGCGCGGCGCGCATCGTCAACATCAAGATTCAGCGCGTCGGCGGCTTGAGCGAGGCGCGGCTGATGCTGAAGCGCGTGCGCGCGGCCGGCCTGGGCTGCTGGCTCGGGACGATGCCGGAGCTGGGCGTGGCCTCCGCCCAGGGTCTCCACTTCGCCGCGCTCGAAGGTCTCGACTACCCGACCGACATCGAGGCTTCGTCGCGCTGGTTCGTGGACGACATAGTCGAGCCGCAGATAACGATTGACCGCGAGGGCTTCATCCACACGCCGCCGGGCGCAGGCGTGGGCTACGAGGTCTCGCGCGAGAAGGTTCGGGCGTACGCCGTCGCTTCGCGCGAATTCGGGCGCTGAGACGGTTACACAACGTCGAGGGCGACCGGGTCAGTACCACCCGCGGTAGCGGGTGGGTCGGTGTTACGCGGAGCGCTCTCAACTCGTCAGTCTGAAACCACCCGCTACCGCGCGTGGTACTGACCGCTATTCAGGTGGGTTATATGAAGGGAAGAGTTTCATACGTCATGAGAAAAACCTTGCGCGCGTTCGCGCTCGCCGCGTTCGCGCTCGCGTTGGGCGTGAGCGCGCGTGCGCAGTCGGACAGATCGCCGCGCGTCTGGGAGGCGCCGCTCGTCATCCCGACCTACGAGCTGGGCGCGCCCGACCCGAACCCGGCGCTCCTCGACTGGAATCGCAGGAAGTGGCGCCCCATCTACCCCTATGCCGTGCAGGACACTTTGACGAGCCGCAAGGTGGACAAGAGCTACAAGGCGGTCTATCTGGAGAACGAGTACCTGAAGGTGACGGTGCTGCCCGAGCTGGGCGGCCACGTCTACGCCATCTTCGACAAGACGGCGAACCGCGACGTGCTCTACACGAACCACGTCGTCAAGTACGCGATGGTCGCCATCCGCGGCGCCTGGGTCTCGGGCGGCATCGAGTGGAACTTCCCCGACGGCCACACGCTCACCACCGTCTCGCCGATAGATTACGCGACGCGGATGGAGGCGGACGGGAGCGCCGCCGTCGTCGTCGGCGACACCGAGCGCGTGCAGCGGATGCAGTGGTCAATCGTCTGTCGCCTCAGGCCGGGCAGCAAGGCGCTCGAAACGGAGGTCACGCTCAACAACCGGCGCGAGACGCCGGGGCGCTACTGGTACTGGTCCACGGCCGCCGCGCCCGCGACCGAAGACATGCGCTTCGTCTACCCGATGCGCGAGTCATACCCGCACGCCTTCTGGCCCGTCTACTCGTTCCCCGAGGAGAAGGGCGTTGACATCGGCACCTACCGCGAGGTTAAGAACGAGCTGTCGCTGTTCGCGCGCAACTCGAAGCGCGACTTCTTCGGCGTCTACTACGAGAAAGCGGACTGGGGCATCGTCCACGTCGCCGACCACAGGGAGCTGCCCGGTAAGAAGACCTGGACGTGGGGCACGGACGACTCGGGCGACATCTGGGTCGAGAAGCTGACGGACGCGGACGGCCAGTACGTCGAGTTCCAGGCCGGCCGCTTCGAGACGCAGATGGAGCACGAATTTCTAGCCCCGCACCGCGTCGAGCGCTTCACCGAATACTGGTTCCCCGTCAACCGCATGGGCGGCGGCTTCGACGAGGCGACGCGCGACGCGGCCGTCAACGTCTCGGTCGAGGGCGCGCGCGCCAACGTCACCCTGAACGTCAACGCGAAGTTCGACGACGCCGAGTTGACGGTCGAAGCCGGAGGGCGCCGACTCCACTCCGACTCGGTAGACCTCGACCCGGCGAAGACGCACACGGCCGCCGTCCAGATTCCGGCCGATGCGTCGGGTAGACCGCTCGTCGTCACGCTGAAGGCGAAGGACGGCCGCCAGTTGTTGAAGTACAGCACCGACACGCCCGCGGACGGCAACCCCGACTTTAAGCCGGCGACGCGACCCATCTCCGAACCGAAATCTCCGGCCAGCGCCGAGCAGACATACGTCGAGGGTCTGGCCGCCGACAAGAAGAGCAACGAGCGCGCGGCGCGCGCGGCCTTCGAGGAGGCGCTCCGGCGCGACCCCGGTTTCGCGCCCGCGCACACGGCGCTCGGTCTCTCCTACTATCGCAGCGGCGAATACGAGCGCGCGGCCGTGCACCTGGAGAGGGCTCTGCGCCGGAACCGTGACGCGGGCGACGCGCACTACTACCTCGGTCTCGTGCGGCGGGCGCAGGGGCAGTTGACCGAGGCGGCCGAGCACCTGATGTGGGTCGTCCGCACGGGGCACCGCGAGTCGGTCGCGCGCTACGTCCTCGGCGAGATGGCGCTCTCCGCGGGTGACACCGCGGCGGCGCTCGAACACCTGCAACAGTCAGTACTGCTCGACCCGCGCGACCTGAAGGCGCGCACGTTGCTGGCGATGGCCGAGCGCGTCGCGGGCCGCACGGAGTCCGCGCAGCAGCGCATAGACGCCGTCGTCTGGGAGGCGCCGCTCGACTACCTTGCTCTGAGCGAGCAGTACGAGGCTCACCGCGCGCGCGGCAACGACGCGAAGGCGCGTGGCGCACAGGGCGAGTTGTGGCGCCTGCTCTCGCGCGAGCCCGACTCAGTTCTGGAACTCGCCTTCGACTACCTCGCCGCAGGCCGCCTTCAAGAGGGGCGCGCCGTGCTGGAAGAGGGGATGAAGCGTGCCGGAGCGCAGGGCCAGCGGCCTTACGCGATGCTCCATTACGCGCTCGGCTACCTGCACGAGAAGTCTGGTGACACGGCGCGCGCACGCGAGCAGTACGCGCTCGGGGCGAAGTCAGAGACGGCGTTTGTCTTCCCGCACCGCGTCGAGGAGATCGCGGTGCTGCGCGCGGCCACGGCCGCCAACCCTTCGGACGCTCGCGCCGCATACCTTCTCGGCAACGCCCTCGCCTCGAAGGAGCGCGGCGAAGAGGCGCTGGCCGCCTGGCGCGAGTCGGTCAGGCTCGATTCCTCGAACGGCATCGCCCGCCGCAACCTCGCCCGCGCCCTCTGGCTCGTCGCAGGCAAAAAGGATGAGGCGGCGGCCGAGTACGAGCGTGCGATTGGGGCCGCCGCGGAAGACTTCCACCTCTACGTCGAGCTCGACCGGCTGCTCGCCGACATGAAGGCGACGCCGCGCCGCATCAGGCTGCTCGAAGGCGCGCCCGAGGCCGTGCGGCAGCGCTCGCCGGTCGTGCAGGCGACGGCCGCCGCCTACGTCGAGGCCGGACGGTTCGCGGACGCGGCGGCGCTCCTCGAACGGACGCAGTTCACTTCGGGCGAAGGCGAGTTCGCCGCGCTCGGTCTGTTCCGCAGGGCGCACACGGGGCTGGCGCGTGAACACCAGCGCGCGGGGCGCCATGCGGACGCCGCGCGCGCGTATCTGCGGGCGACCGAGTATCCGAAGAATCTCGGCGCGGGCGCCCCTTCGATGCAGTCGCAGGCGCGCGAGTACGTCGCGGCGGCGCGCGCCTTCGAGGCCGCGGGGATGCGCGAGGAGGCTTTGAGACTCTGGCGCCGCGCGGCGGACGAGCCGCTCAACTCGCCGACGCAGCCGACCGAGCCGTGGTCGGAGCATTACTACTACAAGGCCGTCGCCCTTGAGCGCACGGGTCGGCGTGAGGAGGCGCGCGCACTCTACCAGCGGCTCGCGAACCTGAACGACGAACAGCGCATGCTTGAGGCCGAGCCCGCCCCGCCCGAGGGCGCAATTCGCTTCGTGCTGGCCGGCGCCGGTCTCAAGGCGCTCGGCCGCGCGGAGGAGGCGCGCGCGGCGCTCGAACGCGCGCTAAAGCTCGACCCGGAGAGCGAGCTGGCGAAGGCGCAGCTCTCGGAGCTGTCCGCCCCTCCGCGCGGGCGTGCGAAGACCGGGAGCGGGCGCTGACCCTCCGGCGGAAAAGGACTGATGGCCGTCGAAGTCTTACAGACATTGCGCGACCTGATCGCGATTCCGAGCGTCAACCCGATGCGGCCGTGTCCGGGCGAGGCCGTCGAGCGCGGCGTGGCCGACTACGTCGAGGCGGTTCTGCGGCGCGCGGGCGTTGACTGCGAGCGGCAGACCGTCTTCGAGGGGCGCGAGAACGTCGTCGGGATAGTCCACGCAAGCGGCGCGTCCAACGGGGCGGCGCGCGGCGGCGGGCTGATGCTCAACTCGCACATGGACACGGTGCCCGTCGCCAACATGTCGATAGACCCGTTCGACCCCGTCGTGCGCGACGGCCGCATCTACGGGCGGGGCGCGTGCGACGCGAAAGGGCCTATCGCCGCCATGCTCGCCGCCGTCACGGCCTACGCCGAGCGGCGCGAGCGCCCCGCCACAATCGTCTTCGCCGCGATGGCCGACGAGGAGTTCGCCTTCTCGGGGTCGTGGAAGCTCATCGAGCGCGAGTGGCCCGTGAGCGCGTGCGTCGTCGGCGAGCCCACGCGCCTCGCGCTCATCGTCGCCCACAAGGGCGTGGCGCGCTGGCGCGTGCGTGTGAAGGGGAGGAGCGCCCACGGCGCCACCCCGCACCTCGGCCGCAGCGCCATCTACGACGGCGCGCGCGTCCTTCTAGCCCTCGAAGCCCACGCGCTCGCGCTCGCGTCGCGTGCGCCGCACGATCTCCTCGGCGCGCCCTCGCTCAACGTCGGGCGCGTCGCGGGCGGGCAGTCGGTCAACGTCGTGCCCGACCTGTGCGAGTTCGAGTTGGAGCGGCGGCTGCTGCCGGGCGAGGACGGGCGCGCGGCCGTCGGCGACTGCGAGGCGAGCGTGCGCGCGTCGGTGGGCGAAGGCGTCGAGCTCGAGTTCGAAGAGCCGTACCTTGTAGACCCTCCGCTCGACACGCCGGAGGCGGCGGCGGTCGCCCGCGCCGTGCGTCGCGCGCACCTCGAAGAGTTCGGCACCGACTGCGAGGTGGCGGGCGCGCACTACGGCACGGACGGGAGCAAACTCGCGCGCGCAGGGCTGGAGACGGTCGTCTGCGGGCCGGGCGACATCGCGCAGGCGCACACGAAGGACGAGTACGTCGAGGTCGAGCAGTTGGAGCGCGCCGCACGCCTCTACGCGCGCGTCATAGGGGGCTGGCACCGCCCCGCCCCGACGGCGGAGCACGTGTAGTACGCGCGGCCCGAGCTGCGTGCGCATCCTGAAGGCGCGCCTGTACCTTTCGCATGACGACTGAGTTCAGAGGGAGTTTGCTGGCGTCGGCGGTCGCGCTCCTGTGTGCGGCCGGTTCGGCGGCGGCGCATGTGCGGCGCGCGCCGCCGACGTACGAAGTCCTGCGCGCGGCTGCGCCCATCAAGGTTGACGGGCGACCGGACGAGGCGGTGTGGGGCGCGGCGAAGCCGGTCGGGCCCTTCGTCAGGAACAGGGACGGCGCGCCGGTCGGGAACGTGACGGAAGCGAAGGTGCTCTATGACGAGCGCTTCATCTACTTCGCCTTCCGCGTCGGGGACGAGAACGTCTGGGCCACGCTGCGCCGCCGCGACGAACACCTGTGGCACGAGGAGGTCGTCGAGGTCTTTCTCCAGGCAGACCCGCGCGTGCCCAACTACATTGAGCTGGAGGTGAACCCGCTGGGAACGCTGCTCGACATCTACCTGCTCGACCGCCGCAAGAACCTGCCGTATGGGAGCTGGAACAGCGCGGGGCTCAGGTGGGCGGTGCGCGTGGACGGGAGCGTGGACGGGCGGCCGGGCGACCGCGGCTGGTCGTGCGAAATAGCGCTTCCACTCGAAGATGTGGTGACGGCGCCTTCCTTGCCGCCGCGCCCGGGCGACCGCTGGCGCATGAACCTTTACCGCGTCGAGAGCAGGCCGGAGCCGCTGGGGCTGGCGTGGTCACCGACGTTGGAAGGTGACTTTCACGTCCCCGCGATGTTCGGGGAGATAATCTTCAGCGGTCGGACGGCGCCGTAAAGAGCGCGGGGTGCTGCGAATATGAAGAACAGGCTTTGGCTCATCTACTCGCTGGTGACGACGGCGTTCTGGGGCGTCTGGGGCGCGCTCATCGAGCTGCCCGAAAAGGCGGGCTTTCCCGCCACGCTCAGCTACGCCGTGTGGGCTTTGACGATGATCCCGCCGGCCGTCGTCGCGCTGAAGGTCGCCGGGTGGAGGCTGGAGCGCGACCGGCGCTCGGTCTTCCTCGGGCTCCTCATCGGCCTGCTGGGAGCGGGCGGGCAGGTCGTGCTCTTTCAGGCGCTGCGCACGGGGCCGGCCTACCTCATCTTCCCCATCATCTCGCTCTCGCCCGTCGTGACGATCCTCTTGTCCTGGCTCATCCTGAAGGAGCGGGCGAGCGGGCGCGGGTGGGCCGGAATCATCCTCGCGCTGGTGGCGCTGCCGCTGCTCGCTTTGCAGGATTCGCAGGAGACATCGGGGCTGCTGTGGCTCGGGCTCGCGCTCTTCGTCTTCCTCGCGTGGGGCGTGCAGGCGTGGGCCCTGCGGTTCGCCAACGAGACGATGAGGGCCGAGAGCATCTTCTTCTACATGACGGTGTCGGGCATCCTCGTCATCCCGGCGGCGCTTTGGATGACCGACTTCGGCCAGCCCATCAACTGGGGCCTGCGCGGGCCGTATGCGGCGGCGCTCATCCAGAGTCTCAATTCCGTCGGCGCGCTGACGCTCGTCTACGCCTTCCGCCACGGCAAGGCCATCATCGTGAGCCCCCTGACGAACGCCGTGGCGCCGGTCATCACCATCATCATCTCCCTCGCCATCTACGGCCGCGTCCCGCAGGCGGTCGTCGTCGCCGGGATGGCGCTGGCCGTACTCTCCACCCTCCTGCTCGCGCTCGAAGGCGAGGAGGCGGCCGCGGCCCCGGCCGAAGAAACGGCGACGGCCTGAGCACTTGAGCACAGTTCGAGGAGGCACCGGAATGGGCGACGACAAATTATCGCGCCGCGAGATGCTGCGCCAGGCGGCCCTCGCGGGCTTAGGCATCGCGGGCGCGCACACGCTCGCGTCGGCGGGGACGGGCGAGGCGTCGCTCGACGCTCTCATCGCCGGGCCGCCGCCCGAAGACCGTCCCATGATCGGCGTGCCGTTCGAGCGGCGCGAGACGGTGCGCCTCGCGGTCGTGGGGACGGGCCTGCGCGGGCGCGGCGTGCTGCGGGAGTTCCTGAACGTGCCGGGCGTGCGTGTGACGGCCCTCTGCGACGTGGTCGAGGAGAAGGTCTTGCAGGCGAAGTCGCTGGTCGAGGCGGCGGGGCGGCAGGCGCCCGCCCTCTACTTCAAAGGGGAGCGCGGCTACGAGGAGACCGTCCGGCGCGACGACGTGGATTTCGTCTACATCGCCACGCCGTGGGAGTGGCACGTGCCGCAGGCGCTGGCCGCGATGCGGGCGGGCAAGCACGCCGGGGTGGAGGTGCCCGCCGCTTACACGGTCGAAGACTGCTGGAAGCTGGTGGACACCTCGGAGCGGACGCGGCGGCACTGCGTCATCATGGAGAACTGCTGCTACGACTACGACGAGCTGCTGGTCTTGAACCTGATCCGGGCCGGGCTCCTCGGCGAGCTCGTCCACGGCGAGTGCGCCTACAACCACGACCTGCGCCAAATCCTGTTCGAGACAAAAGACGAAGGGCTGTGGCGGCGTCGCCATCACACGCTGCGCGACAGCAACCTCTACCCGACGCACGGGCTCGGGCCGCTCGCCAACTACATGGACATCAACCGCGGCGACAAGTTCGAATACCTCGTGGCGATGAGTTCGGGGCACTGGGGGCTCGAAGCCTACCGGAAGGAGCACCTCGCGGCCGACGACCCGCGTCAGCGGGAGGTCTACCGGTGCGGCGATTACAACACCTCCCTCGTCAAGACCGCCCGGGGCCGTTCCATCATGCTGCAACACAACGTCAGCACGCCGCGCCCTTACGACCGCATCAACCTGATTCAGGGGACGAAGGGCATCTTCCGCGACTACCCCGCCCGCCTCTTTTTCGACGGGCAGGAGGGCGGGCACGCCTGGCAGACCACGGACAAGTTCAAGGCGACGTACGAACACGAACTCTGGCGCAAGGAGGGCGAGAGGGCGCGGCGCGTCGGCGGCCACGGCGGCATGGACTATCTGATGTGCTACCGGCTCATCGAGTGCATGCGGCAGGGGCTCGCGCCGGACATGGACGTGTACGACGCCGCCTCCTGGAGCGTGCCCGGGCCTTTAAGCGAAATATCCGTCGCCAAAGGCTCCGTGCCGGTCAAGTTCCCGGACTTCACGCGCGGACATTGGAGGCAGGAGCGCAAGTCTGTGCCGTAGCACCACGGTGCTGCAAGCGCTTTCAAACAGCAGCGCGCACATTCGAAGGTGTTGAAGCGGTGAAGATACTCAGCGCACTCTGGCAGGCTCGGCTTTCACCCGTGTGTCAAGCGCGACCCAGTTCACTTCCCAACTCTTGCCGCCGTCGTCCGAGAATGCCTGTTCAAAGCGGCACGAGTCCGGGGTGATGTCCGAAATAACAAATCGAACGAAGATCGCCCGACCGTTAAGCGATTCCTGCCCGTAGAACTCGCCGCGCCCATTTTTGAACTCGCCGATGACGGGCGCGCTCAGGGTGCCGCCGGCGCTGTTGGAAAAGTTGAGACTCCACTGGCGGGATTCGGGATTGTATAGACGCAGGGACAACCCTTCGAGGCGACCGGCCGGGCCCTTGACCTCAAGCTCCACCAGATTGGCGCGGCCGTCCCAGACCTTTCGGACGACGGTCGTGCCCTCGTATTCGACCCAGGTGTTGGAGCCGGTCAGAGGGCGCAGGCGGCGTGACAGACGCGTCTTCCAGGTGCCGATCTCGAAGTCGAAATCGCGCTGCCCGTCCCTCCTTAGGGGGGCGTGTTGAGGGCTTGCGCTCGACGCGTCCGCACTCCGCCGCGCGCCCACGGGAAGGGGTTGCGGGCCGACGATGAGCATGCACAGGAGGAGGTAAGTTCGAAGTTGTCTGCGTGCGTTCATCGCTGTGTCCTCGACATTCGTCCGCCCGCCCTGTTTCGGACTTCCAGGCATCGCCGACCTCCTCGGCCATGACGGAATAAACTATAGCAATTTGCAGTTGGGTGTGAATGAGCGGGAGCTAACCA
>DAIRFV010000513.1:0-2324 GCA_036794905.1 Pyrinomonadaceae bacterium | reverse complement strand
TCGTCGAGTAGTCGAGCCCGAAGAACGAGCCGCCGATGCCGGAGACGCCGCCGTTAAAAGCGATCTGGTTGCGGCCGCGCTCCGAGACGCGCAGGTTAATATCGACCTCGCCCTTCTCCTCGTCGGGCCGCAGCTCGGCGTCCTTCTCCTTGTCGATGGGGTCGAAGAAGCCGAGCTGGTTCAGCTTCAGGACCGAGAACTCCCACAACTGCCGGTCGAAGATGTCGCCCTCGTTGACGGCCACCTCGCGGCGCAGGACGTTGTCGCGCGTGTAGGTGTTGCCGAGGAACTCCAGGCGGCGGAGCGTGAACTGCTTGCCCTCGTTGATGGTGATGGTGAAGTCGGCGATGCCCTCTTCGGGCTTCTGCGGGTTGGGCTTGAACTCGGGCGCGATGTCGGGCTCGTACTGGATGAAGCCCGAGCGGCCGTAGAGGTTCTTCAGGTCGTCGTAGACGGCCTTGCCGATGCGCTCGCCGTTGGCGACCTCGCCCGCCCGGAGCCCGATGACCTGCCGGATCAGCTCCTCCGAGTAGATGGAGTTGCCCTCGATCTTGATCTCGCCGAGGCGGTAGAGCTTGCCCTCGGTGATGGGGATGGTGACGCGCAGCGCCTCGTCGGTCGAGGAGATGATCGGGAGCGGGAGGATGGGGAAGCCCGTCCTCCGGGGCCCCAGCCCCTCGACCCGCGGCTCGCCCGTGCGCGCTTCGAGGTAGCCCTTCGAGCGCATGTAATCGACGACGTTCTTGCGCAGGTCGTAGTCGAGCTTTTCGAGGTGGAGGATGTCCTGCCCGCGGAAGCGCGAGAGGAGTCCCGCCTCCTTGACGAGTTTCATCGCGCCGCGCAGCTCGCCGTCGGAGAAGTGCTGGTTGCCCTCGAACTGGATGTCCACGACGCGGACGCGGTCGCCCTCGTCCACGTCGAAGGTGAGGGCGATGGAGGTGGCCGAGACCTCCTCGACGTTGGCCTCGATGACGGCGTTGGGGTGGCCGTGCTGCGCGAGCAGCTCCTTGATGACGCGGCGGGCGTTGTTGACCTTGACGGGGTCGAAGGTCGTCTCCTTGGTGACGCCGACGCGCTGCTCGCGGAACTCCTTGAGCACGTCGGCCTCGCCGATGCTCTTCAGGCCCTTGAAGGTCAGCTCGCGGATGACGGGCAGCTCGACGACCTCGAAGATGACGACCTTGCCGCCGCGCGGGCCGTCGGTGGTGGCGACTCTCACCTTGGTCTTGTCGAAGAAGGGGAGGTTGAGCAGCGCCTGGTAGTCGCGCTGAATCTGCGCCTCGTTGTAGGTGTCGCCGGGGCGGGTCTGGATGTGGTAGAGGATGTCCTCGTCGCGCAGGCGGCGGTTGCCCTCGACCTCCACGGACTCGACGAGGACGCGCTGCTGCCCGGCCGCGGGCGCGGCCGGCTCCTGCGCGCTGGCGCTCGCAAAGGGGAGCGCCATTTCGAGGAGCATGAGGCAGGCCACGAAGGCCGCCACGAGACAAAGCCAGGGCGCGCGAATTCGCATAAAATTAGTTTTTCGCCTCTTGAATTGCGGTCGAATGAATTCGGGAGACTTTAATAGGGAAAAAAACTTTTTCGAGATTTTTCCGCCCGGGGCCGCGCGGACGTGCGCGGCTCCGGCTCAGGCGTCAGGGTTTAGAACAGGCCCCACTTGGATTCCCCCCGCGCGCCCAACCGTTGCCAGCCGCACGACTCCCGCAAAGTGGCGCATTATAAATGACAAAACGGTCAATATCCAACCGGGGAAGTACGCAGGAGGCAGATGGCGGTAGGCAGTTGAAAGGCAAAAAGTCCTGTTTGACGCGTCCGCCCGGAAGCGATGGCGCCTGAACAGAAAAGGGTTCGGGGGCGGCGAGTGACGAATCTCGCCGCCCCCGAACTATTTCGGCGGGTTTCGCTTCCCGCCAACTGCCTCCTGCCATCTGCCCGCCGCCGACTGTTTTCAGTGAATCAACAGCGCGTCGCCGGGCTCCTCGACGCCGGCGGGTCGATACGAGAGTTCGTTGCCCTCGGCGTAGACCTCGACGACCGTGGCGGCGCCGAGGCTGCCCTGGATGAGCGCCTCGGAGAGCGGGTCTTCGACGTACTTCTGGAGCGCGCGGCGCAGCGGGCGGGCGCCGTAGGAGCGGTCGCCGCAGGTCTTCTCGACGATCCAGCGCCGCGCCTCCTCCGTGAGCCGCACTTCGAGCCCCCGCCGGGCGAGCGTCCGGTTCAACTGCTCGACCTGGAGGCCGACGATCTCCAACAGCTCGTCGTCGAGCAACTGGTCGAAGATGATGATCTCGTCGAGGCGGTTGATGAACTCGGGGTTGAAGGTG
>DAIRFV010000250.1:0-9039 GCA_036794905.1 Pyrinomonadaceae bacterium | reverse complement strand
CGCCGCCCTGCGACTCGACGAGTTCGAGGTTGCGGCAGGTGACGGCGTCGATGACGAGGTGGTCGTGCGTCTCGAAGAAGCCGATGTCGGTGACGTGCGCGGCGGCGGCGCGCTGCGTCTCGCGCGCGTAGCGCAGGCACGCGCCCGCGGCGGCGACCGCCGCGACCTTGCCCGCGAGGCCGTAGCCCTCCAGCGTGCGCGCGCCGAACTGTTCGAGGAGCAGGGAGGCGCAGGAGGTCGGCTCCCAGAGCCAGTCTTCGAGGGGCGTGAGCGGCAGCCCCTCGGACGACGCCACGGCGTGCTCGGCAGGCATGAGGCGGGCGGCGGGCGCGTCTTCGTCCTCGTCTGCGCCCGGCGTCTCCGCGTCGAGCGGGAGCGGCGCGGTGTGCGCGTGCGTGCCCGTGTAAGCCTCTCTGACGAGCGGCGCGAGCGAGCGCGGGAAGAGCAGTTCGCGGGGCGCGTAGGACTCGATGTCGGAGCGCACGCGCGCCCAGGCGTCCGGGCCTGTGACTTCGGTCGTGCGGAAGTCCCCGGTCGAGAGGTCGAGGAAGGCCGCGCCGTAGGTGTCGCCCGCGCCGCAGAGCGAGGCGAGGTAGACGGACTCCTTCGCCTCGACGAGGTGCGGGTCGATGGCCGTGCCGGGCGTGATGACGCGCACGACCTCGCGGCGGACGAGCTTCTTCGCCTTGGAAGGGTCTTCGGTCTGCTCGCAGATGGCGACGCGGTAGCCCTTGCGTATGAGTCGCGCGACGTGGTTGGCGACGGCGTGGTGCGGGACGCCGCACATGGGGACGGGTTGGCCGCGCTCCTTGTGCCGCGCGGTGAGCGTGATCTCAAGCTCGCGCGCGCCCGTGACGGCGTCCTCGAAGAACAGCTCGTAGAAGTCGCCGAGGCGGAAGAAGAGGAGCGCGCCGGGGTGCTGCCGCTTGAGCTCCTGGTACTGCCGCAGCATGGGCGTCAGCGCTGAGTTCGTCGTCGTCATTACGTCGAAAAGGGCCTGCGTAAAAGGCGGATTTCAACGACCGCAGGTTCGGGCGTCAAAACTACCACAGACGGTTCGCACATGCACGAACGCCGCGCGGGAAGCGGCCGGCGCGGGCTCAAGCCCGGGATTTAAAATCCTCACCGGTTCGGGATAAAACCGTGACAGCGTTGCGGGAGAGTTCGGAGTCCGATAAGGCAGAGAGATTGTCCGCCGATGAGCTTAGGGCTACAGGTCGCCGCGCTCTTCCTGCTCGCGATCCCCATCGCCTGCGTCGCCTGGACGGTGACGCACGAGGAGGTCTTCCGCGAGCCGCGGGAGTTCTGCGTGGAGAAGAGCCGTTCGTGCCGGCGCTGGTATCAAAGAAAGTTCTTCTACCTCTTCACCTGCGAGTACTGCTTCAGCCACTACGTCACGATCTTCTTCCTCTTCGTCACGGGCTACCGACTGCTCTACGACGACTGGCGCGGCTACCTCGTCGGCGGCTTCGCGCTCGTCTGGGTCGCCAACCAGTACATGAGCTTCTACAACCGCCTCCGCCTCGACATCAAGAGCGAGAAGATCGAGACGAGCATTAAGGAGAAGGTGGCCGAGAAGGTGAAGGGCCGTGAACCGTGAACCGTAACAAGTAAAAGACAGTTCTAAAAAACAGTTCTTACCTCGTCACAGTTGACGGTTGACGGCTTCGGCTATCCGAAGAAGATTTCGGCGACGTGGTAGACCTCTTCGTCGAGCTGCTTGATGCGGCGGACGGCGTCGTCGAGGGGGACGGCGATGACCTTGTTGCAGCGGAGGGCGGCCATCTGGCCCCACTGCTTTGCAAGAATCATCTCGAACGCCCTGACGCCGAAGCGCGTGGCGAGCACGCGGTCGAAGGCGGAGGGCGAGCCGCCGCGCTGGACGTAGCCGAGGATGGTGTGGCGCGTCTCGATCCCCGTGTGGCGCTCGATCTCGACGGCGAGGTGGAAGCCGATGCCGCCGAGCCGCCCCTTGCGGTAGATCTGCTCGCGCGCCGCCTCGTCGAGGAAGTTCTCCTCGGGGTGCGGGTGCGCGTCCTCGGCGACGACGATGATGGAGAAGGCGCTGCCCTGCATCTCGCGGTGGCGGAGCAGTTCGCAGATGCGCGTGAGGCGGAAGGGGTGCTCCGGGACGAGGATGACGTCGGCGCCGCCGGCGATTCCGCCGTAGGCCGCGATCCAGCCCGCGTGCCGCCCCATCACCTCGATGACCATCACGCGGTGGTGCGACTCGGCGGTCGAGTGCAGGCGATCGACGGCCTCCATCACGGTGTTGACCGCCGTGTCGAAGCCGAAGGGGAAGTCCGTGCCGTCGAGGTCGTTGTCGATGGTCTTCGGGATGCCGACGAGCGGGAGCTTGTGCTCGTGCCACATGTCGCGCGCGGCGCGCAGTGTGCCCTCGCCGCCGACGACGACGAGGCCGTCGAGCCCGTGCCGCTCCCAGGTGGCGCGTATGCGCTGCGGGTAGTCTGTGCCGTCCTGCGGGTTGGTGCGCGAGGTGCCGAGGATGGTGCCGCCGCGCGGGAGGATGCCCGTCACGGAGTTGCGCGTGAGCGGCCGCAAGTCGTCCTCGATGAGGCCGCGCCAGCCGTTCATCACGCCGAGGATTTCGGCCCCCTCGACGTGCATCGAGCGGCGCACGACGGCGCGGATGACCGCGTTCAGACCCGGCGCGTCGCCGCCCCCCGTCAGAATCCCTACGCGTAGACCCATCAGAATACCCCTGGAACCCTCTGGTCGAGACGAATGAATTGATTTGGTTTACTGTCCACGCCTATAATCTCGCGATAAATCACGGCGTGTCAAACAACACCAATTTCAACCACGCGGTCGGGCGCCGTCCGGCGCGGGGGTGTACGGGGGGCTTTTGGAGAAGAGTTTGCTGACGCTCGGCGTAGATACTTCGACGGAGCGGCGCAGCGTCGCGCTCGTCCGGGAGGGGCGTGTGCTCGCAGAGACTTCGAGCGGCCTGCGCGAGGGCGGCTCGGCCCACCTCCTCGCGGACATCGACCGCGTGCTCGGGTCGGCCGGCGTCAAGCTCGGCGAGGTCGGGCTGTACGCGGCCGCCGTCGGGCCGGGGAGCTTCACCGGGCTGCGCTCGGGGCTCGCGACCGTCAAGGGGCTCGCGCTGACGACCGCGAAGCCGGCGGTCGGGGTGCGGACGCTCCACGCGCTGGCCTACTGCGTGCGGCCTGCGCCTCGCGTCGTGGCCCTCATCCCGGCCGGGCGCGGCGAAGTCTTCGCGCAACTGCTGTCCGTGTCGGCCGAGGGGGTCGTGACGGAGTTGGAGGAACCGACGCACATGCCCCCCGCACAGCTGTTGGGGAGGATGGCAACGCTCGGCGGCGGGCTGAAGTGGGCGGGCGGCGGCGCCCTTAAATTCTTCGAAATGATTCGGGCGCAGGCGGCCGGGGCCGGAATCGAGTTTCATGGGCCGGACGCGTCCGGCGTCGCGGGTGAGAGTGGCTGGGTGGTCTCGCACGCGGGAGAGGCGCTCGCGGTGAGCATCGCGGAGATGGCACTGGCGGCGCACGCCTCGGGGGCGGGCGCGGCGGGGCTGGACGCGGTCTACGTCAGGCCATCGGACGCGGAGCTGAAGGGGCTATGTCACGCGCGGAACTGATGAGGGTTGAGCTGGAGGGTGCCGGGTGCGTCATCGTCCCGATGACGGAGCACGACCTCCTGGAAGTCGTCGAGATAGAGGAGACGACAGGGCTCAGCCAGTGGGGCTGGGAGGCGTACCGCTCGGAGCTTGAGAAGCACGAGGCCGTCATGCTCGTGGCCCGGCGCCACTCCCGCGACGCGCTGACGGGGCGTTCCCTGAGCGGCTACGTCGCCGCGCGCATCAACGCGGACGAGCTGCACGTCAACAACATCGGCGTCTGGCCGGAGTCGCGCCGGCAGGGCGTCGGCGGGGCGCTGCTCGGGGCGGCGCTCGAAGCTGCGGCGCGGCGCGGAGCGTTCGAGGCCGTGCTCGAAGTCCGGGCCAGCAACCTCGCGGCGCAGAGGATGTACGAGCGCTTCGGCTTCGCCGTCGTCGGCGTGCGCAAGAACTATTACAGGGCGCCGGTTGAGGACGCGAAAATAATGACGAGGCGTCTGGCACCAGCCGCTTGATACGGTTTGGGAATTGGGCTAACATTTTCTTAATGGAACGGCCGCGCGTAGACAGACACGTGGGTCGGCGCACGGCCGCTCGAACACACCACTCCACGCATCTGAAAGGAGAACTTTCCACTATGGAAACGACCAACACGGACGGCCTGAAGGAGCAGTTGATCGCGGCTGACGCGGAGTTCCGTGAGCTGGCGCGCGAGCACGGGCGCTACGAACAACGGCTGAGCGAACTGTCCTCTTTACAGTACCCGAGCGACGAGGAACAGCTCGAAGAGGTCACGCTCAAGAAGAAGAAGCTGGCCGTGAAGGATCAGATGCAGGCAATCATTTTAAGACACCAGAGCGCGGAGAGCACGGCGCACTAAGGGCGCCTCGGCGGCGGGGACTTTCGGACTCCCGCGGGCACTCCCAAAGCATTCGAGGGACGGGGGACGCTTCAGAGATTCTTGGGCGCCCCCGTTCCCTTTAGGCGGAAATAAACCGGAGGCGCGCGGCGGTGGGCGCGTCCCACGTCAGGGTGAGAGATGGTCAAAGACGGCTACCCATGGGTTCTCGTCCCGCTCGCGGCCGGGTTGGCGGCGGGGCTTTTGTATCTGTTCTGGCCGGCGCTGCCGCTGCTGGCGCTCGCCTTCGTGCTGCTGCTGGTCGCGGCCTTCATGGCCTACTTCTTCCGAGACCCGCAGCGCGCGGCGCCCTCGGAGTCGGGGCTCGTCGTCTCGCCCGCGGACGGCAAGGTGACGAGGGTCGAGAAGCTTTCGGGGGCGGGGCCGGACTCGCCGACCGTCGTCAGCATCTTCCTCTCCCCCTTCGACGTGCACGTCAACCGCGCGCCCATCGCGGGCACGGTCGTCGATGTGACCTACACGAAGGGGCGCTTCATCGCCGCCACGAGCGACAACGCGAGCCTCGTGAACGAACAGAACGCGCTCACCATCCAGGGCGAGAAGATGACCGTGGTCTGCAAACAGATCGCGGGCGTGCTGGCGCGGCGGATCGTCTGCTGGAGTCGCCCGGGCGACAGCCTGGAGCTGGGCCAGCGGTTCGGCCTCATCAAGTTCGGGTCGCGCACGGACTTGGTGCTGCCCGGCGGGGTCGAAGTCCTCGTCAGGGTCGGCGAGCGCGTGAGCGGCGGCGTGACGATTATCGGGAGGTACCTCGATGGCGAATGAGTATCAGGAGACACTGGAAACTCCGCCCGAAGAGGTGAGGGAGCGGCGCGGGATTAAGAAGGGGCTGTACCTTCTGCCCTCCGCCTTCACGGCCGCCAACATCGGCATGGGCTACTTCGCGGTCATGGCGGCCATGCGCGGCTTCCAGATGCTGGACGGCGTGGCTTTAGACCAGCCGCTGGAAGGGGTGGCGGCGCAGAAGATCGCGGCCGCCACGATGCATTTCGACCACGCCTCGCGCGCCATCGGCTGGGCGATCCTCTTCGACACGCTCGACGGCAGAATCGCGCGACTCACGAAGACGACGACGGAGATCGGCATCCAGTTCGATTCAATCGCCGACGTGCTCACCTTCGGCATCGCGCCCGCCGTGCTCGTCTACGCCTGGGGGTACGGTTCGACGTTCGCCGACGGCAGCCAACTGCACAAGCTCGGCTGGTTCCTCTCCTTCATGTTCCTGATCTTCGGCGCGCTGAGGCTCGCGAGGTTCAACGTGCAGGCCACCAGGCCGCGGACGCTCGCGGAGGGAAGTGCGAAGGTCGATAAGAAGAATTTTGTGGGGCTCCCGATCCCCGCCGCGGCGGGACTGCTCGCCGCGCTCGTGCATTTCGCGCCGAGCCCGCTCGTCGCGTACGGGGGCGATAAGTCGCCCCTGTACGGCGGCCTCCTGATGGTTCTGGTCGCAGTCCTCGGGGTCCTGATGGTCAGCACCATACGTTACTCCAGCTTCAAAACCCTCGGGGCGGGGAAGCGCAGCACGATCAAGGTCATGCCCGTCATCGCCGCCGTGGGCATGCTCGTCTGGCTCTACTCGCGTTACGTGCTCCTGACGTTAGTCCTCGTGTACGTACTGCACGGACTCGTTTTCCGCTTCTTCGCACTCTTCCGTTCGAGGCCGGCCGAAGAGTGAGGATTTTCGC
The DNA here is from genome assembly GCA_036794905.1 of Pyrinomonadaceae bacterium. Taxonomy (GTDB): domain Bacteria; phylum Acidobacteriota; class Blastocatellia; order Pyrinomonadales; family Pyrinomonadaceae; genus QHXN01. The sequence goes on along the minus strand of DAIRFV010000250.1, from coordinate 2,834 downwards.
GGAGAGGGCAGGCTTTTATGGAGAGTTCGGTGTTTGTGAAGTATTCGTCAGCGCCAGCAAGCCCTCACGGGTTGTCAGCAAAAGGGCTGCTTGTGTCAGTAGAGGGGCGGCCTCCGTATTGTTATCCTCGCCGACGTAAATGCTGTTCACCTTCTTTCCGTCCTCAAGATTAACCACGACACACTCGTCGCCGACCAGGGGCGCGAGCACCACGTGATTATTGAGCACGAGGGGCGGGGCCGTGACCCTGCCCGCCAACTGCCTCTTCCATACTTTCGCCCCGTTTGGCGGCGAGAGGCAGTAGACGAAGTTATCTAAAGAGGTGGCGAGCACCCACTTCTCACCTGCCAAAACGGCCTGTATGGCCGCCCCCGTCCGCACGCGCCACCTGAGCCGGCCGGTCGTCCTGTCAATCGCATAGACAAACCCGTCCGCCGTGCCCGCGTAAACCATATTCCCGTAGACGGCGACCGGCGCGCGCAGCGATTTTCGTGTCCGATAACGCCAGAGAGTTCTTCCGTGCTCCAATTCAATCGAGATAATGTCCCCGGAGGCATCGCTTGCATATAGCGTCTCACCGTGAAGCAGGTTTAGGGCGTTGAACGGGGACGAGTTGTATTTAATCCAACTGATCTCGCCGCTCTCCTTCCTGATGGCATAGAGTCGCCCATCAGAAGAGGTGACGAAAAGGCTTTGGGCATTCAAATTAATGCCCCCTCTGACGGGGGAGGGCAACGTGCGCATCCAAGAGGTCAGCCCGCTCTGCGGTCTCAAAGCTCGTAGGACGCCCGTGGCCTGTGGGTAGACTGACTTGGGAGTAGGAAGGCTTTCCGAGGCGACAAAAACATTCCTCTCGTCTACCGCGGGCGAGGCCGACAACGTCCCACCGATATCACTCCTCCAGATGAGAGCCCCATCGGACAGACGCAAGGAGACGAGTGACCCATTACTCTGCGGCAAATAGACGCGCTCTATATCCGCGGCCGGCGTGAAATTAGTTACACTCTCCGTCTTGAAGTGCCAACGGACATTAACCGGTCGGGTCAGATCCGCGAAACTCTGGGCCGCCGAAGGGTCCGATAAGAAAGCCGAGGTGAGCAGCGTTAAAAGAAAAAATATCACGGCGACTCGTGAATGTCTTGAGGCCATCTCTACGCTCATGTTTTTATTGAAAGAATTTCCAGTATGCTTGGCTAATAATAATTCGACAAACTATAATCACGCGCGAAACACAGAGCCACACGGACAGTAGGCGCTAGTCTACGGAGGAGGCCGGCTTTTGAGCAAGCAACCCGGGCAACATGACACCATCCTGATATTAGACTTCGGTTCTCAATACACACAATTGATCGCCAGGCGAGTGAGGGAATCAAACGTCTACTGCGAGATTTTGCCTTTCGACACCCCGAAAGAAACTGTAGCCGCACGGAACCCGAAGGGTATTATCCTTTCAGGAGGACCCGCCTCAGTCTACGACGCAGACGCCCCAAAACTTTCCTATAGCCTACTCGACGTGTTCCGATGTCCGGTCCTCGGTATCTGCTACGGGTTACAGTTGATGGCGTCAGAGATGGGCGGGGAGGTGCGACCCTCGGCGAACAGAGAATACGGTTATGCGCGACTGGTCGTCACAGACCAGAATAGTCCTATTTTCAAGGGGTTGCCCGCTGAGATGGACGTTTGGATGAGCCACGGCGATCACGTCATCAGCGTCCCCGAAGGAGTACATGTGACGGCTCGTACGGCCGATGCGCTTAATGCATTTGAAGGGTTAAGCGGACGCATATTCGGAGTCCAGTTTCACCCCGAAGTGGCGCACACCCCCTTCGGAAAAGAGATTTTACAAAACTTTGTCTTCAAAGTCTGCAAGGCGACCGCAGACTGGTCACCTCAATCTATTATCGGCGAGCAGGTGGCCAAAATCCGGAGCCGGGTCGGTACGGAGAACGTTATATGTGGGCTCTCGGGCGGTGTCGATTCTACGGTTGCGGCGGCGCTCGTGCACGAGGCGATTGGTGATCAGCAGACATGCATCTTTGTAGACACGGGGCTTCTCAAGGAGGGTGAGTTTGAGACCACGTGTGCCCTGTTCGATCAGAAGATGAGTCTAAACGTTGTCGGCGTGAGGGCCGCTAGCGAATTCCTCGGCGCGCTGAAAGGCGTCATAGACCCCGAGGAGAAAAGAAGGATTATCGGCAGGGTCTTTATCGAGATTTTCGAACGAGAGGCTAAAAGACTAGGTGGGGTCAAATATCTCGTCCAGGGTACTTTATACCCTGACGTAATCGAATCTATCTCTGTGAGGGGGCCTTCGGCCGTTATCAAAAGCCACCATAACGTGGGCGGGTTGCCCGAGCGTATGAATCTGACACTGATTGAGCCGCTCAGAGAACTTTTCAAGGACGAGGTTCGGACGATAGGTCGAGACCTGGGCATACCGGAAGATTTCCTCAAAAGACACCCTTTCCCGGGACCTGGTTTTGCGGTCAGGATACTGGGCGAGGTGACTGAAGAGCGTTTGAAGCTGCTCCGTGCTGCCGATTTAATAATCGAAGAAGAGCTGAAACTGGCACAACTGTACGACAGCGTTTGGCAAGCTTTCCCGGTGCTTTTACCGGTTTCGACAGTGGGAGTGATGGGGGATTTCCGGACTTATGAGCGTGTGCTGGCGGTTCGCGCGGTGACGAGCGTCGACGGGATGACGGCCGATTGGGCTAGGCTGCCGCACGACGTCTTGGGACGCATCTCAACGCGTCTGATCTCCGAGGTGAGAGGCATTAATCGGGTGGTTTTTGACGTGAGTTCGAAGCCGCCCAGTACGATTGAGTGGGAAT
>DAIRFV010000249.1:0-9074 GCA_036794905.1 Pyrinomonadaceae bacterium | reverse complement strand
AGTTCGGCGGCGAGGAGCGGGATGGTCAGCTCGTGGTGGCCTGTGACGGAGAAGCCGCGGCCGGCCCCGCCGCTCGTGGGCCGGCGGACGACGTTGGTCAGCGGGCGGTAGGACTGTATGAAGTCGAAGTTGGCCGTCGTGAAATCTTCGAGCGCGTGGCCGAGGTTGCGCACGAGCGTGACGCACTTGAGGAAGACCTCGGGCAGGATGACGGCCGAGCCGACGTTGAGGTAGACGCCGCCGCCGCTCATGCGGCGCACGAGCTCCGAGAGCAGTCGGAAGTCCGTGTGCGTCGCGGCGCCCAACGCCGCGCCGTCGGCCCGCGGGTGGAAGTGCGCGATGTCCGTCCCGATGGCGACGTGCGCGGTGAAGGGGACGCGAGAACTGTAAGCCGCGCAGAGCAGAGAAAGCTCCGCGTGCTTTGGCTCCGTCTCGACGAGCAGTCGCCCGAGAGCTTCACCTAATCCGATGCCGTCCTGCGCGGCGCGGCGCGCGGCCTCGTTCAGGAGTCGGCCCGTCTCGTCGGCCGCGCCGAAGGCGCCCGCGCCGAGGGTCGCGTCCACGTCCTCCGAGGTCGAGCCGACCAGAGCCACCTCCGCGTCGTGGACGAGCACCGAGCCGTTGGCCGCGATCCCCGTCACGAACCCGCGGCGCATGAGGTCGATGATGAGCGGCGCCAGCCCCGTCTTGACGACGTGCCCGCCGATGCCCCAGACGACGGGCTTTCCCAACTCGCGCGCGCGGCGCATGCGCGCGGCGACCTCGCGGATGGACTGCACGGCCAGGATGTTCGGCAGGCTGGACAGGAAGTCGCGCAAGGAAGCCCCCTCGCCGAACGGCCGCGCGAAGTCCTCGGCCGCGACCTTGCTCGGCCGCGACGCCAGGGGGTACGTGCTCACGCCTTCGAGCCCGAGCGGCCGTATGTCTTCGTAGATGGACATGATAGTGAGGGTGACGGGTGGCGGGGAGGAAGGGTGTTGGGTTCTCGGTTTTAGGTGCTGGATAAAACAGTCTCTTCTTACCCATCACCCAACACCCATCACCCAACACCCCCTCTCTCCATCACTCGACACCATTCGGCGGAGTATATCACGCCGCGTCTTTGCGCTTGCCGCGGGCGGTGGGCTTGGCCTTGGCGCCGTTGCCGTGGGCGGGGGTGGCCGGCGCGTGGCCGTTGCCGTTGGAGGCGTGGGCGCCGAGGAGGGGGCGGAGCGCCTGTCCCGTGTGGGACTTGCGGACGCGCGCGACCTCTTCGGGGGTGCCGCAGGCGACGACGCGGCCGCCGCCCGTCCCGCCCTCGGGGCCGAGGTCTACGATGTGGTCGGCGGACTTAATCACGTCGAGGTTGTGCTCGATGACGATGACGGTGTTGCCGAGGGAGACGAGGCGCTGCAACACGTCGAGCAGCTTGTGCACGTCCGCGAAGTGGAGCCCCGTGGTCGGCTCGTCGAGGATGTAGATGGTTCTGCCGGTCGCGCGCTTCGACAGCTCGCGGGCGAGCTTGATGCGCTGCGCCTCGCCGCCCGAGAGGGTCGTCGCCGACTGGCCGAGCTTGATGTAGCCGAGCCCCACGTCCAGCAGGGTTTGGAGCTTCTGCTTGATCTGCGGGATGTTTTCGAGGATGGGCATGGCCTCCTCGATGGTCGTGTCGAGGAGGTCGGCGATGGACTTGCCCTTGTACTTGACCGACATCGTCTCGCGGTTGTAGCGCGCGCCGCGGCACACGTCGCAGAGCACGTAGACGTCGGGCAGGAAGTTCATCTCGATGCGCTTCATGCCGTCGCCCTCGCACGCCTCGCAGCGCCCGCCCTTGACGTTGAAGGAGAAGCGGCCGGGCTTGTAGCCGCGCTCGCGCGACTCGGGCAGCATCGCGTACAGCTCGCGGATGGGCGTGAAGAGTCCGGTGTAGGTCGCCGGGTTCGAGCGCGGCGTGCGCCCGATGGGCGACTGGTCGATCTCGATGCACTTGTCTACGTGTCCGAGCCCCTCGATGGAGTCGTACTCGCCCGGCTCTTCGAGCGAGCCGTAGAGGTGGCGCGCGAGCGCGCGGTAGAGGATGTCGTCCACGAGCGTTGACTTGCCCGAGCCGGAGACGCCCGTGACGACCGTCAACAGGCCGAGCGGGAACGTGGCATCGACGGACTTGAGGTTGTTGGCGCGCGCGCCGCGGACGACGACGGCCTTGCCGTTGGGCGCGCGGCGGTGGCGCGGCACCTCGATGGAGAGCTTGCCGCAGATGTACTGGCCGGTGACGGAGGCCTCGTTGCAGGCGACCTCTTCGGGCGTGCCCGCGGCGACGACCTCGCCGCCGTGCGCGCCCGCGGCGGGGCCGAGGTCTACGACGTAGTCGGCGCGGCGGATGGTCTCCTCGTCGTGCTCGACGACGAGGACGGTGTTGCCGAGGTCGCGCAGCGCCGTGAGCGTCTCCAGGAGCTTCTGGTTGTCGCGCGGGTGCAGCCCAATCGAGGGCTCGTCTAAAACGTAGAGCACGCCGCGCAACTGCGAGCCGATCTGCGTGGCGAGGCGTATGCGCTGACCCTCGCCGCCGGAGAGGGTGGCCGAAGCGCGGTCGAGCGTGAGGTAGCCGAGGCCGACCGTGTCGAGGAACCGCATGCGGTTGCGTATCTCGCGCAGGACGAGGCCCGCGATCTGCGCCTCGCGCTCGTTGAGCTTGAGCGAGTCGAAGGCGACGACCGATTCCTCGATCGGGAGCGCGGTGTACTCGGCGATGCCGCGGCCCCCGACGCGGACGGCGAGCGATTCGGGCTGCAAGCGCTGACCCCGGCAGTCTGGACATTCGACCGGCGAAACCAACTCTTCCAACGCCTCGCGCACGCGCTCGCTCGGCGCGTTGTGCATGCGCTCCGACAGGTGCCGCACGGCGCCCTTCCAGTCGCTCTCGTACGTGTAGAGCCCCTGCCGGAAAGTTATCTGCCCCTCGACGCCGTGGAAGAAGCCTTCGCGCACCTGCCGCGGCAGCTCGGCGAAGGGGACTTGCGGGTCGGCCTTGAAGTGTTCGGCGACCGCCGTGAGCGCGGCCTTCAAATACGCGGCGCCCTGCTTGTCGGCCGCAGCCAGCGCGACAAAGAGTTTGTCGGCGCGCTCGGTGGCGTCGGTGACGATCTTGGCCGGGTCTATCTCCAGCACGGTGCCGAGGCCGTGGCAGCGCTTGCACGCGCCGTAGAACGAGTTGAAGGAGAAGGAGCGCGGCTCCAGGGGCGGGACGTTGATCTGGCAGTTGACGCAGGCCATCCGCTCCGAGTAGAGCTTCTCCTCGCCGTCCACGACGGAGATGAGGACGGCGCCGCCCGTCAACCTCAGTGCCGTGCGGACGGACTCCGACAGCCGCTCGCCGATGCCGGGCTTGATGAGCAGCCGGTCGACGACGGCCTCGATGGTGTGGTTGCGCCGCTTGTCGAGCCGTATCTCCTCGTCCAGAGAGACCAGCTCGCCGTCCACGCGGGCGCGCAGAAAACCGTCCTTCTGAAGTTTCTCAAGCTCCTTCCTGAATTCGCCCTTGCGCCCGCGGACGATGGGCGCGAGCACCATCACGCGCTCGCCCTCGGGTAGGCTGAGGACGCTGTGGACGATCTGCTCGACCGACTGGCGCGTGATGGGCGCGCCGCAGATGTGACAGTGCGGCTGGCCGACGGAAGAGAAGAGGAGGCGGAGGTAGTCGTAGACCTCGGTCACCGTGCCGACCGTCGAGCGCGGGCTGCGCGAGACGGTCTTCTGCTCGATGGAGATGGCGGGCGAGAGGCCGTCAACCGAGTCCACGTCCGGGCGTTCGAGCTGGTCTAAGAACTGGCGCGCGTAGGCCGAAAGGCTCTCGACGTAGCGGCGCTGCCCCTCGGCGTAGATCGTGTCGAAGGCGAGCGAGGACTTGCCGGAGCCCGAGAGGCCGGTGATGACCGTCAGGCTGTCGCGCGGGATCACGACGCTGATGTCCTTCAGGTTGTGCTGGCGCGCGCCGCGCACCGTGATACGGTCAATTGCCATTGCCTGAAATCATCCGCGCGCACTACAGTGGAGAATCCCGAGTGGTGCGGAAACGACGATTGTAAACGACTAGTTCGGGGCGGGCAAGCGACCCGCCCGAATAAAGGCGGCGGGCTGACTTTGCGGAACGCGGCGCCCCCCGCCGCGTTTGAAAAGAAGGCGCGCCGAAGTCGTCCGCGACGCCTTCACGCGCCCGCCGCGACAGCCCTTGACCGCCACGACGGCCCTTTCAAGACGGCCCTTTAAGGAGAGACGACAATGCTTCCCTCGCGCCCCGCGCTCAACTCTGTTCTGCTCGCGCTCACACTCGTCCTGCCGTCCTCCGCCGCGCAGAAACAGAAGGACAGGCCCGCCGACAAGTCCGCCCCTGCCGACGAGAGGCCGTCCCCGGGCTGCGACGTGGAGCGCGCGCTGCAACTCGTCCGCGAGCAGTTGTCCGAGGCGAAGGCTTTCGCCAGCGGCTCGAAGCGCGTCGGCGTGATGGCGCGCGCCGCCGACCTGCTCTGGCGCCTCGACGAGGCGCAGGCGCGCGCGGTCTTCGCCGACGCGTTCGAGGTCGCGTCGGCACACTACAGGGAGCACGGTCAGGAGGTCAGCGTGCGCAAGTCTTCGCGCGGGGACGCGACCATGCGGGGGGCGACGTACATGGTGCCCGACCCGCGCGTCGTGGTCGTCCGCGCGGTCGCGCGCCGCGACCCGGCGTGGGCGCAGCAGTTGAGCGCGCGCACGGCCGAGGAGACGCGGCGGCGCGCCACCGCAGTCGAGAAGTCGGGGAACTGGGGCGACAACCCGGCGGAGCAGCTGATTACGTTGGCGCGCTCGCTGGAGATGGACGACCTCGGGCTCTCACTCTCGGTCGCGCGCGAGTCTCTGCGCCACCCGGCCTCGCGCCTTCTGTCCAGCTTCGTCTACAACGTGGCGCGGAAAGACCGCGCCGCGGCCGACGGGTTATACCTCGACGCGCTGCGCGCCTACTCGGCCGCCGACCTCGCCTCGCTCCTCCAACTCTCCGGCTACCCGTTCGGGCTCGCGCAGAACCTCGGGCTGCGCCCGGGCTACAACAACGCCGGCGTGCCGCCGCCGGGGTTTGCGCCGAGCGCGGACTTGCAGAGAAGTTTCGTCGGCGCCTTCCTGCGCCGCGCCGGGCAGCAGCTCGAAGCGGCCGTGGGCCAGCCGCCGCCTTCGTCCGACTCGCATCAACAGCCGCCCTCCGACGCCGAACTCGTCTATGGAACGCTCCTCTCGCTTGAGAACATCTACGCCCCTTCGGACAGGAACTTCGCCGCGCTCGCCGCGCCGCTCAAACAGATGGCCGGCGGGATGCTGAGCGGCGACGGGCTCAGGCGCGCGGAGGGCGGCGCGCGGCCGGCGCCCACGCCCGGGTCGGGGCCGACGCTCGACCCTGCGTCCGCCTTCGACAGCGTGCTGGCGAACGCCGAGCGTATCAAAGACCCGGAGGCGCACGACCGGGCCATCGTGATGGGGCTCTTCGGCTGGCTCGGCAGATTGAGCCCGGAGCAGGTGGAAGCGGCGGCGGACAAATTGAAGGACGCGGGCGCGCGCGGGCAGTTCCTGGACACGGCGTACTTCGAGAAGTCGCTCAACGCGTCGAAGGAGGGGCGGCCGGACGAGGCCGCGCGGTTCGCGGAGAGGGTCGGTTCGCTCGAACAGCGCGCGGCGCTCGCCGGTGAGTTGGCCGCGGTCGAGTTGAAGCAGACGGGCTCCGCGCCGCTCGCGCTCGCGCTCGCGGAGTCCGTCTACAAGTCGGTGCAGGGCACGCCGGAGTCGGAGGAGAAGGTCAGGGCGCTCGTCAAACTCACGCACCTCTACTGGCAGCTCGACCCTCCGCGCGTCGCGCCGGTGCTGGCCGAGGCGGTCGCGGCCATCAACCGCGTGCCCGACATCGACCCGACGCGCCCCTTCATCACGCGCGCCGTGGACGGGCGCAAGTTCAACTTCTACGCGTCGTACGCTTCGCCCGGCTTCAACCTTGAGGCGGTGCTGCGCGAAGTGGGTGAGCGCGACTTCGACGCGGCGCACGCGGCCGCGGTCGGGCTCGACGACAAACACCTGCGCGCGCTGGCGGTCATCGCTCTGGCGTCGAAGTGTCTCGCAGAGGCGCCGCAGCCGAAGAAGCAGGAGCAGCCGAAGCAGCCCGCGCCCACCCGCGGCGTCAGGAAGCAATGAGGAAGACCAACAGCGGCACTGTCGTCGAGCGCGGCGCCTTGTCTTGACACCCCTCGCGCGCGGCTCCTAAACTTCGCGGCATAGAGAAACGCCAGCGGTTCTAGCCGACGACGCTACGGGGCGCGTGGGGGCAGGGGAGGGACGTGCTGAATCTTCCGAACGCACTGACTTTGTCGCGCATCTTCGTCGTGCCGCTGCTGGTCGTCGTGCTGCTCACGCCCTTCTCGGAGAACTGGTTCGGCGTCCAGCGCCACCTGCTCGGCGTCGCGCTCTTCCTCGGCGCGGCCTTCACGGACTTCCTCGACGGGCGCATCGCGCGCAGCCGCCAACAGATTTCGCGCTTCGGCATCCTGCTCGACCCCATCGCCGACAAGCTGCTCATCAGCGCCGCGCTCATCTCGCTCGTCGAGAACCGGCTCGCGCCGGCCTGGGCCGTCTGCATCATCGTCGGGCGCGAGTTCGCCGTCTCGGGGTTGAGGAGTGTGGCGGCGGCCGACGGCTTCGTCATCTCGGCGTCGCGGATGGGGAAGTTCAAGATGGCGGCGCAGGTCTTGGCCGTCGCGCTGCTCATCGCTTCGAGCACGGGCGGGAGGCCGCCGGTCGCGAACTTCGGCGACGCCTTCCCGGCGATACAGTTCTGGACGGTGCCCGAGCTGCGCGCGGCGGTCGGCCACCTCTTCGGCGCGGGCACGGTGACGGGGACTGACTGGCAGGTGCTGCTCTACACGCTGGGGCGCGCGACGCTCTGGGTCGTGGTGCTGCTGGCCTGCCTCTCGATGTACGAATACTTCCGCGGCTTCTACCGCGCGTCGGTCGAGCGCGCGGGGGCGGACGCCGCACGCGAGCACGCACGCGCCCCGCTCCCACAAGCCGCCGCACGCACGCCGACCCCTAATCGTTAAAAGGCGTGAACCGTAAACGGTAAACCGTGACGAGAGGAAGAACCTGTCTTCTCCCGTCACGGTTTACGGTTTACGGTTCACGCCTTACGGCTACTGGACTTCGACCGCGTCGCCTGTGTGTATCTCCTGCGCGACGCGCGTGACGACGGCCGTCGCCGTGCGCCCCTCGACGCGGAGGACGACCAACTCGCCGACGACCCTGCGCGGGACGGCCGGGCGCGCGCGCACGATGGCCGGAGTCTTGACGGTCTCACCGTACTGCGACCCGTCCACGTCCTTGACGCGCTGCGACTGGTTGGAGTGGCCGCCGCCGCTGAACTCGTCGCTCCCGTAGCCGCGGCGCGCGTTGGCCACGACCTCGTCGCCGTAACCCACAAGCGTGCCGTGCCCCGCGGGGCGGAAGACCGTCAGGTAGTCGCCGACCTTGACGCCGTCCTCCGCGCCCAGGTCGACGAAGACCACGTCGTCGCGCGAGACCATCTCGCGCCCGTCGCGCGCGAGCACGACGCGGCCCGTCTGCTTGCCGGTCGGCTCGGCGAAGCGGTCGAGCACGGCCTCGGCGCGCGCCTGCGGGACGGCGCGCTCCTGCGCCGGCCGGAGCAGGTCGCCGAGCATAAGGTTGCTGCACGCCACCCTCACCTCGGCCACCGAGACCCGGTCGCGCACGCGCACGACGCGCAGGCGCCCGACCTCCTGCGTGTAGACGCCGAGCGAGCCCGCCTTGCGCGAGAACTTCGAGCGGAACTGCCCGCGGGGACGCACGACCGTGAACTCCTGCCCGACGCGCACGCCCGACTGCGCGCCCGCATCGATGAAGACCATCTCGCCCTCGGAGAAGACGGCGCGCTCCTTCTCCTGCTCGGCGCCGACGATCTGGCCGGCGGCGGCCTGCGGGGTCTGCTCGATGAAGCCGCCGCACGCGGTCTCGCTGGCGCGCGCGACCGACGCGGGCCCGCGCTCCTCGGGGGCGATGAGCGTCGGGCGCTCGGAGGGTCTGGGCGGCCTCTGCGGCGCGGCGGTGCGCCTGCCGCCCGTCTGGCCGCTTGCCGAGGCGTGGGCGAAGGCGCAAAATAGGATCAACAGCAGTAGCAGAAGCAATTTGTGGGCGGGAAGCGTGTCGCAGCTACGCACGGGTAATCTCCTTGTGTGTTTGTGGCATCAAAGGTGTCCGAAATCCGCAGGCCGTGACTCGCTCGGAGTTCTTCGGGACAGCGGGCGGGGCGTTTTGGAAGAGGCGCGGGAGGCGGCACTGAAAACCCCGCGGGGGCGCCGCTTCGGCGGGCACTTTCCATCCTAGCGGGTGGCGCGCGGGAGCGTCAACATGTTTGTTCACGGTCGTGTCGGCGCCCGCCCGCGGCAGGCCGCTGCGGCGGCTTGCCTTTTCCCGAAGGCGTTGCTAGTATTCACGTTTTGCCGGAAGGCGCGGATTCTCTACCGTAGTAAGCCGGCGTAGCTCAGTGGTAGAGCGTCTGATTTGTAATCAGAGGGTCGGGGGTTCAAATCCCTTCGCCGGCTCTGTCCGAGTTTGACATGCGCAGGGGTGGTCGAGTGGTTAATGGCACCGGGCTGTAAACCCGGCCGGCGAAAGCCGTACGTAGGTTCGAATCCTACCCCCTGCACCACTAAATGCGGATGTCGGATGTCAGATGCTAGATGTCAGTTGGAAATAACTGACATCTAGCATCTGACATCTAACATCTTGCCATTCGCGCGGGAGTAGCTCAGTTGGTAGAGCATCAGCCTTCCAAGCTGAGGGTCGCGAGTTCGAGCCTCGTCTCCCGCTCCAATTTTCAGCAGATCGCGGGCGTTGGTCACGCCCGAGTAGCTCAGGGGTAGAGCGCCTCCTTGGTAAGGAGGAGGTCACGGGTTCAAATCCCGTCTCGGGCTTAAAGCTAAACCGCAGAACTCAACCGAAGGAAGAGGCAAGAGGGACATGGCGAAGGAGAAGTTTGACCGGTCGAAGCCGCACGTCAACATCGGGACCAT
>DAIRFV010000512.1:0-2338 GCA_036794905.1 Pyrinomonadaceae bacterium | reverse complement strand
CGCTGCTGCTCGACCGAGGCGGGCTCGGTGTCGGCCTGCGTGACGACGATGCGGCGCAGCGCGTTGCGGAACTCGCCGGGGACTTCCTGATAAGCGGGCTGCCCCATGTTATCCCCGAAGTTGACGCGCGCGTCCGCCTCGGCGGGCTTCAGGAAGATGCCCCAGCGGTAGTCGGGCATCCGCACGTAGTCGAAGTGCGCCCACCCGTCGGCCTCGACCGAGATGGCCGTGCGCAGCCACACGTCCTTATCCTGAAAGCCCTCGGGCCCCATCTCGCGCCACCAGTCGAGGTAGTTCGGCAGCCACTTCTCCAGCGCGCGCTGGAGCCGCTTGTCGCCCGAAAGGTTCACGTTGTTAGGAATGCGCTCGTGTAACTCCATGAATTGCCCTCTTCCCGCTCTGATAATTCTTAAGACAGCAGCCGCGCCAGCCTGTCCAACTCTTCGCGCCTCTCGTTTAGATGTTCGTCGGAGAACTTTATCTGCCCGCCCTCGACGTGAATATGCCTGGCCGAGACGATGTCGTTCGGCTCGTGCAGCGGCACGACGACCAGGTGCGCGTGCGGCACGCCGAAGCCGTGGACGACGAGCCCGACCCTCTCGGGCTTCAGCCGCTCGCGCAGGTTCCGCGAGAGCCGCTGCGCCTGCACGAGGATGCGGCAGGCGAGGTCGTCCGCGAGGTCGCAGAAGTGATCGACGTGCTCCTTCGGGATGACCAACAGCTCGCCGGGGCGGATCGGCCTGATGTTCATGAAGGCCAGCACGCTCTCGTCTTCGTACAGCACGCTCGCCGGCTCTGCACCCGCGACAATCTTACAGAAGACGCACGACGAGTCTGTGACGTGGCTCACTTCGTTCCCGTGAACCGGAACCGTGAACCGTGACGCGTTAGAGCAGTTTTAATCTCGTCACGGTTCACGGTTCACGGCTCACGTCCTCTTGTAATCGAACTGCGGCTGCGTGGGCTTGCCGTAGTTCGTCAAAGCGCCCTGCGGGCCGACGGCGTTGGGGCGCTGGAAAATCCAGTTCTGCCAGGCCGTGAGCCGGCCGTAAATCTTGGTGTCGAGCGTCTCGGGGCCGGCGAAACGGAGGCTCGCCTCCATGCCGGTGAGCGCGTCGGGGGAGAGTGAAGTACGTTCCTCGACGGCGACGCGGATTTCGTCCTCCCAGTCGAGGTCGTCGGGGGCGAAGGTGACGAGCCCCGCCTCCTCGGCCGCCTCCGTGTCGAAGCGCCCGGCGTGTTCGAGGACGGCGCCGGCGCTCCGGGGCTCGGCGAGGAAACGCGACTGGAGCCGCGTCAGGCCGTTCGACATCGGGAGCGCGCCCGCGTTCATCTCGCTCGTCGCCAGCTCGACGGGACGGTCGGGGTCGTTGAGCATGTAGCTGCGGTCGGAGGCGAGCAGGAGTTCGAGCAGGTTGCCGGCGAAGCCGCTCCCGGGCTCCGCGAGCGCGAAGAAGCTCTTGGCCGTCAGGTCGAGGCGGCGCAGCACGCGCGCCATGTGCAGGATGATCTCGCGGACGAGCCAGTGCCCGCGGTGCTCGACCAGCACCCTGTCGACGGCGAGCACGTCGTCCATCTGGCCCACGGCGCGCAGCAGGACGAGCCCGACCTCCGGCTCGTTGAGACGCAGGTGGAGCAGCGCGTCGTCCAGCTCGCGGTACGCGCGCAGCGGCCAGTACGCGTCGCCGAGTTGGTGAATCCCCGCGGGGTCGGTCGGCAGCCCGCCCTCCGGCCCGCGCACGGTCAGCTCGGCGTGGCGCCCCTCGCGGTTCAGCTTCAGCGAGACGTACTTGTACTCGCGCCCCGCGTCGGCCGGCTCGACCTCAAGGGGACTCAGCCTGATGCCGGGGCCGGCCTCGCCCCCTTCAGTCTCTTGCAGCATCTCCGCGACGCGCGCCTCGACGCCCTCCTGAAACTTGCTCGTCGGGTAGTGTCCGTCGATGAGCCCCCACTCCTGCGCGCGCTTCGCCTTCAGACCTTCGGCCAGCGTCGAGAAGACGTCGGCGCGGTCGCGGCGCACCTTGCGCTTATCGACGAGCCGCGTGAGTCCGCCCGTGCCGGGGAGCACGCCGAGCAGCGGTACCTCGGGGAGCGAGACGGCCGAGTTGCCGTCGTCGACGAGGTAGATTTCGTCGCAGGCGATGGCCAGCTCGTAGCCGCCGCCGGAGGCCGTGCCGTTCAGGGCCGCGACGTAGCGCTGCCCCGAATGCTGCGAGGCGTCCTCGATGGAGCAGCGCGTCTCGTTCGTGTACTTGCAGAAGTTGACCTTGAAGCCGTGCGCCGAGGTGCCGAGCATGTAGATGTTGGCGCCGGCGCAGAAGATGCGGGGCTTGAGGCT
>DAIRFV010000511.1:0-2341 GCA_036794905.1 Pyrinomonadaceae bacterium | reverse complement strand
CCTTTATAGCGGCGTACATTCGCACGCGACTACACTCCCGGGAGCGCCGGGCTCCGGCCCGGCGTCTTGCGCGAGACGGTGCCGGGCTGGGAGCCCGGCGCCCCCGGGAGGGCGCCGCCGCCGCGCGGTCGCACGCAACTGCACGCCGCTGTGGGTCGGGCGCGCCGCTTTGTCTGCCTACTGCCTACTGCCTACTGCCTACTGCCTACTGGCTACTGGCTACTGTCTACTCTCTTTATCCCGCGGCGTTGATGATCTGCTCGACGACGTTCTCCCAGGACAGATTCAGCGCGAGCAGTTTCTCGCGGGCGCGCGCGCCCATGCGGCGGGCGCGCCCGCGGTCGGCGTAGAGCTGGTCGAGGCATTCGGCCAGCGCGCGCGGTTCCGGGTCGGCGACGAGACCTTCGGAGTCGTGCTCGACGAACTCGGTCGCGCCGCCGCCGTCGCGCGGGACGACGACCGGCTTCGACGAGAGCATCCCTTCCAGAGTCACGTACCCGTAGTCCTCGTCGAACGGCAGGTAGCAGACGGCGAGCGCGTTCGCGTAAAGCTCGATCAGCTCGTCCTCGGGCACGAACCCGCGCAGGGAAACGCGGTCGCCGACGCCGAACTGTCTGACGAGAGACTCGTAGTGCGCCGTGTCCTGCGCCGAGCCCGCGAAGACGGCGCGGACGGGCGTGCGCGTGAAGGACAACGCCTCGATGAGCAGCTCCTGCCGCTTCTGCGGCTCAAGTCGGCTCGGGTAGAAGACGTAGTCGCCCTGCGCGCCCGCGCGCAAAAGTGCGGCGCGCGGCGGCGGGTGGTAGAGCGGCTCGCTCTCGATGCGGTTGTAGCGCAGCATCCGCTCGGCCACCGTCTTCGAGTTGGCGAAGACCTTGCGCGCCTCCGGGATGAAGCGCTCGTCGCAGTGGCGCACGAGGTCGCGCACGCGCGCGCCCTCCGGGTAGGTCGAGAGGTCGTCGAAGGGCGTGCCCCAGAGGTTGTAGGCCGAGCGGTGCTGGTGAATCACCCACAGAACCTTCCGCGGGTGCGCGACCGTGTAGGCCGGGAACTTCATCCCGACGACGAGGTCGATGGGCTTGCCGTTGGCCTCGGTCAGGTCGAGCAGACGCCACGCGAGCGCGCCGCGCACGATCTCGGAGGGCGGGTACCACTTGAAGGGGAGCGCCGCCACCTCCGCGTGGTAGCCCGCGCCGTTGAGCGCGCGGCGCAAGCCCTCGACGTGCGACTCCGCGCCCCCCGTGGTGAACGGAACCTGCGTCGTGCAGATGAGTATGTTTCGGATGGGCATGGGGAAACAGTAGTCAGTAGACAGTAGACAGTAGTCAGTAGCGCTGCGCGCCGCAGAGAGTAATGATGACGACCGCACGATTCGAGCGGCAAAGTTTTTCCTACCGTCTACTGACTACTGACTACTGACTACTGCCTTCTACTGTATCATGCACAATAACGCGGAGGTGAACATGGCAGACAGGCGGGACTTGGTGAAGGTCGAGGACGAGGGCGGGCCGCAGCGCGTCCTCGTCACGCACGCGGTGCTGACGGGGCTGACGCCGCTCATCCCCGTGCCGCTGTTGGACGACCTCGTGAAGAGTTACTTCCGCAAGCGCCTGGTGCGGAGCCTCGCGGCGACGGCCGGGCGCGCGCTGAGCGAGGAGGAGCTGAACGCGCTCACGTCCGAGCCCGAGGGCGGGTGTCTGAGCGGGTGCGCCATGACGGTGCTCGTCTACCCGCTGAAGGCCGTCTTCCGCAAAATCTTCTACTTCCTCGAATGGAAGCGCGCGGTCGATTTGACGAGCCGCACGTACCACTTCGGCTATCTCGTCGGCCACGCCCTGCGCCGCCGCGAAGGCGCCCCGAGCCTCCTCGACGCGCACGGCGCGCGCGCCGTCAGCGAGGCGATCGAGGCCGTCTGCCGCGAGGCCCCCATCAAGCCCCTCGAGTCGGCCGTCGGCGGCACCTTCCGCAAATCGAAGGGCGTGCTGCGCGGCGCGGCCGCGCTCCTCTCCGGCAGCCTCCGCCGCCAGCCCCCACAGCCCGAGCGCGTCGCCGAAGCCATCGAGAGCGTCGAGCCCGCGGAGGAGCGCGAACTGGCGCCCGTCGTCACGCGCCTCCAACGCTCCATCGGCTCCGTCCCCGAAGAACACTTCCGGAGCCTGCGCGCCAACCTCGAAGCGCGCCTCGGCCGCGCCCCGCGCGGGCCACAGGGCGGCGCATGATTCGGCGGCAGGGCGTGTCGGCAGGTCTTCTCTCACGCCCTCCCGCTAAACTGCCGACGCCGCCCACTAAAGTTTTACGCGCGCCCGGCAATGTCCCGCTTCCGCCCGGTCAAGTTTCACGC
>DAIRFV010000510.1:0-2342 GCA_036794905.1 Pyrinomonadaceae bacterium | reverse complement strand
TATGCGCTTCGTCTTCTCAAAACTCTTCTACGCGCTGTTGGCCGTGGGCTTCGTGCCGCTGTCGCTGTCGTGGGGGCGGCCGGGGTTGCGTTGGGCGGCGCTCGCGTACGACGTGGGGCTGCTGCTCGTCGCCGTCTTCGACGCGCGGACGAGCCGTCTGCCCGCGGGTCTCGAAATCTTCCGCGAGTTCGGCGGGCGCTTCCACATCGGGGCGGAGACGGAGGTGCGTGTGCGCGTGGATAACCACACGCCGCGCGCGTTCCGCCTGAGGCTGAAGGACGAGTACCCGCCGGAGCTGCCGCTGCTCGCGCCGCGCGAGGCGGAGCTGGAGGTCGGGCCGCAGGAGTCGAAGGCGCTCGTCTACGGGTTGAAGCCGGAGCGGCGCGGGCGCTTCGAGTTCGGGCGCGTGGCCGTGCGCTCGCGGACGCGCCTCGGGCTCGCGTGGCGCGAGGACCTGGCGGGCGAGCCCACGCCGGTCAAGGTCTACCCGAACGTGAGGCGCGCGCGCGAGGCGGAGCTGAAGGCGCTGGGCGCGCGCTCGCTCGTCGCCGCGCAGCGCCGCGCCGCGTGGCGGGGCGAGGGGCGCGACTTCGAGTCCCTGCGCGAGTACGTGCCGGGCGACGAGCTGCGCCACGTCTCCTGGTCTGCGACGGCCCGGCGGGGTCGCCTGACGACGCGGCAGTACCAGATCGAGCGCGACCAGACGGTGCTGATAGCTTTAGACGCCGGCCGTCTGATGACGGCGCGCATCGAGCGCGAGACGAAATTCGACACGGCCATCCACGCGGCGCTCGCGCTGATGAGCGCGGCGCAGCGCGCGGGCGACCACGCGGGCCTGCTCGTCTTCGGCCGGCGCGTCAACGCCTACGTCCCGCCGGGCAAGGGGCGCGAGCAGCTCGACCTCGTGCTCGAAGCGCTCCACGGGGTCGAGCCCGAGCTGATCGAGCCCTCTTACACGCGCGCCTTCGAGTTCGTCGCCGCCAACTGCAAGCGGCGCTCGCTCGTCGTCGTCCTCACAGACCTCGTGGACGAGCAGGGCTCGCGCGAGCTGCTGACCTCCTTGCGCATCCTGCGCCCGCGCCACTTACCCTTAGTCACCACCATCGCCGACCGCGACCTGCGCGCCTCCGTCCGCGACGCGCCCGCGGACGTCGCGGAACTCTTCGCACAGTCCGTCGCCGAAGAGATCATGCTCCAGCGCGAGGCCGCGCTCCGCCTCGTCGAGGCACAGGGCGGCCTCGCCCTCGACGTGACCACGGGCGCACTCGTCCCCTCACTGCTTGAAACTTACATCCGTGTGAAAGAGCGCGGGCTGCTGTGAGGCGCGCGCCCGGGGCGGTCACATGTTTTCGCTGAAGCGCAGCTTCGGCAACTCCTTCTGCAAAGCCTTCGCGCCCCCCTCCGTCACCTTCGACCTGCCGATGAGCAGGGTCTCCAACTTCGTCAGGAACGTGAGCCGCGCCACGCCCGCGTCGCCGACCTGCGTGTCGAACAGGCTGAGCTTCTTCAGCCTCGGGTGGGACTTCAGGTTGTCCAGCCCCTCGTCCGTCACCCTCGTCCCGCCGATGAGCAGGGTTTCGAGCGCGGCCAACTCCTTCAACTGCCCGAGCCCGCGGTCGCCGACCTGCGTGCGGAACAGGTTCAGGAAGCGCAAATCCTTCAGCCCCCTGAGGTGAGCCACGCCCTTGTCGCCGATTTTCGTCAGACGCAGGTCGAGGTGCCGGAGCCCCTTCAGCGCCGCGAGCGCCTCCACGTCGTCATCGCTCAAGGCCGTCCCGTGCAGGTCAACCTTGACGACGGGGCTGCCCGCGGCCTCCGCGTCAACCTCGTACGTCCCGCCCAGCCTCTCGACCAGGGCCAGAGCCCTCTCCCGCCCGCCCTCAGTCTGCGGCGCCGGCGCGAACGAAAACAGCAGGGCCGACGCGGTCAGTAAATGTGTGATGAGAAACATGCTCTCTCTCCTTTCGCGCCGCACAGTAGAGAACCATCCGGCGCGCGCGGGCAAACGTTTTGTGACCAGACGGTACGACGGCGGTACGAAATTACCGATTTTTGAAGGACGAGGAGGGTGTCGCGGCTAAGGCGGCGGCGTTCCCTGATTCCCGGCCGGCGAGTAAGAGATACGAGTAGAGGGCGACGCCGGTGACGGCGGCGACGGTGAACTTTGTCCACGGCGGGAGGGGGGCGGGCGAGATGAAGCCTTCGATGGTGCCGGCGACGGCGAGCAGGGGGACGCAGCCGGCGATGAGCTGGGCGGACTCGCGGCCGCGCAGGCGCAGGTTGTCGAAGCGCGGGCGGTCGCCGGGGAAGAGGACGGCCGTGCCGAAGAGCATCCCGGCCCC
>DAIRFV010000509.1:0-2350 GCA_036794905.1 Pyrinomonadaceae bacterium | reverse complement strand
TCTCCATCGAGACGCTGAACGAGGGGCGCATCGGCATCGGCGCGCAGATGATCGGCATCGCGCGCGGCGCGTTGGAGCACGCGCTCTCGTACACGTCCGAGCGCGAGCAGTTCGGCAAGCCCGTCAACCAGTTCCAGGGCGTCCAGTTCCAGTTGGCCGAGATGGCGACCGAACTGGAGGCCGCGCGCCTGATGGTCTACAACGCCGCGCGGATGAAGGACGCCGGCCTCAACTTCGTCAAGGAGGCGGCGATGGCCAAGCTCTACTCCTCGCGCGTCGCCGAGCGTGTGTCGTCGAAGGCGATCGAGCTGTTCGGCGGCTACGGCTTCGTCAAGGACTACCCCGTCGAAAAGCTCTGGCGCGACTCCAAGATCGGCGCCATCTACGAGGGCACGTCGAACATGCAGTTGCAGACGATTGCGAAGTTGATTATCGGAGGGAAGTAATAGGTGTTGGGTGTTGGGTTTTAGGTGAAGACAAAAACCTTCTGCTTTACCCAGCACCTAAAACCCAACACCCAACACCCGGTTAACGCTATGGCCGCGTCACGCATAGACATCTTCCGCCTGATGCTCGAAGGCGACCCCGACAACACGGCGGTCATGTTCGGGCTGGCCAAGGAGTACGAGAAGGCCGGGCGCTTCGACGAGATGATCGAGGTGCTCGCCAACTACCTCCAGCGCGCCGACGACGAGGGCAACGCCTACGGCATGCTGGCCTCGGCCTACCTCAAGATCGGCAACCGCGACGCCGCGCGCCGCGCCTACGAGCGCGGCGCCGAGGTCGCGCAGGCCCACGGCCACCCCTCGATGGCGCAGGACTACCGCTTCGCCATCGAGACCGAGTTCGAAGAGGATTAGCGCACGTGATTTTTATAGAGGGCATTCGATATGGCGACCGAGATTAAGGCGCGCGAGTACCGGGGCTTGGGCCGCGAGGAGATGGTGGGCATCTACCGGACGATGTACCTGTCGCGGCGGATCGACGACAGGGAGATTCAGCTCAAGAACCAGAACAAGATCTTCTTCCAGATTTCGGGCGCGGGGCACGAGGGCGTGCTCACGGCCGCGGGGCTGGCGTTCAAGTCTGGCTACGACTGGTTCTTCCCCTACTACCGCGACCGCGCGCTCTGCCTGCAACTCGGCGTCACGCCGCTGGAGATGCTGCTCGCGGCGGTCGGCGCCGAGGCCGACCCCAGCTCGCACGGCCGCCAGATGCCCTCGCACTGGGGCCACAAGCGGTACAACATCGTCTCGTCGTCGTCGCCCACGGGCACGCAGTTCCTCCAGGCCGTCGGGTGCGCCGAGGCGAGCTACCGCGCGACCCTCGCCGAAGGCATTAAAGAGAAGGTCAAGGGCTTCCGCGGCGACGAGGTCGTTTACTGCTCGGCCGGCGACGGCACGACGAGCGAGGGCGAGTTCTGGGAGGCGCTGAACACGGCCAGCAATTTAAAGCTGCCGGTCGTCTTCCTCATCGAAGACAACGGCTACGCCATCAGCGTCCCCGTCGAGGTGCAGACCGCGGGCGGCGACGTGTCGCGCCTCGTCGAAGGCTTCCCGGACCTGCTCGTCGAACGCTGCGACGGCACAGACCCGGTCGAGTCTCTGGAGACGTTGAAGAGGGCCGTCGAGTATTGCCGCCGGAGAAAGGGGCCGGCGCTCGTCCACGCCAAGGTCATACGCCCCTACTCGCACTCGCTCTCGGACGACGAGAAGCTCTACCGGCCGGACGAGGAGCGCACGACGGACGCCGAGCGCGACCCCGTCAAGCGCTTCGGGGCGCTCCTGGTCGAGGAGGGCTTCGTCACGCAGGACGAGCTGCAAAAGCTCAAGGACGAGGTTGACCGCGAGGTGGGCGAGGCCGCCGACGCCGCGCTCGCCAGCCCCCAGCCCGCGCCCGACACGGCCACGCAACACGTCTACTCGCCCGACGTTGACCCGACCTCCAGGGAGTTCGACAACGAGGAGGGCGCGGAGCTTTCGGGGAACGCGGGCACGATGGTCGACCTCATCAACCGCTGCCTCCACGAGGAGATGGCGCGCGACGAATCAATCGTCGTCTTCGGCGAGGACGTGGCCGACGTGTCGCGCGAGCAGCACCTCGACCGCGTGAAGGGCAAGGGCGGCGTCTTCAAGGTGACGGCCAACCTCCAGCGCAAGTTCGGCGCGGCGCGCGTCTTCAACTCGCCGCTCGCGGAGGCCAACATCGTCGGCCGCGCCATCGGGATGGCGGTGCGCGGCCTGAAGCCCGTCGTCGAGATACAGTTCTTCGACTACATCTGGCCCGCCTACCACCAGATCAGGAACGAGCTGGCGCTGATGCGCTGGCGCTCGGGCGGCGAGTGGAAGTG
>DAIRFV010000035.1:0-32956 GCA_036794905.1 Pyrinomonadaceae bacterium | reverse complement strand
CCTCAAGTAACAGCTGCCTTAGCGGGGCACATGTACGGTCACAGAGCTGCTGGTGCTCGACCCGGCCGAGTCCGTGACCGTCAGCGTGATGGTGTAAGTCCGGCCTCCGGGGTCGGTCGGCGAGCGCTCCGCGCGCAGTCGGACGTGGTGGGCGTCAACCACCTCCCAGTCGGGTGACGTGTCGCCGTCGCCGGTGCCGTTGACGGGCTGGTCGCTCGTGATGTTGATGACCGGCACGAGCCCCGCGTCGCAGTTGTCGCCGACGGAGTAAGTGAGCGTAACGTCTTCGAGCCTGTGGTTCGGGACGTACAGCACGGGCTTGTCAACCGCGAGGCCCGTGATGACGGGCGGCGGGTTGGAGACCGTGACGCTGGCGGACGAGCCGTTGTTCGGCGCGGGGTTCGGGTCGGCCGTGCCCCGTCGTCTTGAGGCTCCGCGCGCCCGTGGCGGCCGCCTCGGTCGTGTTCGTCAGGACGACGCCGCCCCCGCGCGGCGTCCAGCCCTGCGGTGTGCCGTCTTCAAAGTCGTGCTGCACGACGGTCTGCGCCGACGCCGTCGGCGGGCTCAGCAGGGCGACGAAACATGCGAGCCCGGCGAAGAGGATGAGGGCGCATCTGTCGAAGGCCCGGCGGCGGCGGTCGTCGAGTGGGGCGGGTGTTCTGTGAAGAGACATGATTTCGGCTCCTTTAGCTGGATCGTTCTGGTCAGGTTGAATCGCGCGAGCCGTCCGCGACGGGCGCGCCCCCCGACGGCTCAGGAGTTGACGCCCGAGGCGAGCATGCCGCCGTCGATGACGATGGTCTGGCCGGTGATGTAGGAGGCCGCGTCGGAGGCGAGGAAGACCGCGGCGCCCGCGACCTCCTCGGGGCGGCCGAAGCGGCGCATCGGCGTCCGCATCAGAAGCTCGCGCCCGCGCTCGGTGTCGTCGAGGAACTTCGCGTTGAGCGACGTGCGGAAGACGCCCGGCGCGATGGCGTTGACGTTGACGCGGTCGCGCGCCCACTCGCACCCGAGGCTGCGCGTCAAGGCCACCACGCCCGCCTTCGACGCGCCGTAGGCGGCGACCTCGTGAAAGGCCACGAAGGAT
Source organism: Pyrinomonadaceae bacterium (assembly GCA_036794905.1). Lineage (GTDB taxonomy): Bacteria > Acidobacteriota > Blastocatellia > Pyrinomonadales > Pyrinomonadaceae > QHXN01. The sequence continues at coordinate 31,869 of DAIRFV010000035.1, read as the reverse complement.
GAGAGCGAGGCGACGTTGATGACGCGACCGCGGCCGCCCTCCCGCAGAGGCGCGTGGAACGCCTGACAGGCGCGCAGCATCCCCGTCAGGTTCGTGTCCATGATCGCGCCCCACTCCTCTTCGGACACTTCCGCCGTGGGGCTTCGGGCGGTGCGGCCGGCGGCGTTGACGAGGATGTCCACCGCGCCGAACCGCTCCAACACCGCGTCTCGCAGCGCGTTGACGGATTCACGTTCGGCCACGTCCACTGTCTGCGCGAAGGCACGGCCGCCGCCGCGCGTGATCTCTTCGCAGACCTCGCGGACAAGCTCGCCGCGCCGGCCCGCGGGGACTGTCCTGGCCCCCGCGCGCGCCAGCCCCGTAGCGATGGCGCGTCCGAGGCCGGACGTTCCGCCGACGACGACGGCGACGCGCCCGGTTAAGTCGCCAATGCTCACAGTCATGCCCTTCTCTACTCCGCGGCGCGGCCTTCCATGTCCGGCGTGCGCGAGTCCGCGGGGTCGGCCCAGCGGTTGTTGGGGATGGTCGGCGTCCAGCCCGGCCGGAGCGGGTCCTGGTCATAGGGGTAGCCGCCCAGACGTTTGTAAGCTTCGGCGTACTCGGCCAGCTTATCGCGGTCGAGCCGCACGCCGAGCCCCGGCCCTCGCGGCACGGCGATGGAGCCGCCCTCGTACTTGAACGGGCCGCCCACGATGATGTCGTCGGTCAGATGGTGGTAGTGCGCGTCGGCCGCGAACGAGAGGTTGGGGATGACGGCGCCGAGGTGCAGCATCGTCGCCAGTTGAATCCCCAGCTCGCCCGACGAGTGGACGGCGACGCCGAGCTGGAACGTCTCGCACACGCCCGCCGCCTTCACGCACTGGCGGATGCCGCCCCAGAAGGTCGTGTCGAGCAGGACGACATCCACGGCCGTATCCAACACGTTGGCCGCGAGCTGTTCGAAGTTGACGACGACGGTGTTCGTCGCCAGGGGCGTACGCACTTTCTCACGCACGCGGCGCATCCCGTGCATGCCGTAGACGGGGTCTTCGAGGTAGTCGTTGCGCAGGTCTTCGATGGCCTGCCCGAAGCGTATGGCCTGCTCGGTTGACCAGACGCCGTTCGGGTCGAAGCGAAAACTGTCGCCGCGCGCGGGGCCGTCGCCCAACTCTGCGGCGACGGCGCGGTAGCACTCAAGCTCGTAGTCGGGGTGGAAGACGCCGCCCTTCAGCTTGTGCGAGGTGAAGCCGTGTTGCTCCTTCAACTCGCGCGCGAGCGCGACGAGCTGTCCGGCCGTCCTCACCTCGCCCGCGCCCGTCTGCGGGTTCGGGTAGCGGAAGAAGAGGTAGGAGGCGAAGGGCACGCGCTCCTGCAAACGCCCGCCGAGGATGTCCGAGACGGGCACGCCCCACTTCTGCCCGAGCAGGTCGAGGCAGGCGAACTCCAGCGCGGCCAGCACCTGCGTGCGGTTGTTGTAGAGCGAGGCGGTCGGGTTGGCGATGAGGAAGCGCATCTCCTCCAGCCGCGCCGGGTCGTGGCCGACGAGGTAGTCTCTCATCGCGCGGAAGACCGCCTCGGCCGACTCGCCGCCGCCGCCCATCTCTCCCAGACCGACGAGCCCCTCGTCCGTCTCCACCTCGACCACAGTCCGCACGAAGCGGCCCCAGTGGCACCCGTTCGCGTGCCTGAGCGGCGCCTCCAAGGGGACGGTGACGGTCGTGGCTCTGATGTCTGTAATCTTCATCCGAAGAACTATTGCCGCTTTCAGTCGGCCGTAAGGCAGAGGACATTAACCACAGAGACACAGAGACACGGCTTTAAGCACTTAGCTGTGTTCAAGCTGTGTCTCTGTGTCTCTGTGGTTAAAATCATTACCCCACGTCCAGGGCCTAATCAACGAGTTAACGGGACATCGAATCAACGTCCAGGATGCTCTTCGCCTTGTACTCTTCAAGTGTCTTCTGGGGCTTCTCGACGCCCGCGGGCAGCGGCCGCTTCGAGAAGGTCTGGAAGTAGAGCAGGCAGGCGTCGCGCCATGCGACGGCGTCGCGCTCCTGTATCTCAAGTTTGCGCTTCACGGCGGCGTGCCGCTCTCCGTCAATCACGCCGGACAGCGCGTCCCAATCCTTTCGAGTCGAACGCACCCAGTCAACGCCGCGCTGATACTTGAGCGCCAACTCGTCCCACAGCGTCCGCCCGGAGCGCATCCTTCTGTCCCAGGGGACGTGGTGGAACCAGAGCAGATATTTCTCGGGCGTTCGGGCCGGGTCGGCGAAGACGGCGCGCACGGCCGGGCTGTACTGCGCGACGGCGTTGCTGCCCGCCTGCGTGCGGTCGAAGCCGAGGCCGAGGGCGTCCGCGCGGTGGTAGTAGACGGGGTTCCAGTCGGCGCGCTCGAACTGATTCTCCCAGGGCGCGGGGCCGTAGTGGTGGCCGCCCCACATGATGTGGTGCAGCCCGAGCGGCGTCATGTAATCCACCAGCGCCTCGTGCGATTCGAGCATGACGCGCGTGATGGAGGCCACGGCTTCGGGCTCGCGCGTGAGTGTCATCTTGATCCACTCGTCGGCGATCTGCCGCGAGGGCGTGTCGGGGTTCCACGCGAGCCGGCCGAAGGCGTACCAGTTGCTCTGCGCGAAGTGGTGCCCCGTCCAGTTGCGGTCGGTGCCCGTGTTGGCGACGCCGGCCATGCCGGTGATGCGTTGGCCGAACAGACTGCCGTCCAGCACCTTCGTCACGGTCGAGCCGGGGCCCTTGGCCTGCGTGTCGGAGTCGAGCACCTCGCGCCACATCGGCGCGAGGAAGACGAAGTGGTTCGAGAAGCCGAGGTACTCCTGCGTGATCTGCGCTTCGAGCATCATCTGCGTCCGCGGCGTCGCGCCGAAGAGCGGGTGGAAGGGCTCGCGCGGCTGGAAGTCGATGGCGCCGTTCTTGACTTGCAGCAGCACGTTCGGCGCGAAGCGCCCGTCGAAGGGCTGCAACTGTTCGTAGGCCGCCGCGGCGCGGTCATAGCCGGGCTTGGCGTCGTAGACGAACGCGCGCCAGATGACGACGCCTCTGTGCGGGGCGAGCGCCGCCGCCAACATGTTCGCGCCGTCGAGGTGGTCGCGGCCGTACGTGCGCGGCCCCGGCTGCCCCTCGCTGTTGGCCTTGACGAGGAAGCCGCCGAAGTCCGGGATGAGTCTGTAAATCTCTTCGGCCTTCCGCCTCCACCACGCCGCGACTTCCGGGTCGAGCGGGTCGGCGGTCTTCAACCCGTCCAGCTCGATGGGCGCGGAGAAGCGCGCGGAGAGGTAGACGCGCACCCCGTAAGGCCGGAACGTGTCCGCGATGGCCTTGGTCTTTAGCAGGTATTCGGCGCTCAGACTTTTAGAGTTGGCGTTGACGTTGTTGAGCACCGAGCCGTTGATGCCGGCGGACGCGTTGGCGCGCGCGTAGTCAACGAGGCGCGGGTCAACTTTGCCGGGCAGCGCCTCCCAGTCCCACAGCGAGCGGCCGGCGTAGCCGCGCTCGACGCTGCGGTCGAGGTTGTCCCAGTGGTTGAGGACGCGGAGTTGGAGACGAGGCTTCTGGCTGATGTCCAGATTGTTAATCGGCTGCTGCGTCTGCAACAGCCGCAGGAAGTGGAACGCGCCGTAGAGCGCGCCCGCCTCGCCGCCGGAGGCGATGACCGTGACCGAGCGCCCGCCGAGTTTGGCCGAGCGTATACGAAAGCCCTCGGGCCCGAGCGCGTCGAGTTGGCGCTGCCAGCCGAGCCCGGCGACGAGGGGCGAGCTTTGCGGCGTGCCCACGACGACCGCGCCGTCGCGCTCGACTTTCTCCGCGAGCGGGACGGAGCCGCCGAGCAACCCCGTGCAGCCGCCGGCGAGTTCCGTGCGGATGGCGTCGAGCGTCGGCGACTTGCCCTCGACGACGACCGAGGCGACGCGGGGACGGTAGACTTCGACCATCCGCCGCGGGAGCGGGTCGTAACGCAGCCACAGGCGATAGCCGTCCTCGGCCGCGGCCGTCGCGCCCGCGAGCAACTGTAGGGCGGCGGCGAGGCAGACTAACCTCGCCGCGCGTTTGAGCTGATGCCCCGGATACATCTTCTTCATGGCAGACGGTCGAACCTTAACGGTAACGGTAGAGCTTGACGCGCTGGATGTCGAACCGGCCCGAGGGCAGGCGGATGTGCCGGCCCTGGTGCGTCTGGTCGCCGTTGAGCCAGCGCCCCGGCGTCCACCGGCCGTTCACATACCGGCCCTCCTGCGCCGACAGGATGCCGACCAGAGGCGCGCCCGGCGCGTCGGCGTCGAAGGTGACGACGAGGCCCGTGCCCGCGATGACGAACTCGTCGGGCGCGGTGGCGACGACGAGCCCCCCGGCGGGTTCGGGCGTTTGAGTTGACGATGAAGAGGGCGGGCGTTCGTACGTTACGTTCAGGACGTAACCGCCGAGCCGCACCTGCTGCGGCACGCGCTGCGGCTCCGAGCCTTCTCTCAACAGGCCGGCCAACGTGCCCTTGCCCTGCTGCTCGACGATGAGCGGGGTCAGTTGCGTGACGAGGTCATAACTGTTCGTGAGCAACTCGGCCGTCCGCCCCTCGGCCGACTCGATGCTGAACGGGCTGAAGCCGATGGCGTCGTGCTGGCCGAAGGCGTAGAGCGCCTGCACGGAGTTCTGCGGCCCGAGCCCGACCTCCGGGATGAACAGAGGGTTCCCCGAGCGTTGGTACTTGCGCGCCCACTCGATGAAGTTCGGGAAGTAGATGTCGGGCGCGAGGAAATCTATCTGCGGCGCGCCCGCGCGCCAAACGTCGAGGAGGTGCGGCAGCGGCCCCGCGCTCGGGTACTGCCCCGGCTGGTACCCCGGCCGGATGAGCGCCGCGTTGACGAACATCGGGAGCTGGTACTCGGCCTTGCCCGCCGCGGTCACGCGGTCGGTGAAGCGCGCGAAGTGCCACGCCATGAAAATCTCGTCCGCCCCCGGCCCGCGCCCGAAGACCTCCTCCCAGGTGCCGCGCGTCTTCCAACCGGCGGCGCCCCACGCCGCGCGCAACTCGGGCGTCAAAGTCTCCTTGTGACGCCCGAGGTATGACATCAACTCCGTCGGCACCGGCCCGTCGAAGAGTCTGTCGGCGGCGGGGCTGCGGTCGCGCGAGTCGGGAATCATCCCGATCTCGTTCTCGACCTGCACCATGATGACCGTGTGCTCGCGCCCGTCCACCTCGCGCAGGTGGCGCATCAGCGCGGCGAAGGCGCGCGCGTCCGCCTCCATGTTCTCGCGGCTGAAGGGCGAGAGGATTTCCATGCCGCGCCCCGCCCTGTCCTGCGAGCGCGGGAAGCGCTGCTGGTCGGTCTTCACCCACGCGGGCGCGTAGCACGACATGCTGTTCTTCCACGACGCGAACCACAGAGGCACGAGCCGCATCCCGTGCTGCCGCGCTTCCTTTATCAGCCCGTCAATTAGTTGGAAGTCGAAACGCCCCTCGGCCGGCTCGATCAGCTCCCAGTAGACGGGGATGACGACCGTGTTCAGCCTCAACGCGGCGAGCTTCGGCCAGACGGGGCGCATGTATTCGAGGCTCGAAGAGCTTGAGTTGCCCAGCTCGCCGCCCCGAACCAGGAAGGGGCGGCCGCCGACGATCAACTGCGTCGCCGTGCCCTGCCGGCGCAGGTGCGGCGGCGCGGCCTGCTGCCTCGCTCGAACCGTCGGCGCGAAGTTCACAAGTAGAAGACACGCGGCGGCGCAGGCAAGCCCCACGCGCTTCACCCGGCGGGTGAACCGGCGCTCTGACAACTTTTGTCTCATCGGGATTATTTTACCCGGATGTGTGCCGCCGAGGCGAAAAAGCGGCGTGGCCCGTCGAAAAACGGGCCACACCGCCGCCGCTCGTCTTAGAAGGATAGGCGCGCCGCGAAACGCATGGTGCGCTGCGCGGTGCCGGTCGTCGCCGTGATGAAGCCGAACGTGCTCGGGTCGGAGATGTTCACGTTCGGGTTGGCGTAGTTGGGATGGTTCAGCGCGTTCAGCGCCTCGACGCGGAGTTGGAGACTGAGGTACTCGCCCAGCGGGAAGCTGCGGAACAGGCCGAGGTCGAGGTTGTTGAAGCCCGGCCCGCGGAGGTTGTTCCGACCCGCGCCGCCGAAGCGCGCGCCGTTCTCCGGCGCCCACGCGCAGTTGGAGGTGCAGTTCACGCCCAGAATCGTGTTGTCGAAGTAGGCGTTGCCGAGGCCGACGCCGTTCCGGTACTGGATGGTGGGCACGAGCTGGTTGGGCACCTGCCCGCTCCCCGCGGCGTTCAGGTTCGGCGCCGTGTTCTGTATGACGTAGAAGGGCGTCCCGCTCATCACGCTCAGCAGGCCGTTCAACTGGAAGCCGCCGAGCAGCCTGCTCCCGATGCCCTCGTTCAGCCAGCGGTGGTTGCGGCCCAGGGGCAAGTCCCAGACGAAGTAGCCCTGAAGGTTGTGCGGGCGGTCGTAGCCCGCGGGCCCGCGGTTGCGCTCGGCCTCGGGCATGTACTGGATTCTCGGGTTCGCATCGTTGTCGGCGTAGTTGATCGCCTTCGAGAACGTGTAGGCGAGCCCGAAGAGCGAGTTCGTCCAGCGGCGGTTGAGCGTCGCCTGTAGAGAGTCGTAGGTGGTCGTCCGGTAGGGCTGAATCGAGTTGATGTCGGCGGTGATGCGGACGGGGTTGCCCGCCGCATCCGTGGTGAACAGCGGCCGCCCCGCGTTGCCCGTGCCCGGCGCGCTGGCGTTGATGTTGATGAAGCCCATCTGCCCGACCGCGCGCGTGCCGACGTAGCCGACCGAGGTCGTGAAGCTCAAAGGCAGTTGGCGCTCGACGATGAAGTTGAAGGAGTGAATCTCCTTGCGGCTCGGCGTGTCCGGGTAGGTCGTCGTGCCCGTGTTCGACGGGAGCCGGAGCACGCCCTGCGACAGGTCGGGCAGCGCGTTCGGGTTGACGAGCCCCTGCCGCAGCGTCGTCACCGGCAGGAACGAGTTGGTCGTGCCGTTGAAGGTCGGCGTCGGCATCGCGAGCAGCACGACGACCGGGTACGCGTTGCGGAAGTCGATGAACGGCCGCGGGTCTGCCGACTGGCCGTAGCCTCCGCGCACGACCGTCCGGTCGTTCCAGCGGTAAGCGACGCCGATGCGCGGCAGGAACTGCCCCGGCCCCGAAGGGACGCCCGTGTCCTCGGGCACGCCTGTGAGGCCGCCCGTCAGGACGAGGCCCGTCTCCGGGTCGAAGCGGTTGATGCCCGTGTTGTCCTTCGACGGGAACGGGTAGCGCTCCCAGCGCAGACCCAGGGTGAGCGTCAGCCTCTGGTTGACCTGCCAGTGGTCGCGCGCGTAGAGCGCGTACGACTTCATCCGCAGCGAGTTCGGGTTCCGCAACTGGTCAACCTTGCCCGCGCCGCTCGGCAGCCCCAGCAGAAAGTCGGCCCAGCTGTTGAAACGGTTGGCCGCGGCGCCGCCCTGCAAAGCCGTGATGTTGCCGCTGAACTGGAACGTGCCGCGCACGGTCTGGAAGGTGCCGCCCTGCGGCTGAAAGTGGTTGAGCTGCTGGTTCTGGAAGTCGCCGCCGAAGCGGAACGAGTGCGAGCCGCGCAGCCACGAGACGTTGCCCGAGCCGACGTACTGGTTGTCACGGAAGAGGAACGGGTTGCCGGTGTTCGAGTTCCCGATGTTGGCCCAGTTGCTGACGTTGAAGAACGGGATGCCGGCCTGGAGCGGGTCGGGGCCGTTGGTGCCGGGAATTCCCAGCACGTCCAGCCCGAAGTTCGTGCCGGAGGTAACGTCAGGACCCTGCGCGCCGAGTTTCTGCCGCGTGTAGCCGAAGTTGGCGTCCATGAAGAGCGACCCGCTGAAGGTGTAGGTGCCGCCGAGGCCCGCGACCTGCACGCGCCCGGGCGCGTCTCCCAACTGCCCGCCGTTGATGGCGTCGCCGCCCGCCTCGCCCAGGATGGGCGGCTCCGTGATGAGCGTCGGCGAGTAGCTGTAACGCCCGAAGAGCGTCATCTTGTCCGTCGGGTTGTAGTTGATCTTGGTGTCTATGTTGTCGCGGTTGAACTCGGCCGTGCCGTTCGTCAGGAAGTTGTTGACGAAGCCGGGCAGGTTCGGCTGCGGCAGCCTACCGATGAGTTCGGTGGCGGCGAGGTCGATGCGTCCCGCCGGGATCGTGTTGTTCGGGAACGGCGTGCGCAGACGCGGGTCGGCGTTCGACAGAGGGTCGTAGATGGTCGCGCCGCCTTCGGCCGCCGTCGGGAAGCGGACGTTGCCGCTCGCGTCGGGGCGCAGGGAAGCCGGGGGCAGGCTGACGCGGTTGTCGCGCGAAAGGTTTCGCCGCGTGGTGCGCTCGAAGTCCGTGAAGAAGAAGAGCGTGTCCTTGATGATCGGCCCGCCCACCGCGTAGCCGAACTGCGTGAGCAGGTCTTTCGGGTTCCGGGGCGTCGTCTGGAAGTGGTTGCGCGCGGCGAAGCGGCTGTTGGTGTGGTAGACCCAGCCCACGCCGTGGAATTCGTTCGTGCCCGACTTGAGGATGACGTTGATGTTGGCGCCGCCCGCGAGCCCCTGCTCGGCGTCGAAGGCGTTGGTGACGATGTTCACCGTCTGGATGGCCTCGGCCGGCGGCACGTAGGCCGTGTTGGTCGGCAGCCAGGGGTAGGTGATGCTCGACCCGTCGATCTTCGTGTTGTTCTGGAGGCGCGAGACGCCGTTGACGTTGAACGAGATGGAGCGCTGCGGGCTGCCCGCGGCCGAGTTCTGCTCGCCCGCGAGCACGGAGCCCGGGACGACCTGCATCAGGCTCTGGTAGTTGCGCCCGGCGCTGCCCGCGAGCGGGAGGTCGTTGACCTGCCGCGCCGTCTGCGTCACGTTCACGTCGGCCCGGTCGGTCTGGAGCACGAGCGCCGAGTCGGCGTTGACCGTGACGCTGTCGCTCACCCCGCCCGGCTGGAGCCCCACGTCCAAACGGCGGACGTTGTTGACTTCGATGTTGACCGACTCCGTCACGGACGTGGTGAAACCCGCCCCCGCGATGGTGACCTTGTAGACGCCCGGGAGGAGGTCGCTGAACTGGTAGATGCCCTCCTCGTTGGTCACCGTCTCCCTGGAGACGTTCGTGCCGTTGTTGACGGCCGTGACGGTCGCGCCCCGCACGGCCGCGCCCGCCGAGTCCGTGACGTTTCCGGTGAGCGAGCCGTAGAGAACCTGCGCGTGCGTCGCCCCGGGGAGTGTCAGGGACGTGGCGGAGAGGATAAACGCCCAAGCCAGGAGGGCGAGCAGTCTCGAACTGTTGCGCGACTTAGTCCCAAGACACGGAAGCGGGCGGCCCTGCGGAATTTCGGCTTTGACGCCGGGGCGCGTCTGTCTTAGGCGGGTGACCTCATGAATTGGCCGCCGTTCTTTATGGCTCCCTGCGCGGCGCGTAAGGGCTCCGGTAAGCTGAAACATTTCAGTCCTCTCCTTTCGGAACTACTGTCGAAGCACACTTCTTCGGCCTCTATGGCTCGGCTATCGGAACTTAACCCTTGTAACCTTATGGAAAGAAATGCCTTAAGCAACGGAGGAGGGGCGACTTTGAAGCAAAAAAGCGTCTTTACTTTTACTACTCAAACTTTTAACATTGAGCGGACGCGATTAAGTTCGAGGGCGCAACAATACATTTGAACGCCAATTCTGTCAACAAAATCTTGATTCCCACCTGTATATTATTGTTTTAATGACAGTTCGAGGCGACGGAAGACGGCCGGCGACTGTCGGGCTTCCAAGTCAACGGGAGCAGGTCTCCCGCCCGCCCGAGCGGGTAAAGGTATTCGTCGAGGTAAGGCCGGAGGCTTTATTTCGTTTAGACTGAGGAATTACCAAAGGCGGGCGTTTGTTGTAGAGTAAGTGTAAGTGTCGAACTATCCGATCAGACCTGTGACATGCGGAAAATCAACCTATCCAACTTTCAGGTCGCGACGAGCGAGACTGCGCGCAGCATCAACCGGCGGATTCTCCTCAACCTGATACGCACGCGCCAGCCCATTTCGCGCGCCGATTTGGCGCGTTTTTCGGGGCTGCAACGCAGCACCGTCTCGTCGATTACCGAACAGCTCATCTCGGAGCAGTGGATCACGGAGGGCGCGCTCGGCCACGCGGCACGCGGTCGGAAACCACGTTTTCTGCACCTGAACAACGAGCGTGCGGGCATCATCGGGGTTGACGTCCGCCCGCGTTTAACGACACTGGCGCTGACAGACCTCAACGCGCGCATCCTCACGCAGGACTCGCTCCCGACACCCGGCGACCCGCAGACTTTTTTAAGCGAGCTGGCCGAGCGCATACAGAATATGCGCCGTTCTCAGCCGCAAATCTTTTGTGAAGGGATAGGGGTCGGCCTGCCCGGCCGCGTCGATCCTAAAACGCAACGCCTGATTTTCGCCCCGAATTTGGGCTGGCGCGAGGTGGATATTACAAAGTCCCGCGCCGTGGACATCAAGGGGCCGCTTGAAGAGGCCACAGGCATCCCTGTGGAAGTCGATAACGCCGCCAACTCCTGCGCCCTTTTTGAGACGTGGTACGGAAAACATTCAGAGGGCGTGCACGACATAATCGCCCTGACGGTGTCCGAGGGGATTGGGACGGGCATTATCGCCGACGGGGAGTTGCTGCGGGGCTCGACCGGTCTGGCCGCGGAGTTCGGCCACGTCTCTTTGGGCGAAGACGGTCCGCAGTGCCGTTGCGGCAATCAAGGCTGTTGGGAGGTCTACGCCTCGAACACCGCGGCCGTCGATTATTACGTGCGAATCGCGAGCGGCGCGCGCTCAGACCGCGGCTCGCAGGACGGCTCGGCTCCGACTTTCGACTCCCTGCTGCGCCTTTGCGAACTAGGGGACGCGAAAGCCATCGAGGCAATTGACCGCATGGCGCATTACCTTGGCGTCGGCGTCGCCATGTTAATCACCAGTTTCGCGCCGAGTCTGATCGTCGTGGCGGCTGAGGTGACGCGCGTCTGGCCGAGAATCGAGCCCATCATCAAACGCATCGTGGCCGAGAAGTGCCAGCAGCCTTCGGCCACACGCATCACCCCCGTGGAAGAGTTCGCACACCCGCGCCTGCGCGGAGCGATAGCCCTCGTTCTCCAAAAGCACTTCGTCGCTCCTTCCGTCGCTTAAGTTCTTTAGATAAATAGACTTCCCGAATCCCCGCGGCCTCCGTCAACCTCAGACACTTCACTTCTTTATGCTCCAGCGTCGGAATGTCTCTCCGTCCCGCAATATTGTTTCAGTCTCGAACTAATAAACACAACCTGATATTTAAGAGACCAGATTTACTGTTTAGTGCGGGACTGGGGCAGGAGTGTGAGCAGATACACGTCGTTCTCTCGGAGGGGCAGACTGCGTGTGAACTCTCCCGACGCACCTACCTTTACGAGCGCCGTCGAGACGGGGCGGCCGTCGTTGCGTTCCGCGAGGAGGCGCACCTGCCCGCGGCTCAGGGTCGGCGGCGCGCCGAGTTTGAGGTAGTCGGTGTATACGTCGTTCGCGCCGTAGCCCACGCGGTAGACGCTCAACGTGTAACGCCCGGGCGGCAGCCCCGCGAGATTGACGCGCACGTCGCCGAGCGCCTTCGACGGGAGGTCGCGTTTGAAGTAGACCTGATTACTCTCCTCCGTCTTCGGCGGCGCGTAGTTCCACAAGAGCACCTGCGCGCCCCCGCCGCCCCGCGTGACCCAACTATCGGGGTCGCCGGAGGCAAGCTCTTCCCCGCCCAGACGGTTCATGAACTGGTATGCGTAAAAGGAGGGCTTTCGCAGCCCCTGGAAGTTGATGAGCCCGAAGCCGCCGTGGAAGGGCGACGGCACGGGGCCGTTCTCTTCGAAGATGTCCGTGAACGTCCAGTATGACATCGAATCCGCGTGGCCTTCGGAGCCCTTGAGCCGCGAGACGATGTAGGCGGCCGAGATGTACGCGTCGTGGACGGGGTCGCGCGGCGAGTACGAAGCGCTCCACTCCGTGTAGTGGAGCGGGAGGTTCGGCATCGCGGACGCCTTAACCTGCGCCCGCACGCCGCGGACACCGCCGGAGATGGCGTCGGGAGACGGGTCGAGGAAGAGCTGCTGGTTGCCCTCCGCGTCGAGGCCGCGGCCGCTCACGCCGTAGTCGTGCGTGGTGATGAAGTCGAGTGGGACGCGCGCCTTCGACGCGTGCTCGATCATCTCGGGCACCCACGCGCGACCCGCGGTGGCGGGGCCGCCCACGCGATAGTCCGCGGAGACGCCCTTGACCGCGCGGGCCGTCGCGTCGTAGAGCCTGAAGTACTCCGCCTGGTCTCCCGACCAGAAGAGGTCTTTCAGATTAGGCTCGTTCCAGACCTCGAAGTACCAGCGCCGCACCTCGTCCCGGCCGTAGCGGTCAGTCCAGTGTTGGACGAGCGCGCGCACGAGCCCCTCCCACCTGGCGTAGTCGCGGGGCGGCGTGATGTTGCCCTTCCACCAGAAGATGGTCTTCTCGCCGCTCGCGAGCCGCTGCGGCATGAACCCGAACTCCACGAACGGCCGCACGCCTGCGCCGAGGATGGCGTCGTAGACGGCGTCGATGTACTGAAAGTTGTAGACGGGTCTTCCCTGCCGGTCTTCGGAGTAGACGCCGAGCTCGTCCTGTAGGAGTCCGTGGAAGCGCAGGTACTCGAACCCGCACTCGCGGCGGACGAGCGCGAGGTCGCGTTGCCAGTCGGCGCGCAGACCCTCGGCGGCGCGACCGGCCCCGACGACGAGCTGCGGGAAGCGGTCGCGCGGGCCTTTGACGCGCCGGTAGTCGGCCGAGATGACGCGTGACTGTGCGGGCTGCGTTAACGCGTTAGCGGGCGTGACGAGCAGCACGCACGCGGAGAGCGCCGCGAAGAAGAGTTGACGGACGTTCATTGTTTTCTCGCGCTCGGGTCTCCGGTCGGCGGCGGCGCGTGGTCTTCCTTCGCGGGGGGGCCGAGCAGTTCGGTGAGGATGGGCTTCAGCGCGTCGGCCCAGACCTGATAGCCTTTCACGTCGAGGTGCAGCCCGTCCCTGTTGGCCATCCCCTCGTACAGACGGCCTTCTCCGTCGGCCAGCCTGTCGTTGATGTTGACGAACCTGACCCTCTTGCCGTCGGCGAACCTCGCTATCCGCCCGTTGATCTGGTTGATGATGGGCATCACGGCCGGGTTGTCGTTGCGCGGGGTGATGCCCATCAGGACGATTGTGGCATTCGGCGCCTTCCGGCGGCAGAGGTCGAGGATGGCCTTGATGCCGCGCGCGACTTCCGCGATTCTCGGGTCGTCGGCGCCCTGTGGAGACTGGCGGCCGACGTTGTTCGTGCCGGCCATCAGGACGATGACCCTGGGGTTGACGCCGTCCAACTCGCCGTTGTCGAGGCGCCAGAGGATGTTCTGCGTGGTGTCGCCGCCCCAGCCGAAGTTGGCCGCGTTCCAGCCGAAGAAGTTCTGCCGCCAGTTCGCGAGGAACGCTTTGTACTGCTCGTCGCTCGTGCCCCAGCGCCGGGTGATGGAGTCGCCGAGGAAGTAGAGGTCAATGCGCCCCTTCCCCCTCTTCTCCAACAACTCCGCGTGCGCGAGCCTGGAGTTCTGGTCGGCGCGCGGGCTCGGCCGGTCGGCGGCCTGCGCGGGCGTGGTCGCGCTCGGGGCCGGCGCCTGGCTTGAGTTGTTCAATCCCCTGCCGGGTTTCACTTCGCCTCCGCGCACGAGCGTGTCGAGCCACTCCGCCGAGCGTGTGGTGTAGGGGCGCTGCTGGGCTTCTGTCGCCTGGTGGTTGTGCGGGGAATCCACCATGGGGACGGCCTCCTTCGGCCCTTTTATTTGATTGAACGCGATCCAGATGCCGACCGGCGGCGTGACCGTGTCCACGAAGCCGATGGCGACCAGGCTGGTGGCCTTGATGCGCGGGGCGAAGTTGACCGGGTCGAAGTAGAGCGCGGTCTTCATGACCTGCGGGTCGTCCGCGGGCCAGAAGGGGTAGCCGGACGCGCGTCCTCGGAGCGGCCCGTTCGTGTCGCAGCCCGCGGGCTCGTTGACGACGACGTGCGTGATCTTCGGGTGGAGCCCCGCGACGGCGAGGCTCTGCTGGCCGCCCATGCTCGTCCCCATCACGACGAGGGTGCGGCCGTCCCAATCGGGCCGGCGCGCGAGGTAATCGACGGCGCGGTAGTCGGCCAGGTACATCCGCAGGAAGTAGCTCTTGTCGCGGTCGTGGCGGCCGATGGTGTGATAGTTCTTAAGCTCCTGCGGGAGCGCGTCGTAGAAGGACTGCGGTTGGTCGCCCGGCACGTCGTGCGGCTCGATGTTGAGCGCGAGCCAGCCCTCGGCGGCGCGGTCGGTGACCCACTGTTTTTGCAGAGGGTAGGGCCCGCCGGCCCACTGAAGGATGACGAGCGCCGGGAACTTGCCCGGCCGCCGCGGCTTCGCCAGTTGCCCGTAGACGTGTGCGCCGCCCGCGTTGTCCATGCGGATGGTGGCGTACTCGACCCCGGGGCGGCCGCTGTCGGACGGCGTGAGGACGGCGTTTTCGGGGACGGCTTTCAGCATTTTAAGCTTGGAAGCCCAGAAGCTGTCGAAGTCCGCGGGGCGCGGGACTGACGGCTGCAAGCGTTCCGGGGCCACGGCCGCGCCGAGGGCCACGTCTTTCCCCTCGCCGCCCGCGGTCGAGACCTGCACGTAGACCATCGCCGGCTCGTCCAGAGTGGTTTCGATGGTGGCGCGGCCCGCCGAAAAATCGAGTGCCCCCGTCTTAATCACGTCCTGGTTGTTCTTCTTGACGGTGTACGTGTAGGCCGCGGCCGGGGTCGCCCCCGGCGGCAACGCGGCCGTCCAACCGACCTTTTCGCCGACGCCGTAGACGCCGCCCGCCTTATACGGCGTAAACGTCGGCTGCTGCGCCGAGCACACGCACGCGGCGACGTGCAGGAAGATGAAGGCCGTGATGATTGTCCGGGCGGAACGTCTCGTTGGGTTCATGTGTCAACTTTAAATCGGGTGGGTGAGCCGTCTCAAGGATGCAGTCCGGCGGCCCGCAGATTTAGCTTACAAAGACGTGAGGAGGTTTGAGGCTTCGCGAGGTTTTAGGCACGAACCGGTCGCGCGCGGCGCCGCCCGCGGCCGCGGGCGGCGCCGGCCGGCCTCACTGGTAGAAGTAGGACGTGTTCTTCTGCTGATCCCACTCGATGCTGTCGATGTTGCGCGGGTCGGCGGCGAGCAGTTCTTCGCTGAGGCGGTCGGTGCCGGCCTGCGGGCCGATGTCCACGACGTAGACGATGGTGCCGGTCTCGCCCTCGCCGTCGGGGCGGTCGATGGTGCGCATCTCGGCGGCGAAGCTGTACCTGCGGAAGAGTTGCAGCAGCGCGTCCTGCGTCGTCCCGATGTTGCGCGTCTTGACGGTCAGCTCCATCGAGCGCGTGACCAGCTCGCGCTCGCGGTACTCAAGGCCCCACAGCAGCAGCAGCACAAAGAACGTCAGGATGAGCCCCAGCTCCCAGCGGCCGACGCCCGTCGCCAGCCCGATGGCGAGGCTCACGAGCAGCACCGTGATCTCCTTCGGGTCTTTGATGTTCGTGCGGAAGCGCACGAGCGAGGCGGCGGCGAAGATGCCGAAGGCGCGCGCGGCGCTGTCGCCGACCACCATCATCAGCGCCGAGGCGACGACGGCCATCAGTATCTGCGTCTGCGCGACGAAGGGGTTGCGCTTGACCGAGTGCGAGAAGCGGCGCGGGCGGAAGGCGAGCATCGCCGAGAGCAGCGCGGCCAGGGTCAGGCGCACCGTCACGGTCGCGAACGTCATCAGCCAGTCGCCCGTCCCGCCCTGACTCGGCGGCGGCGGGTCTTCGATGCCGAACACTTTCGAGAGCGGCGACTCTTCGGCAGACGTGGCCGGGGTGGCGCGCGCCGCCGGCGTCGCCTCGCGCGCGGGCTGTGTCGCTTGCGGCGCGGCGCTCGCCGGGTCGGCCGCGCCGCCCACGTTCGACCCGCCCGAGCCGTAGCCCCGCATCAGCGCCGCGACCATCAGGAACCCCAACGCCAGCGCGATGACCGCGACCGCGATTGTAAAAGCTTTTCCCTTTTGCTTGCTGTTCACGAGACGTGTGTGTAAACGGCCGCACCGCAGTCGCGACGCGGCCTCCGGTTGACTGCCGACAAGGTGCTCACGGGGCGGGCGCGCTGGCGGTGGCCGGCGCGGGCAGCGTCTTGAGCGCGTTGATGCGGCCCATCACCTCCTGCGCGAGCGCCTCGACCTCCGCCGGCTTGTAGTTGGCCGCGCGGAAGGCGTCCATGATCTGCTCCTCGCTCAGGCGCGAGAGCACGGCGCCGATCCAGCGCGCCTGCTCGACGGTGACGGCGTCGAAGAGCCCGCCGTTCTTCCCGTTGTAGTCGAAGCGGACGAAGTCGCCCTCGACCTTATCGACGAAGCCGGTCTTGACGTACTTCTCGGGCTCGTTGCGGCTGTGCGTGATGAAGTTGCCGGTCTTGCCGAAGGTCGCGCCGAGGTCGCTGATGATGTAGCGCAGCTCGCCCTGCCCGCCCTCGCCGGGGAAGTACATGACCTTATTGTTCTCGTCCTTCAAGTCCCAGTTGTTGAGCAGGCCCATCATCACGACGAGCCCGGCGAACTCGTTCGTGCCCTTGAAGGGGTTCTCGTTCCAGCTCCACATGTCGAGCCGTTTGACGTTCTCGGGGCGCGCCTCGAAGCGGACGTTGGCGTAGCCCTTGCCCTCGCACTGCTCGACCTTCTTCTTCGGCTTCGGCGCGTTGACGATCTTGACGCAGGGGACGAGGTAGGTGACTTCCGTCGGGTAGCCGGCGGCCCACAGGAGGCGCGTCGAAGCGGTCTCGGGTTGCGCCTCGTTGCCGACCTTGACCACCCACTTCTTGCCCGAGCCGTCGCGCACGCGCCACTTGACGGAGTAGCCGCCGCCCTGCTCCGTCTCCTCCCAGATGACTTGGGAGAGGTCGGGCTTCATCCCCTCGCCGCCGGGGCCGAGCAGAAGGTTACGCGAGGCGATGTCCGCCGGCTCCTGCCACAGGACGGGCGTGCCCTGCTGCATCGCCTCCTGCTTCTCTTCCTTCTTCGCCTGCTTCTCGGCCTTCTTCTGCGGGCCCTGACCGGCGGCCGCGTCGTTCTGCCCCACGGCAGGCGCGCACGCCGAGAGCGTCACGGCCGCCGCCACCAGCGCCAGGATGAATGTGCGTAATCCCTTGTTCGACATTTTCGACACTCCTGAAAAAAACGTTTCAAGTCTCATTCGGGTGCGGGGGCGTCGATGAAAAAGAGTTGACTGTTGAAGCGCTCGGCGCCTTCTTCGACGGGGACGGGGCGGTAGCGGCCGTCGGGGTCGAGCACGCGCGCCTTCACGTTGTCGCGCAGGTACGCGTCGAGCAGCACGTCCTTCAGGTACCTCTTCAAACGCTCGTCGCTGACGGGGGCGATGGTCTCGACGCGGCGGTCGAAATTACGCGGCATCCAGTCGGCGCTGCCCGTGTAGAGCTCCTCCTCGCCGCCGTTTTGGAAGTAGTAGGCGCGGCTGTGTTCGAGGAAGCGGCCGACGATGCTGCGCACGCGGATCGTCTCGGAGAGTCCCTCCACGCCCGGCTTGAGCATGCAGATGCCGCGGACGATGAGGTCGATGGGGACGCCGGCCTGCGAAGCCTCGTAGAGCGCCGCGATGACGCGCGTGTCGGCCAGCCGGTTGATCTTGACGATGATGCGCGCGGGGCGGCCGGCGCGGGCGTGCTCGGCCTCGCGGCGGATGAGCGCGAGCGTCTTATCCCTGAGCGCGACCGGCGAGACGAGGAGCTTCTTGTACTCCTTCTGGCGCGAGAAGCCGGTCAGGAAGTTGAAGAGGTCGGTGGCGTCGGCGCCGACCTCGTCGTCGGCCGTCAGCAGCCCGAGGTCGGTGTAGAAGTTCGAGGTGACGGGGTTGTAGTTGCCCGTCGCGAGGTGGACGTAGCGCCGCAGCGTCTCGCCCTCCCGCCGGACGACGAGCGCGACCTTGCAGTGGGTCTTGAGCCCGATGATGCCGTAGACGACGTGGACGCCCGACTCCTCCAGACGCTTCGCCCACTCGATGTTGTTCTCCTCGTCGAAGCGCGCCTTCAGCTCGACGAGCGCCGTCACCTGCTTGCCGAGCGTGGCGGCCTCGATGAGCGACTGCGGGATGGGCGAGTTCTGCCCCGTGCGGTAGAGGCAGATTTTGATGGAGGCCACGTCCGGGTCTTTGGCCGCGCGGTCGATGAACTCGGTGACGGCGTCGAACGACTCGTAGGGATGGTGGAGCAGCGCGTCGCGCTCGCGGATGCGCGCGAAGTAGTTGTCGGCCCCCGCGAACGCCGCGGGGAACCTCTGCCTGAAGGGCGCGTCCTTCAGTTCGGGCCGGTCGAGCTTGTAGAGCTGCATCAGGTCGCGCACGTTGAGCGGGCCGTCGATTGGGTAAACGTCGTCGGCCTCAAGCTCAAGCTCGCCCAAGAGCTTTCCGCATAGCTCGGCCGGCATCCGCGCGTCCACTTCGAGGCGGACGGCCGAGCCGAAGCGGCGCTTGCGCAACGTCTTCTCCATCATGCTGAGGAGGTCGTTGGCCTCCTCCTCGCGCACGTCCACGTCGGCGTCGCGCGTCACGCGGAAGGCGTGGCAGTCCTTGACGCGCATCCGCGGGAAGAGCGATTCGAGGTTGGCCGCGATGAGGTCTTCGAGGAAGACGAACTTCGTGTTCGACTCGTCCACGGGGACGAGGCGCGGGACGAGCGGCGGCAGCTTGATGCGCGCGAAGCGCGGCTCGACCTTGCCCGTCAGCGAGCGCGTGATGCCGTGCTCGGGCAAGGGCTCGACCGTTAGCGCCAGGTTCAGGCTCTGGTTAGAGATGTACGGGAACGGGTGGCCCTGGTCTACGGCCTGCGGCGTCAGCACCGGGTGCACCTGCCGCTTGTAGAACTCGCGGAGCTGCTGCCGCTCGGGGAGCGAGAGCGTGTTGTACTGGGCGACGCGAATCCCCTGCTCGGCGAGGCCCGGCAGGACATCCTCGCGCAGGCAGCGCATCTGTTCCGCGAAGAGCGGGAGCAGCCGCGCGCGTATCTCCCTCAACTGTTCGAGCTGCCTCATCCCGTCCGGCGACGCCACCTCGCTCGCCAGTGTCTCCTGCAAACCCGAGACGCGGATCATGAAGAACTCGTCGAGGTTCTCGGAGAAGATGGAGAGAAACTTCAGCCGTTCGAGGAGCGGCGCCGACGGGTCGAGCGCCTCTTCGAGCACGCGCCGGTAGAACTCGATCTGGCTGAACTCGCGGTTGAAGAGGGGCAGTGACTCGGCCAGCGCCTTCCACGCCCGTGTCTCGGGCCCTTCGGGGCGCTCGTCGCCTGAGGGATGTGTGTTAGTCAATCTCGTCATTCGTCTCGGCGCGTCGGACTCACTCTGACAACCCACGCCGCGCCCGGCCGCGATCAATTTTTAAAGTCGAAACTTCCCTTTAGGATGCCCGCCGCCGCGCCCGCGTTAGCCGAACGCGCGCCGAAAATAGCTCTTCAAAACCCGGCTCCTATGCGACCCCTCCGGCACCCTCAACCTCTCTGAGAGGGCACAGGAATGGGGGGATGGGACGCAGGCGACGTTAAAGCAAGCGCCGTTCCCCCTAGCCGGATGTGTGAGGGTGAATCCGCTGAAGTTATTCTACTGCAATATTTAACTTGTGCAAGCCTTCCCCGCCGCCGGCCGGAGCCTCCTGTACGGTTTCAACCCTTTAACCGCCTGATTCTGCCTGCATTTAGGCGCGCGCCGCGGTCTATTTCAGCGTCAGCGCCCCGGCCGCCGCCGCCGCGTCGAGTAGACGTGCCACGTCTTCGAGCGTCACCGTCCCGTAATACCAACTGCCCGCGGCGGCCGACTCGGCGTAGGCGGCTTTGTAGATGTCGTAGTAGGAGCGGCGGCCGTCCACGAAGTTGTAGACCTCCGTGCGCATCAGGCCGTGCAGAGCCCCGCCGGCCGCGAACGGCACTTTCTGACGATTGGTCAAGTAGGTGTCGAGCGAGGCGACGTTGGCGGGCACCTTCCTGCTCGCCGCGCGCTCGGCGTCGGTCAGCGGCGCGGGCTGCGGCGGATTCGTCCCGTTCAACTGCTTGTAGAACTCTGCCAGCTCGTTCAACGGCGCGCGGTTGGAGATCATCTTGGCCTTCATGTCATCCACGGGGATTTCGGCGGCGTTGCCGCCCCCGAAGACGCGGATCGAGTCGAGCGCGCGCGCCTCGCGCAAAACGCCCTGCTCGACAATCGTGCTCGCGCGCTTCCAGCCGCCGTCCCCCTTGCCTCTGTCCGTAATGAGCAACTGCATGGCGACCTGCAGGTCGTTGGCGAGCCGCTTCGCCCCCTGCGCGTACGTCTCGGCGACGAGGAGCGGGATGTCTGCGTCGGTGGCGTTGGTGAGGAAGTACGCGAGCGCGCCGATGAGGAAGTTGTTGCGGCGGAGCTGCGTCTGGTCTATCTGGAAGAGGTCGTCGTCGGTGGAGTGGATGTAAGGGTCGTCCCAGTTGATGAGCGCGACGGCCGGGATGCCGACCGCGCCCTCGACGAAGACGAGGTGGTCGGACGAGCCGAAGTGCGGGACGAAGCGCGCGTTGTAGCCCTGCCGCGTCCCGCGCGTCGAGTAGAGCGGGCGCGTGTGCGGGCGCGGGAGTCCGCCCTGCCGGCTCGCGGCGAGGTAGCCGTTGTTGGTGTGGATGAGGTAGGTGCCGACGCTCTCGAAGATCGCATCCAGATAAGAGGTGCGCGAGTGCGGCGCGAAGATGAGGTGCTGCACGCGGCTGCCCATCGCGAGGTTGGCGCCCGTCATGTCCTGGTGGACGTTCGCCAGAATCTTCTTCATCTCTTCGGGGTGCTCGCGGAAGAGTTGGTACTCCGAGTAGATTTCGTCAGTCCACCAGAAGCGCAGGTCGCGCAGCGGCCTCTTCATCTTCCCTTCCTTGATGAGCTTGCTGTAGACGCGCGCCAGTTCCAGGAGGTTGCCGCAGCCGCTCCCGTCGTCGTTGGCCGAGCCCTGCTCCTCCTGCAAGTGCGCGGTGAGCACGACCTGCTGGACGCCGGGGCGCGTGCCGCGGATGACGGCCTCGACGAAGCCCGTGCGGCCGGGCGCCTCGCCCATGTCCGTGTCCACTTTCGCCCGGAGCTTGACGCGGCCGCCGCGCGCGGGCTTGCCCGTGGCGAAGAAGTCCTGCACGGCGTTCGTCTGGAGGATGCGGCGCAGCGTGTCGCCCTTGCGCGGCGAAAGGACGAAGGCGAACGTGCCTCGGGTGCCGGCGGGCGGGCGCCAGTCGATGCGCTGCCACGCGACCTGGTCGGGGTGGTCGAACGGGCTCCGGTTCTCCGAGGTCTGGTAGGTGACGACGCCGACGGCGCCGCGCTTGCCGACTGCCGTTTCCACGGCGCGCTGCGGCGGCCCGTTCGTCAGGACGAGCTTGCCCTTCACGTCCAGCCCCTTCAGCGCCTCCTCGGTGCCGTCGCCGATGTCCACGAGCTCGGCCGTCACGTCGGCGTCGCGGCTCATGTCGGCGAGGTAGACGGCGTGCTCGGCGATGTCGGCGAGCTTCAGCTCGACGGGCTCGACCATCCACAGCTCGGCCGCGCGCGCCGTGTAGTTCGGGCCTTCCAGCTTCTGCTCGACGAAGCGCACCTCGTCCACGCCCGCCTCGCGCGCGGCCTGCATCACGTAGTCGCGCGCCTTGAAGTAGCCCTCCATGCCCGAGTCGCGGTGCCAGTGCGTGAGCCAGCGGATGTGCTCGAAGGCGCGGTCGCCCGAGATTTCGTTCGAGAGCATCCGAATCTCTTCGTCGGACAGGAACGGCGTCGTCTGCGCCGCGCAGAGGTTCAGCGCGGGCGCCAGCACAAGGTTAACGATTAGAAAGACGGAGAGCGCGAGAGTCCTTTTCATCGAAGTCTCCTGCGGCGTGTGTCGTTACGAGTTGAAGGGCAGAGCGGGCTGAGTTTATCAGGACTGAAGGCCGCGGCAGAAGCCCGACCGTCGGGGAGGGCTCCTTATTTTACTCGACGGCACGTGACGGATGAGATAAGCCCTCCCTGGCGGTCGGGCTTCCGCCCTGAGCTCTTGCGTTGAATGAGAACCTGGAAGTGCGAGGCCATGCCGCCGGGCAGAATCATCTCGCGCGCGTCGAGCCGCAGGCGTGCGACTTCCGCCCCGGACGCGGCGCGCGCGCACTCAAGCTCCAACTGCTCGACGAGCCCCGCGCGGAGGAGGAAGCCGTCGAGCCGTTCGAGCGAGAGCGTCCGCAGCCCCGCGCGCTCGCCTCCGGCCCTGAGCTGCGTCCAGTTGACGGTGGTCGTCAAGTCCTGCCCGCCGGGGTCGCCGAGAACGTCTTCGACGAGCTCGTGACGGCGGAAGGCGCGGAGCGTGCCGCCGCGCCTGTGCTGTGCGCCGTAGAGCGCCGGGGCTTCGTCGCCGTAATCGACCGTGATGATGAAGGCGTTGCTGACGGCCGTCGCTACGCGCGCGAGCCAGTCGGCCGCTTCGAGGTTGACTTCGGCGACCTGCCCTTCTTCGAGGCTCACCCCGAGTCGCTCGAAGTGCTCGGCGAGCCGCGGCGTCGAGGGCTCGTCTTCGACGAAGACGAAGCCGCCGTCGGCTTGCACGCCGACGTAAGATTCAAGGAGGCGGCCGTCGCGCACGGTCACGCGGTGCACGGGGAAGGCGTCGAACAGCTCGTTCGAGAAGATGACGGCGTGGCCGAGCCTGTCGTCCGTCTCCGGAAGACGACGGAACTCGATTCGCTCGGCGAAGGGCGCGAGCAGCTCGGCGGCGCGGCGGCGCGAGTCCGCGCCCGTTTCGTCGAAGACGTAGCGGGCGGATTCGTAGACGCGCGGCGCGTCGCGGCGCAGGGTTCGCAGGACGCCGTGCGCGAAGCGCCCCGCGCCGCCGCCCGCTTCGAGCAGGTGGAAGACGCGCGGCCGGTTCAGCTCCTCGTAAAGTTTTATGAAGTGTCGCGCGAAGGTCGCGGCGAAGAGTTCGCTGCGCTCGGGCGCCGTGCGGTAGTCGCCCGCGCGCCCCCAGCGCTCCGCATCCGGACGCTGGTAATAACCCTCGCGCTCGTCGTAGAGCGCCGCGCTCATCCAGTCCCGGAGCGTCAACGCACCGGCTGCGCGTATGCGTGCGCGCAGGCGCGCGGCGAGAGACGTTCCGGCCCCGGCGTCGCCTCCAGGCGGGTCGTTACTGGCGCGAGGGGTCATCGGGCTGCCTGTCGAGCATGCGCGTAGGCTCTTCGGGCTGCTTGTCGAGCAGGCGCGTGGTGTGGTCGGTGACGCTGGCGCGCGGGGGCTCGACCAGCTCGCCCGTGTTGTAGCGCTGCGGGCGTGCGGGCGTCGGGATGGGCGCGGCCTGGCGCGGCGGCAGCGTGTGTGAGTGCTGCTGCGGCGTGCCGAGGTAGTTGGGGATCGCGGGCGGCGGCACGTAGGAGGGCTGCGGGGCCGCGGCATGAACCGGCGCGTTAGTCTCGAACAGCAGCGCGTAGACGATGCGCAGGAAGCCGAGGACGGGCAGGCCGACCGCCCCGAGCGCGACCAGTTCGCCGGGGAGATTGAGCATCGCCACGCCGAAGATGGCGAGGAGCGGCACGACGAGCAGCGTGGTCAGCATCACCATCGCGCCCTGCCGGATGCCCCTCTGCCGCGGCGAGAGCTCGACCGGCCCGGCCGGCTGCGGCGGGCGCCAGCTCAGACGGCCGCCGTTGGTCAGCAGCTCGCCGACGGCTTCGAGCGGGAACCCGCAGGCGGGGCAGAAGCGCGACTCATTCGAAACCTGTCGCTGGCCGCAGTTGGGGCAGAACATCTTCGGCTCCTGTGAACTTGAGAAGATTCAGCGCGCCGGCTCGTCGCGGTCGCGGTCGAGCAGGCGCGTCGTGCCCTCGGTCACGCTCGGCCTGTAGGACAGCTCGGCCGTGTCGGGCCGCGGCGGGGCGTAAGCGCGCGCGGGTTGCTGCTGAGGCGGCGGCAGCGCCGAGATGTCGCGCGGCTGCGCGAGCTGCGCGGGCTGCGTGTATGCCGGCTGACGCTGCAAGCGTTTGCGGTACGGGCCTTCCTCGAAGATGAAGGCGTAGAGAAGCCTGAAGAACCCGGCGAAAAATACGAGCATGCCGAGCAGCGCCACGTCCTCGTCGAAGTTGGTGAGCTCGGCCAGCATCGCCAGCGCGATGGCGATGAAGATGCCCGACAGCATCAGCTTGCCGCCGAAGCGCGCGCCGATTCTGCGCGGCGTTTCGGGCACGGGCACGGCCTCGAACGCCAGCTCGGGCGCGGCGCCGTTCGTGGCGAGCAGCCCCGACACGGCCCCCAACTGGAAGCCGCAGCGCGAGCAGAAGCGCGCGGCGTCCGACACCTGCTGCTGGCCGCATTGTGGACAGAACATCTCTCGACCTTCCTTCCGCGGGATGAGGTAAGACCTCGGCTTCCCTTACGACTATCCCACGGGCAAAGTTCGGGCGCAACCGCCGCGCGCCGAGGCGACTTCGACCCGCGCGGACGCTGCTCGGACGCTGCTCAGACCCGGGGCAGGCGCGCGTCGGAGAAGAGCCGCAGCGTCGCGTAGGCGCGCCCCTGGTGGTGCGCGGCACGCGCCAGCGTCTCGACGGCGAGCGCAAAGAGCGTCCGCATCTCGCCCGCGGGCACCGCGATCTCTTTACTGAGGTCTGCGTCCGAGCGCAGGAACTCGAAGGCGCGAAGGCGCGTCGCCTCGGCCTCTTCGAGGTAGCGCGCCACCGCATCGGGCGTCGGCATTGACTCGGGCAGAGTCCACTCGAAGGGGTCGTCCCAGAGGTTGACGGTGATGCCGCCGAAGGTCTGCTCGACGGCGGCGGCCGAGCGCAGGAGGTGCTCGCCGCAGGAGTAGACGGGGAAGGTGCGCGCCGCCGGCACACGCTCGGGCTGCCAGTAGAGGCGCTCGGCCGGCACGACCCGCACGAGCGCCAGAGAGCGCCCGTGCAGGCGCGCGAACTGTTCGTCGAGGCCGCGGACGATCCTCATCGCTCACCAAGCGACCGCGCGCCCCGAACCCTCTTTAGTTGGACTTGACGCGTCGGTCTTCCTCCCTGACGGCCAGGCCGACGTTGCGGCCGCGGATGGTCGGCCCCGAGTAGACGCGACCCTTGACGCCGACGCGCGCGCCCTTCGAGGGCGTGTTGCCGCGCTCGGTGACGACCCAGATGCGCCCCGTCCCGTCGTCCAGCTCGTAGGCGCCGCCCACGAACGGGACGCCGTAGCTGTCCGTGACGCGGCCGACGATGCCGACCTCCTTGTCCATGTAGCGGTCGGGGTCGGACTTCAGCTTACTGATGCTCGTCTGGCTCGGGCAGGCCGAAAGACCCAGCACGGCCGCGAACAACACCGGCAACAGGAACAGCTTGCGACGTGAAAGCATGTGCGTCTCCTTAAACTTTCGTTAACGATTGTCGGGAGAGCGTCCCGATGATAGCACGGCGAAATGCCCGCCCGAAAAGTGACGCCGCGCGCGGCGGTTGTGTTAACGTACCCCGGCACGCGCTTCGACCTTCTTCCGAAACGCTTCGAGCCCGACCTGTGAATACGGAGAGAGTTTTAACGCCACCTTTGATAGCCCTCGCCGCGCTGGCGGTTGCTTTCTTTTTGCCGGCGGGCGCGCGGGCACAGGAGCGACGGATGGCAGACGCCCGCGCACCCGAACGAACAGTCGCAGCGATCCTCCGCCTCGAAAAAGAGATCATGCGCCACATCCGCGCGAAGGACACGCGTTCGCTCGGACGCCTCCTGACCGCGGACTTCGTCTACCGGACGCCCGGCGCCGAGCTGAGCCGCGCGGACTTCCTCAAGGGCATCGCCTCGGTGCCCGGCCGCATCACTTCCGTCGAGGGCGAGGGCTTGCGCGTGAGCGTCTACGGCGAGACCGCCATCCTCACCGGCGTCCAGCGCGCGCGCGTCCGCGCCGACGACGGCTCGGAGCAGGAGGGCGTGAGCGCCTTCACCGACGTTTTCGTCAAGCAGAGCGGGCGCTGGCGACTCGCCCTCGCCTACGGCGTCGAGCTGCCCACGCCGCCCGCCGAGCCCGCGAAACAGCAATAAGGTACTTTCAGCAAACTCTCGGAGGCGCGGAGATTAAAATTCGGAATCTCACATTTGAAATCTCAACTCTCAAATTCTTCAGGGCGCTGCCGCTGCTCCTCTGCCTCTTCGCGCACGCGCCGGCGCGCGACGACTACCCGCGCCAGAGGGCGCTCGACGCGCAACAGTACCGCGTCCGCCTGACCATCCCCGACGCGGGCGACGAGATACGGGGCGAGACCGAGGTCGTCCTCGCGGTCAGGGCCGAGAACGTCCGCGAGGTCGCGCTCGACTTCCCCGGCCTCAACGTCGAAGGCGTCAACGAGCAGGGCCGCCCCGCGAGGTTCACGCGAGACGGCGGCCGGCTCCGCATCGTGCTCAACGCCGCCTACCAACCCGGCGACCTCCTCCGTGTCGCCGTCAGGTACCACGGCGCGCCTGCGGACGGCCTCTACTTCAAGCGGAACAAGTTCGGCGACCGCACCGTCTTCGCCGACAACTGGCCCGACCGCGCCCGCCACTGGTTCCCCTCGGTCGATCACCCTTACGACAAGGCCAAAGTCGATTTCTACATCACCGCGCCCGCGCGCTACGACGTGGTGGCCAACGGCGAGCTAATCGAGACGACGAGCCGGCAGGACGGCACGCGGCTCACGCACTGGCGCGAGTCCGTGCCCGTCCCCGTCTACTGCATGGTCTTCGGCGCGACCGAGTTCTCCATCGTCAACGCCGGCTCTGCGGGCGGGATCAACGTCTGGCACTACCTCTTCCCGAAGGACCGCGACCGCGGACTCACGGACCACGGCCGCGCGCTCCGCATGCTTGAGTTCTACACGGACCTCGTCGGCCCCTACCCTTACGAGAAGCTCGCGCTCGTCCAGTCCTCGACGCGCTTCGGCGGGATGGAGAACTCTTCGACCATCTTCTTCGACGAGAACTCCTACGACGGCACGGGCGGGCTGGAAGGCACCGTGGCGCACGAGATCGCGCACCAGTGGTTCGGCGACTCCGTGACCGAGTCGGACTGGCACCACCTCTGGCTGAGCGAGGGCTTCGCCACCTACTTCGGCGCACTCTTCTTCGAGCGCGCGGACGGCCGCGACGCGTTCGTGCGGCTGATGCTGAAGAACAAAGAACGCTACGTGCAGGACGCCGACTCGGTCGCGCGCCCCGTCTACGACCCGGAGGTCAAAGACCTCTTCAAGCTGCTCAACCGGAACAACTACCAGAAGGGCGCGTGGGTGCTGCACATGCTCCGCCGCGTCGTCGGCGACGAGAAGTTCTTCGAGGGCGTGCGCGACTACTACCGCACCTACCGCGACGGGAACGCTTTGACCGAAGACTTCCGCCGCGTGATGGAGCTGCACGCGGGCCGCCCGCTCGACTGGTTCTTCCGCCAGTGGATTTACGAGCCCGGCTTCCCCGCCTTTGACGCCGCGTGGAGTTGGGACGAGCCGTCGAAGCGCCTGCGCCTGAAGGTCAGGCAGACGCAGCCCGGGGGGCTCTTCCGCATGCCGCTCGACGTGGAGTTAAAGACCGGCGACGCCGCGCGCCGCGAGGTCGTCGAAGTCACGGGGCGCGAGCAGACCTTCGACTTCAAACTCGAAAGCAGGCCGCAGACGGTCGCCGTTGACCCCGACGAGTGGGTGCTCAAGACCTTGAAGCTCCGCGAAGAGTAGCGCGCGAGATGAGAGACGGGAGGCGCATAGATGAACAGGACGAGAAGGGGCGACTTCATGAAGTTCGATAAAGCGGGCGTGGCGCTGCTGCTGCTCGCGCTCTGCGGCGCGCGCGCATCGGCGCAGCAGCTCCCGGAGCCGAAGCTCACGCCCGCGCCGACGACGCAGGCGCAGACCGCCGCCATCCGCGAGGGCGTGGCCCTCCACGAGCGCGGCGACTTCGACGGCGCCATCCGCAAATACGAGTCCGTGCTCGCCGAGAATTCTTCGAACGTCACCGCGCTCTACGAGCTGGGCTACTCCTACTACGCGAAGAAGGACTACAAGAAGGCGCTCGAAGTCGCGTACCGCGGCGCCGGGTATCAGTCGAGCCAGCTCGCGGGCTTCTACCTCCTCATCGGCAACAACCTCGACCTCGCCGGCGAACCCGACAAGGCAATCGAGGTCTACAAGAAGGCCATCAAGCTCTTCCCCAAAGACGGCCTGCTGCACTACAACCTGGCGCTCACGTACCGGAACAAGGGCAAGATTGACGAGGCCAAGAAGAGCCTGAAGGCCGGGCTCGCCGCCGCCCCCGAGCACGCGTCGAGCCACCTCATGCTGGCGCTCATCTTCCACCAGACGGGCTACAAGGCGCCCGCGCTCCTCGCCGCCGCGCGCTTCCTCGTGCTCGAACACTCCTCGCAGCGCTCGGTTGCCGCGTTGAGGCTCGTGCGCGCCGTGCTCGGCGGCGGCGCGGCGGCCGGCAGCAAGCCGAATGAGGTCAGCATCACGCTCGACGCGAACTCGAAGAAGGACGAGGGCGACTTCACCGCCGTCGAGACGATCCTCGGGCTCTCGGCCGCGCTCGCGCTGACGGAGGAGGAGAAGGGCAAGACCGAGGCGCAGAAGCTCGTCGGCCAGTTGGAGACGGTGCTGGCCGTGCTCGCCGAGCAGACGGGGAAGCAGCGGCAGTCGGCCTTCGTCCAACAGTTCTACGTCCCCTACTTCGTCGAGCTGAAGCAGAAGGGGCACGTCGAGGCGTTCGTCTACCACGCGCTCAATTCGAGCGGCCTGCCCGGCGTGCGCGAGTGGACGGAGGCGAACAGCGGTCGCGTCATGCAGTTCCTGATCTGGTCGAAGCGTTACCAGTGGCCGGCGGACGCCAAACCTTGAGGGAGAAAACGATGGGCAGCAAGATGAGAAGGCGCGATTTTCTTCGCGCGGGCGCGGCGGCCGGCGTGGCCGCGGCCTCCGCCAACACTCTGAGCGCGGGCGCGCCCGCCGTCATCGTGCAGGGCGCGCGGCCGGCGGTCGTCGCCTCTTCGAACGGCAACCAGTTCAAGAACGGCGGCGAAGAGACGTGCGTCCAGCGCGCCTTCCGCCTGATGACCTCGGGCGGAGCCGACGTGCTCGACGCGTGCCTCGCGGGCGTCAACATCGTCGAGTTAGACCCGCTCGACGACAGCGTCGGCTACGGCGGTCTGCCGAACGCCGACGGCGTCGTCCAGCTCGACTCCTCCGTCATGCACGGGCCGAAGAAGCGCGCGGGGGCCGTGGCCTCGCTCGAAGGCGTGCGCACGCCCTCGCTCGTGGCGAAGGCCGTGATGGAGACGACCGACCACCACCTGCTCGTCGGCCACGGCGCGCAGGTCTTCGCGCGCAACATGGGGTTCCGTGTCGAGGACGACCTGAACACCGAGAACTCGCGCCGGCTGTGGCTCGAATGGAAGCGGCGCACAGACCCGGGCCACTACCTCGACCCGGCGAAGCGGGCGGAGTTGTGGCGGCGCGAGGGGCTGAAGATGGTGCGCGAGGGGCTCATCCGCGAGGAGCACTTCTACGGCACGATCAACTGCGACGCGGTCAACGCGAGGGGCGAGGTCTGCGGCGTGACGACGACCTCGGGGCTCGCGTGGAAGATACCGGGGCGCGTCGGCGACTCGCCCATCCTCGGCGCGGGGCTCTACGTGGACGGCGCGGTCGGCGCGGCCGGCTCGACCGGAAGGGGCGAGGCGAACCTCTATAACCTCTGCTCCTTCCTCATCGTCGAGGAGATGCGCAGGGGCAAGCACCCGAAGGACGCGGGGATGGAGGCGCTGCGCCGCATCAAGGCCAACACAATCGAGAAGCGCCTGCTCAACCGGGACGGCAACCCCTCCTTCGGCATCAACTTCTACGTCCTCAACGCGCGCGGCGAGCACGCCGGCGTCACCATGTACGAGGGCGCGAAGTACGCCGTCTGCACCGACGCCGGCCCGCAGACGCTCAACTGCGAGCCGCTGCTGCCGCGGCCGAAGGGGTAGAAACGCGGCCCGGATGGGCGTATGATGCGGCAGCCTTTCCCATCAACACGGGCCGCACGCGTCGAACGAGGGGCGGGGTTCGAACCACGCGGGCGGGTGCGCCCGCACGGAAGGAGCCGTCTTATGTTCGCCGGCAGCAGAAGGTTGGCGTTCGGCCTCGTCCTGATTGCGTCTCTGTTGCTGTCACCCGTCGCGTCGGCGCAGACCGCGAGCGGCGACTGGTCGTCCCTCAAGGCCGTCGAGACGGGCAGCAAACTGTCCGTGAAACTCAGGACGGGTAAGACCGTCGAGGGCCGGCTGACGGGCGTGTCGGACGACGGGCTGTCCCTGACGGTCGGCGGCAAACCGACCGAGTTGAAGGCCGGGGAGGTCTTGAGAATTCACAGGGTCGGCGGCAGCTCTGCGAAGAAGGGGGCGCTGATCGGGCTGGCGGCGGGCGGGGGCGCGGGACTGGCGGTCGGCGTAGCCGGGAGCAGCGCGGATGACAGCTTCAACGACCTCGACGCACCCATCACCGCGGGACTGGCCGTGCTCGGCGCGGGGGCCGGGGCGCTCATCGGCTACGCCGTCGGCAGGAGCCGGCGCAAGCGCGTGCTCGTCTACGAAGCCGCGCAGCCGTAAGACCCTCCAGAAATTAACCACAGAGGCACAGAGGCACAGCTTTAAAGACATAAGTCTTAGAGCTGTGCCTCTGTGCCTCTGTGGTCAGTTCTCTTATTTCCCGAACCAGCCGATGGGCTTGCCGGAGAGATCGACCCAGACGCTCTTGACCTGCGTGTACATCTCGAGCGCGTGCTTGCCCATCTCGCGGCCGTAGCCCGACTGCTTGTAGCCGCCGAAGGGCGAGGCCGCATTGAACATGTTGTAGGTGTTGATCCAGACCGTGCCCGCCTTGACCGCCTTGGCGAAGCGGTGCGCGCGCGTGATGTCCTTCGTCCAGATGCCGGCCGACAGACCGTAGACGACCTCGTTGGCCTGCTTGATGAGGTCGTCCTCGTCCTCGAAGGTGATGACGGAGACGACCGGCCCGAAGATCTCTTCCTGCGCGACGCGCATCGAGTTCGTCACGTCGCCGAAGATGGTCGGCTGGAAGAAGTAGCCCTTCTGGAAGTCGCCTTCGAGCTGCGGCGGGCAGCCGCCCGCGAGCACCTGCGCGCCCTCGCCCTTGGCGATGTCCACGTAGCCCTTGATGCGGTTGAGCTGCTCCTCGCTGACCTGCGGCCCCATCTGCGTCGCGGCGTCCATCGGGTCGCCGACCTTGACCCGGCCGGCCCGCTCCTGGAAGCGGCCGAGGAACTCCTCCTTGACGTCCTCGTGGAGGAAGAGGCGCGAGCCGGCGCAGCAGACCTGCCCCTGATTGAAGAAGATGCCCATCATCGCGCCGTTGACGGCCTGCTCCATGTCGGCGTCGGCGAAGACGATGTTGGGGGCCTTGCCGCCGAGCTCCAGCGAGACCTTCTTGAGGTTGTCGGCCGCGGCCTTCGCCACGAGCTTGCCGACCTCGGTCGAGCCGGTGAAGGCGACCTTATCCACATCGGGGTGGGCGGCGAGGGCCGCGCCGGCCGTCTCGCCGTAGCCGGGGACGATGTTGACGACGCCGTCGGGGAAGCCGGCCTCCTGGATGAGCTTGCCCAGCTCCATGGCCGTGACGGGCGTCTGCTCGGCGGGTTTGAGGACGACCGTGTTGCCGGCGGCGAGTGCGGGCGCGAGCTTCCAGGCGGCCATCAGCAGCGGGAAGTTCCAGGGGATGATCTGGCCGCAGACGCCCACCGGCTCGCGCAGCGTGTAGTTGAACATCTGGCCGGGCACGGGGATGGTCTCGCCCTCGATCTTCGTGGCCCAGCCGGCGAAGTACTCGAAGT
>DAIRFV010000508.1:0-2363 GCA_036794905.1 Pyrinomonadaceae bacterium | reverse complement strand
CGCGCTCGATGGCCTGCTGGATGAGCTGCTCGGTCTCGGTGTCGATGGAGCTGGTCGCCTCGTCGAGGATGAGGAGCGCGGGGTCGAAGGCGAGCGCGCGCGCGAAAGAGATGAGCTGCTTCTGGCCGACCGAGAGCCCCGCGCCGCGCTCGCGCACCTCGGACTTGAAGCCTTCGGGCAGACGTTCGATGAAGCCGTCGGCGTGCACCTCACGCGCGGCCCACCGGACGCGCTCGTCCGGCACGTCCGCGCGGCCCAGGCGGATGTTGCCTTCGACCGTCCCGCTGAAGAGGAACACGTCCTGCAACACGACGGCGAAGTTCTCCCGCAGCGCCTTCAAGTCCCACTCGCGCACGTCCACGCCGTCCAGAAGTACCTGCCCGCGCTGCACGTCGTAGAAGCGCATGAGGAGGTTGGTGATCGTCGTCTTGCCCGAGCCGGTGTGGCCGACGAGCGCGACCGTCTGCCCCGGCTCGGCCACGAACGACACGTCCTTCAGCACCCAGTCCTCGTCCTTGTAGGCGAACCAGACGTTGCGGAACTCGACGCGCCCGCGCGCGCGCCCCGTCCTCTTCGGCTCGGCCGGCGTCGTGACGGCGACGGGCAGGTCGAGCGTGCGGAAGATGCGCTGCGAGGCGACGAGCGCCGCCTGAAAGACGTTGTACTTGTCCGAGATGTCGCGGATGGGCTGGAAGAGCCTCTGCGAGTACTGGATGAAGGCGACGAGCGCGCCGATGGAGAGCACGGTCTGCTCGGGCGTGTTCTGCATCACGCGCAAGCCGCCGTACCAGACGATGAGCGCGACGCCGAACGAGCCGATCAGGTCCACGAGCGGGAAGAAGACCGCGTAGTAGAAGATGGTCTGGACGTTGGCCTGCCGGTAGTCGTTGTTGGCGTCGTGGAACTGGCGCAGGGACTTCGCCTCGCGGTTGAAAATCTGGACGGTCTGCGCGCCGGAGATGTGCTCCTGCAGGAACGAGTTGATGCGCGCCAGCTTCGTCCGCACGAGGTCGTAGCCGCGCCGCGCGTGGTTGCGGAACCACGTCGTCGCCGCGAAGAGGAGCGGCACCGTGACGAGGGCGACGAGCGTCAGCCGCCAGTCCATCCACGCCATGAAACCGACGATGGCGAAGACCATCAGCACGTCGCCCAGACCCTCGATGACGCCCGAGGTGAACAGCTCGTTCAGGGCGTCCACGTCCGAAGTCAGGCGCGTCATGATGCGGCCGACGGGGTTGCGGTCGAAGTAGGCGACCTCCTGCCGCTGCAACTTCTCGTACAGTTCGGCGCGCAGGTCGTACATGACGTGCTGGCCGACCGACTGCAAGAGCACGGCCTGCAAGTAGGAGACGAGCATCTGCAAGAGCTTGACGCCGAGGAAGGTGAGGGCGAGCCACTGCAAGCCCGACAGGCTCTTCGGGATGATGTGCCAGTCGATGGCGTACTGGAAGAACTTCGGCTCGACGACGCCGAGCGCGTTGACGACGAGCGTCAGCACGAGCGC
Source organism: Pyrinomonadaceae bacterium (assembly GCA_036794905.1). Taxonomy (GTDB): domain Bacteria; phylum Acidobacteriota; class Blastocatellia; order Pyrinomonadales; family Pyrinomonadaceae; genus QHXN01. Next base: position 859 of record DAIRFV010000508.1, on the reverse strand, counting down.
CGGCACGATGAGGCGCTTATACGGCCGCAGGTAGCGCAGCAGTCGCCACGCGCTCCCGCGGTCGAACTTCTTGAGCGCCTCCTCCTCGTGAAACTGTTGGACTGTCGCTGACATTCTTACTTCAAAAACCTTTCGGCGCGCGGCTCACACCGACGACTTGTGGAACGCCGCCTCCACCTGCTCGCGGCGCGGGAAGTGCAGCAGCATGCCGACCGCCCCGAGCGCGAAGAGCAGGTAGGCGGCGTCGTTCCGGGTGACGAAGACGCCCACCAGCCCGAACAGGACGGCCGATTCGCAGAGCGCCATCGCGATGGTGAGACCCGCCTGCGTCAGCGCAGGCTGCCGGTGCTCGGCCGCGCGCCGGTAGAAGGCCGCCTTCACGGGGAAGGAGGCGGCCACGGCCGAGACCGCCAGGGCCGCCAGCGCGTAGAGCAACGGGTGGACGCCGCGGCCGAGTTCGTCCGGCAGCTCGGACGGCCGGGTGACCCAGGTGACGAGGACGAACAGTGCGACGCAGATCAGGAAGGCGCCCCAGAGTATCCGCAGCGTGCGGAGGTGAACTTCCGATCCCGCGACTGTGGTCGGTCGATTCATCATTCTCGCCAACGTCCTTTCCAGACCGCCCGGGTTCAGCTCGCCGCCAGCTCCTCTTCGAGCAACTGCCGCTCGTAGAGGTCTGCGTACTCGCCGCCCAGCGCGAGCAGCTCCTCGTGCGTGCCGCGCTCGACGATGCGGCCTTCGTCTAAGACGCAGATGAGGTCCGCGTCGCGGACGGTCGAGATGCGGTGCGAGACGATGAGCGACGTGCGCTCGCGCATCACGCCGCGCAGGCGTCCCAGAATCTTCTCCTCGGTGTAGG
>DAIRFV010000248.1:7987-9211 GCA_036794905.1 Pyrinomonadaceae bacterium | reverse complement strand
GGGCGCGCGAGCAGGTAGTCGAATGCCGCGAGCACGTGGAAGAGGTTCAGTTCGCCCGCGCTCAACCCCAACAGCCTCGCGCCCGGCGCCACGCCCGCGTAGACACCGCCCGAGCGCGCGCCGTCGCCCGCGATCATGCCCGCGACGAAAGTGCCGTGGCCGTAGACCAGATCGGTGTTCGGCAAATTCTCGACGCTCACGGGCGGCGTAAATCCGACGCTCAGGCTCTGCGTGTCCAACAGCTTGACGTTCTGTGCGACGCGGCCGGCCAGATCGGCGTGCGTGCCGTCCAAACCCGTGTCGATCACGGCGACCGTGACGCCGCGCCCGGTGACGGGCAGTCCCGCGTTGAAGCTCGTCAGCTCCGAGTCGCGCGCGACGCGCTCCGCACCCGCCGGGGCGAGGTATGGGTCGGAGGTCGTTTGCAGCGTGCGGTTGCCGTAGATGGAGCGCACCGCCGGGAGACGCGAGATGTTAACGAGTTGTCGGCGCGTCGCCGTCACGGTAATCACCGGCAGCGCGCGGTAGCGCGTGCCGCCGAGGATGCCGTTGAGCCGCAGGTCTGCGAGGTCAGTCTCGCCCGGCTGCCGGTGGTAGACGACCGCCGCGTTGATGTTGCTGTCGTCGGCCGCGCGGTCGAGCAGGATGGCGAGTTCGGGGTCGAGACTCTGGAGTCCGGCGAGTTGCACGGCGTCGCCGACAATCGCCGTGACGGCGTCCGAGCCGGTCGCGGTGATGCCGTCAAAGCCCTGGAGCGTCACCCCGTCCGCGCCGGTCGCGATGAAGGTGTGCGCGCCCTCTATGCGGACGCTGCCCGGCACGACGGAGAAGATGCGGCCGTCGCTGCCGGTCGCGGTGATGCCCTGCGCGCGCGTCACGGTGACGGCGTCCGAGCCGGTCGCGGTGATGCCGTGGACGCGCGCGAAGTACAAGGCGTCACTGCCTGTTGCGGTGATGCCGTCCGAGCCCGTCGCGACGATGCCGTCGCTGCCGGTCGCGACGATGCCATCCGAGCCGGTCGCGGTGATGCCTTCCGCCTTCCGGAGCACGAGCGAGTCGAGGTGTTGGCGGGAGCCGTCGGAGCCGGTCACGGAGATGCCGTCGGAACCCGTGACGGCGATGCCGTCGGCCGCGGCCAGGGTCATGGAGTCCACGCCACGTGCGAAGAGCGAATCGGCCCCGGCGTAAGGCAGGCCGTCAGACCCCGTGGCGACGATGCCGTCG
>DAIRFV010000248.1:0-7887 GCA_036794905.1 Pyrinomonadaceae bacterium | reverse complement strand
GATGCCGTCGGAACCCGTCGCGGTGATGCCGTTGACCTTAAAGGCGAGCAGGTCGTCGCTGCCCGTGGCCGTGATGCCGCTGATGCCGTTGAAGGTGATTCCATCGGCGCCGGTGAGGGCGATGCCTTCTCCACGCGTGACGCTCACGCCGGCCCTCGCCGCGCCGGCGCACAGCACGTAGGCGAGGAGCACGGCGACGACTTTACGCGACCTGTGAAACGCGTGCATAGCTACAAACGGGCGGAGACAGTGCTACTTCTAACGACTTCAAGGAGACGTGAGGTTGACTTCGAAGCCGACGGCGCGGGGACGCTTAGCCGGTTCAACCAGGGCTCGGCATCAGCACCCGCCTGCATCTACTATCAGCGCTCGGAGTCGAACGGATAATACAGCAACGGCGCGGGCCGGGTAAATCATTCGAGGGTGCAAGCCCCCGGCTCAGTTGACCGACTCGCGGTAGACCCGGCGCGTCTCCTGTGCGGGCTCGACGCCGAGTTCCTTGAGCAGGAGGCCGCGCAGCGTCTCGTACTGCTCTTTGACGGCGACGCGGTTCCCCAGCGCCGCGTGCGCGCGCATGACGCGGCAGTGAACCTCCTCGCGGAACGGGTCGTCGCGCAGTATTTTCTGCGCGAGGCTGAGCGAACGTTCCCACTCCCCCGAATCCTGCGCGGCCGCGGCGAGCTTTTCGAGCATGCGTAGGTATTGGTCGCGGTAGTAAGAGCGTTGCTCCTCGACCCACGCGTCGTGTGTGCCCTGCATGAACTCGCCGCGGTAGAGCGCCACCGCCTCCTCGTAAGCGCGTTGACACTGCTCTGACTGACCACGCCTGTGCGCCGCCGCGGCCTCGGCAACCAGCCCGTCGAACTCCTCCACGTCCGAGCGGTAGGAGAGGTCCGGGTTGAGCAGGTAGTCCCCGTCCCTATACAGCAGGAAGTTCTGCCTGAGGAGCTGATTGCTGTTGAGCGCCTTGCGGACGTAAGAGATCGTGGGGTGGAACTTTTTTTCGACGCTCTCGGGGTCGTCGTCGCGCCAGAAGGTGTCAACCAGCGTGTCTTTCGAGGCGCGGCGGTGCTGGCGCGAGGCGATGAAGCAGAGGATGTCGCGGGCGCGCTTGCTCGTCCACGCGTCCGGGGCGAGCGGGCGCGCCGGGTCGCGGTAGATTTCCACCAGGCCCAGCATGTTGATGGTCAGGTCGCTTGAGGGCTGGGCCGACGCGGGGCGCGGCGGCGGCGGTGACGGCTCGCGTGACGGCGGCGCTTGGGCCTCAAGCGCCGAGAGTCTCTGACGCAGGTCTACGGGCAGCAGCTTGCGCGACTGTTCGGGGGAGAAGAGCCGTGGGTTGCGTTCCACCTCGCGCCGGAGCCAGTACTCGTAGTCGTAGCGCACGGCCAACTCCAACGCGCGCCGCAGGTGCTCAAGATATTCATGCTCCCGGTTCGCGGCCAGGGCGCAGGAGGCGAGCGCGATGCAAGCCTCCGCCTCGTAGTAGTGCCGGTTGTGTTCGCGGAAGTAAGCGAGGGCCGGGCCGAGTTCGGCGCGCGCGGCCGTATGCTCGCCCTGCGCGAGCATGACGTTGGCGCGGGCCAGCACGGCCGATTTCAGGGCCGCCTCGTTTCGCAGGGCGGCGCGCGCTTCGACGTGGCGGTCGAGGGCCGCGCGCGCCGCTGCCAAATCGCCCTCCTGCGCGGAGAGCATCGCCTGCTCTTCCGGCAGTTCCAGCCGCGCGAGGTCGAGTCCGGCCTCTTTATAAATGCGCGCCGCCCGCGTGTAAAACTCCAGGGCCCGCGCCACCTCTCGCTGCTCGCGGTAGAAGTTGCCGTAGGACTCGAAGACCTCGGCTTGCAGCACGCTCAGGTTGAAGAGTTGTGACAGTTCGAGCGAGCGGTTGAGGTGTTCCTCGCACTCGGCGAACTCGCCCCGGTAGAGGTGACAGCGCGCCATGTTGAGGTGCACGGCCGCCTCCTGCGGGATCGGCGGCGCATTCCCTCGGTACTGGAGCGAGTGGCGCAGCCAGCGCAAAGACTCTGCGAAATCGCCGCGGGTCAACGCCGGCAGCCCCAGGTTGTGCGACATCAGGCGTGCGTAATGCTCGTCCCCGTGGTCTTCCGCGCCCTGCAACGCGGCGCGGAACTCGCGTTCGGCCGCGGCCCAATCTCCCTTCGCCATCAGACACAGCCCGCGCGTGCCGGCACATTTGACGCGCACGACCGAGTCCTCGTCCACCAGCTCGACGGCGCGATCAAGGTAAGCGAGCGCCGTTTCCAGGTCGCCGTAACGGCGCTCGACGGTCGCCAGCGAGCGGAGCGTTTCGGCCTCGCCCTCGCGGTCGTTCTGCTCGTGCAGGAGCGCCGCCGCGCGCCTGTAAAGCAGGCGCGCCGCGTCCAGTTCCTCGCGCAGCCGCGCGACCTCGCCGCGGTAGAAGAGGGCGCGCGGCTGCGCCCTGAGCGCTGCGGCCGGCAGCACCTCCACGAGGGTGACGAGTGAGGCCAGAGCGCCCGCGGCAATCCAGTGGCCGCCCCGCTCGGCGACGACCGCGGCGGCCCGCCCGAAGTCTTCCGTGGCGATGAGGTGGCGCGCCGCGTGCTCCCACTCGCCGCGTTCGAGGTAACAGTCGGCGTACCGCGCGTGCTCGGCGGCCAACGCGTCCGCTCCAGACTCCTGGCGCAGCCGGCGCTGTAAGAAACTCCGGAAGAGCGGGTGGAGCCTGTACTCTTCGCCGCGGCTGTCACTCGCCACCGTCATGAAGACGTTGCGGCGCACCAGCTCCGGCAGGACGTGCCGGCTGTGCACCTCCGGGTAGAGGCGCGCGCACACGTCCAACTCGATCCGGTCGAGCAGCGAGATGCGCAGCAGGAATCGCCGCACGTCCTCCGGCTCGTCGGCGAAGACCTCCTCGGCGAAGTAGTCGAAGATGTCGTGCTCCGACCGCCGCAAAATTTCCTTGAGGTCGGCCGCGCCCGCTTCCGCGCCCGCCGCAGTCAACGCCTCGCGTTGCGCGAACTGCCTGACCAGTTGCAGCGCCGTGATCCAACCCTGCGTGCGCTCGCGGTACTCGGTCAACTGTTCGGGCGTCAGCTCAAGGTCGAACACCTGCCGGAACAGCTCGCGCGTCTCCTCGTCGGTGAACAGGAGCTCCTGGCGGTCGATGATGACGAGCGAGTCCTGCGAGCGCAGGCGCGAGAGGGCCAGCGGCGGCACGTCGCGCGAGACGACGATGACGTGCATCACGTCCGGCAGGTATGAGATGAGGCGGTCGAGGACGGCGTGTACGGCCGTCTCGCGGCCCAGGTGGTGGTAGTCGTCGAGCACGACGACGAGCCGGCGGCTGACCTCCTGTAGCACCTCGTTCAGGAGTACGTCCACGGCGCGCGCGGGGTGGCGCGCGACCTCGTCGGCCGACTGCCGCAGGTAGGAGAGCGTCACGTCGCCGAAGCCGGGCACGGCCTGCCTGACCCCGTGCGTGAGGTATTCGAGAAAGACGAGCGGGTCGGCGTCCGTGTGGTCGAGCTGGTACCAGACGAGTTGGTGTGCGTGTGCCCTGACGAAGTCCGCGACGAGAGTGGTCTTACCCGAGCCGGCGGGGGCGGCCACGAGCGTGACCGGGTGCGAGAGGTTGGCCTGGAGGCGTTCGGTCAGGCGCGGGCGCGAGAGCAGGACGGAGGCCGGGCGCGGCGGGAGGAGTTTCGTCCGCAGGAAGAACCCGGGCCGCTTCGGCGCGTCCTCCGGCGTCGGCCGGCGAGATGCCGGTAGGGGTATGCCGTCGCTTCGGTTCCTCTGTGCCATCGGGCGAAGCCTCTGCCGCTCTCATGAAATTTAGACCGAGCTTAACACGGCGGCAGCCACGCCTCTACGGGGTTGCGGAGGCGGGCGCCCTCAACCCCCCCGCCGTCCCCCCAACCATCCGCCGCGCCATCCCGTCGAGGACGGCGGCGCGACCCTGCGACTGTTCGAGCGCCGCGCGCGCGTCGCGTCCCGCGAGGCCGTAGCTGGCGAACAACTCCGCCGCCTCCTGCGGGGTGAATGCCAGCGTGGCCTCTTCGACGAGGCAGAGCGTCTGCTTCGAGCGCATGCGCCACACCGGCGTCGGCGGCAGACTGCGCCCGATGATGAGCATGTGCGCCTCCGTGGGCAGCAGCGGCAGGAGCCGGCGGAAGAACGGCACGACCCACTCGGCGTCGTAGATCAGGTGCAGGTCGTCAACCACCAGCATCAGCGGTTCGCCCCGGCACTCCTGCAGTTCATAGAGGAACGCTTCGGCGAGCGTCGGGATGTCGTCAAAGCCCGGCGCCCCCTCGAAGTTCGCCAGCACCTCACGCCCGAAGCCCGGGCGCTGCCGGCCGACGCTTTCGACCAGGTAGCGTAAGAAGATCGGCAGTTCGCCGTCGTGAGCTTCGACCGTATACCACGCCGTGCGCCGCCCGCAGCCCCGCACGAAATCTTTCGCCAGCAGCGTCTTGCCCGCGCCCGCGCGACCCGTGATGATGGTGGTGGAGCAAGAGTCGAGCCCCTCGCCCAACACCCTGAGCAGGCGCGGACGCGAGACGCGCGGGTTTTGAGGGGGGACAGCGACCTTTGCGTGAATTACTCGCATACTCACCACTTACACGACCCTGCGCGGGACGCGGCCCGCGGCGCCGCCCTCTTCGGCTCAGTCGAGACGGCCGACCTGCATTCTAAAGGTTACGCATCGGGCTTGGCTGATTCTTGAGTGGCCCGACGAGAGTGAGGCGCGCGGCGCGCGCCGCGGCGGGCTGGTTATGGCGGGGTGCAGTCGGGCGCGACAGCCGCGAGGTGGGACAGGTCAGAACCGCCCGCGGTAGCGGGTGGGTGCGTCTCGCTCGGGGAACCCTCTAAGCGTGCGCCTGACCCACCCGCTACCGCGGGCGGTTCTGACCGCCCGGCTGACAGCTTCTATTCCTTCCAGATGGCCCCGAGTCCGGCCTCCCACAAACGCTTATTGAGCGCCGGGATGTCTCTGTCAGACATCTCCTCGGCCCTCGCTTTGAGGGCCGACCATTCCGCACTCAACTGCTTCAGCCGATCCAGCGACGGCTGATTCACTCTGGGCAGATCGCTTTCAGTCTGGTTGATGAGGAACATGTAGTTGGCGGTAAACTTGTTGGGGAAGTTCTCGACATCGTCGTACGCCTTTGACTTGCGCTGCACCATGTCTTCGTCCCACGCCTTCAACTTCTTTAAGAGCGCCTCGCCATCCTTTTTAATGGGGCCGAATTTCGCCTCGGCGGGTAACGAGCTGAGCAGCGACTCAAGCTGTTTCTGTTTTTCGTAAAGACTGTTGACCATGCGGTGCATCGAAGCCAGTTCCGTCTCCATGCCCAGCATGACCCGGTGATACTCACCGTACTCGGCGGCGCTCGTCGGGTAGAGCGGGTTGGGCAGAATCTCCCATTCGGTGGCGACCGTCTGTTCGCCCATTTTCAAAGTGGCGTGGTACTTCCCCGGCGGCGCTTTGTGCCCGGCGTAGCTGCTCTCGATGTAGACCAGCGGCACGCCCGGCATCGTCGCGTAACGCATGTCCCACACGAACCGGTTCAGCCCTTGAGCCTTGGGCAGCAGCGGCTCCGCCTTCGGGCCGCCGTCATACTTCCTGTACTTGTCATCCGCCTTTGAAGAGTAGCGGCGGACGGTGACTCCCGCCGCGTCTTTGACCTCCAAAGTAATCTCGTCGGTCTTCTTCAGCTCGGGCAGCCGGTAGTAGAAGACCACCCCGGTCGCCGGGTTGACGCCTCTGAATCTGTTGGCCCCCGTGAACTCCTCCTCCGACTCGTCGAGGTCGCTCGACCCGTTGACGAGGTACGCGTTTTCGGGCCGGTAGACGGCGAAGGTCGGCGTCTCTTTTTTGTACTGCCGGATGAGACCCAGGTCATCCAGGACCCAGAACGAACGGCCCGACGTGGCGGCGATCAAGTCCCCCCGGTGAACCCGCAGGTCGGTGATCGGAGTGACGGGCAGATTCAACTGGAACGCCGACCAATTCCCTCCCCCGTTCCACGACACAAAGACGCCGAGTTCGGTGCCCGCGAAGAGGAGGTCTTTGCGCACGTCGTCTTCACGGACGACGCGCGTGAAGGCGTTGGCCGGCAGGCCGTGGTTGATCTTCGTCCAGGTGGTGCCGTAATCCGTGGTCTTGTAGAGGCCCGGGGTGTGGTCGTTGAACTTGTACCGGGTCGTCGCGATGTAGGCGGTCGCCTTGTCGTGCGGCGACACCTCGATGGCGTTGACGAGACATTCCGCCAGACCCTTCGGGGTGACGTTCTTCCACGTCGCGCCGCCGTCGCGCGTCAGTTGGACGAGCCCGTCGTCGCTGCCCGCCCAGAGCACGCCCTTCTCGTGCGGCGATTCGACGACGTAACTGAGCGTGCCGTAATTCTCCGCGCCGACCGCCTCGTTCGTGTAAGGCCCGCCGCCCTTCCCCTGCTTCTCCTTCTCGTTGCGCGTGAGGTCGGGCGAGACTTCTTTCCAGGTCTTGCCCATGTCGCTCGTCTTCAACAGGTACTGCGCGCCGTGGTAGAAGGTGTTGGGTTCGTGTTTGCTCCAGATGATCGGGGCGTTCCAGTTGAAACGATACTTCAAATCCTTCGCGTCCATGCCGAGGTATTGAATGGGCGCGGCCATGATGCCGGTGCCCGCCTTCGCTTTCGTATCAATCACCTCAATCGTCCCCTGATAACTCCCGCCCATGACGTACCTGGGGTCTTCGGGGTCGAACGCGAGGAAGGCGCTCTCGCCGCCCGCGGAAGCCGTCCAACTGGCCGGGGTAATCCCGCCGCCGCCCAGCTCGCGGCTGGCGATGGAGACGGACGTGTTGTCCTGCTGGCCCCCGTAGATGCGGTAGGGGAACTGGTTGTCCACGTTGATGCGATAGAACTGCGCGGTCGGCATGTTGCTCTGCGTGCTCCAACTCTTCCCCCGGTTGAAGGTGATGGCGGCGCCGCCGTCGTTCGAGATGATGAAGTTGTGCGGGTTGTCCGGGTTGATCCAGAGGTCGTGATAATCGCCGTGCGTGCCCGAAAGGGTCTCCCACGTCTTACCGCCGTCGGTCGAGCGCAGGGCCGGCGCGCTCAAGACGTAAATGGTCTCTTCGTCTTTCGGGTCGATGAAGAGTTCGATGTAGTACCAGGCCCTCTGCACCAGACGGTGGTCGTTGGTAATCCGGCTCCACTTCTTTCCGGCGTCGTGCGAGACGAACAGGCCGCCCGCCTCCTTCTCGGAATCGCTCTCGATCAGCGCGTACACCTTCTCCGGGTTGGAGCGGCTGACGGCAATCGCCATCTTGCCCAACTCTTCCGGCAAACCCTCTTTCAACTTCTCCCACGTCTCGCCGCCGTCGGTGGACTTGTACAGGCCGCTGCCCGGCCCCCCGCTGATGACCTTCCACGGGAGCCGGCCGTGCTCCCACATCGCCGCGTAGAGGATGCGCGGGTTGGTCATGTCCATCGACAACTCCGCCGCGCCGGTCTTCTCGTCCACGAACAGAACGTTCTTCCAGGTGGCCCCGCCGTCGGTGGATTTATAGACGCCCCGCTGCGGCGACTTGCTGTAGAGGGCGCCCTGCGCGGCGACGAGGACGACGTCCGGGTTTTTAGGATCGACGATGACGCGGGAGATGTGCTGGGTCTGTTCCAGCCCGACCCGCTTCCAGGTCTTGCCCGCGTCGGTCGATTTGTACACGCCGTCCCCGTGGTGCGTCATCACACCCCGCACCGCGTGCTCACCCATGCCGACGTAGACGACGTTCGGGTCGCTCTGGGCGACGGCGATGGCCCCCACCGAACCGGTCTTAAAATAACCGTCCGAGATGTTCCGCCAGCTGATGCCCATGTCGTCCGTCTTCCAGAGCCCGCCGCCGGTCGTCCCCATGTAATA
>DAIRFV010000507.1:0-2376 GCA_036794905.1 Pyrinomonadaceae bacterium | reverse complement strand
GCGCGCCAGCTTGTTGTTCCACAGCAGCTTGAACTCGTACTCGCCGGGGTTCGCGGCCATCTTGAACATCTCGTTGGTGTTCGGCTGCCCCTGCCCGCCGTTCGTCTTGTCCCACCGCTTCACGACGGGGAAGTCGCACTCGACGAGCGCCCACTTCGCCTTCTGAGGCATGCCTTCGTTGACGAAGTGCGTCGTGTTGTTCTCGACCTTCGTCCCGCAACCGCCCTTGCCCACCTGCATGCCGTCCATGAAGAGGCGGCCGATCTCCTGCCCCTTGTAGAAGAGGTGCGGGTCGAACTTGTACGCGTCGCCGCGCACCCAGAAGGCGACGTGGAAGTCCGGGTAGTCCCACCCGTAGACGCTGTCCGGCGAGTACCAGACGTAGCCGATGGGCAGGTTCCAGTCGTGGTCAACGTAGTAGACGAACTTCTGCGCGGCCTTCGGGCCGTGCTCGTTCGAGAGCGTCTTCGCCACCTTCATCTTGCCGTTGAAGATGGTCGTGTTCGTCCCGGACAGCTCGTTCCGCAGCTTGATGGCGAAGTTGACCGGGCCGACCGGCAGGATGCTCTTGTCTTCGACCTGGCGGCCGCCGCACTCGGTCTTCCACCAGTAGCCCGGCTTCGTCTCGCCCGTCTCGCAGTCGAACGAGAGCCACGGCGCCGTGCCGCCGGGCTGCTGCACCTCGACGTAGAGCTGGCTCCCGCTGGGGATAGGGCCGTTGACGCGGAACGCGAACTTCGGCACCCAGCTCCACACGTCGTAGTTCCCTTTGTAGGAATTGTTCGTCCAGGCCGTCACCTGGAGCGAGTCTTTGGCGAGGGTCGGCTGGTCGGGCCCCGTCGGGGCCTGACTCGTCGTGCTGCCCGCGGCCGGCTGCGTCGCCGCCGCCGGCTGCGCGGCGGGGCTGGTGGCCGCCGGCTGCGCGGCGGGCGTCGGCGTGGGCTTCGGCTGGCTGTTGGGTTTCGGAATCTTCGGAACCCTCGGGAACTGGGCCGCCGCCGTCTGAAAGCCGAGGACTGTGAGGCTTAGTAGCGCAAGGGTCAGAAATGAATAGCCCTTCGTCTTCACTTCAGTCTCTCCTTTCGGGTCTGCTCGTCTCTAAGAATTGTCGCCGAATCTCCGGCCGGTGTGTCGGGCGTAAGCGGTTGAATGCTCGGGGGGGCAGTATCGTGCGGCCGGGCCGCCCTGTCAACGTCCGGCGCGCGCGGGCACGGGATTTGTTGCCTGACGGAAAGAGGCCGCCGCGGGCTCGCGCGCGGGGATTTTCACCCGGCGCCGCGTGATTTTACGCGCCGCCGGAGTCGCGGCCCAACGGCGGCGGGGCGCCTTGAGTTTGCCGCGCGCGGGTGTGTTAGAATGACCGCGAACGTTCGACCGCCTCGGGGCTCCCCCGTCAAAGACATTCTTAAGGTTAATGAAGTCGCTGCCACCCATCTCCGACCGCCGCCCGCATCCCATTACAAAGGACGAAACGTAGAGTATGAGCGCCATCATCGAGAACCCGCCCGCCGAAGCGCGGGAGCGAGACGTTGAAGAGCTTGAGACCGTGACCATCCGCTTCGCCGGCGACTCCGGCGACGGCATGCAGCTCACGGGCACGCAGTTCACCAACACCTCGGCCATCGTCGGGAACGACATCTCGACCCTGCCCGACTTCCCCGCCGAGATACGCGCCCCGGCCGGCTCTCTGCCGGGCGTCTCGGGCTTCCAGCTCAACTTCTCCAGCCGCGACATCCGCACGCCCGGCGACCAGCCCGACGTGCTCGTCGCGATGAACCCGGCGGCGCTCAAGGTCAACCTCCCCGACCTCGCGGACGGCGGCACGCTCCTCATCAACACCGACGAGTTCAACAAGGAGAATTTGAAGAAGGCGAATTACCCCTCGAACCCGCTCGAAGACGAGACGCTGCGCGGCTACCGCGTCCACAAGCTGCCCATCACGACGGTCAACATCCGCGCGCTGCAGGAGGCGGGCATCAAGCTCTCGCGCAAGGAGATGGACCGCTGCAAGAACTTCTTCGCGCTCGGCATCCTCTACTGGCTCTACGACCGCCCGATGGAGCCGACGCTCGAATGGATTCGCTCCAAGTTCAGGAAGAACGAGGAGGTGATGCGCGCCAACGAGGTCGCCCTGAAGACGGGCTACAACTTCGCCGACACGACCGAGGTCTTCACCACGCACTACAAGGTGAAGAAGGCCGTCATCGCGCCGGGCAAGTACCGCAAGATCACGGGCAACGAGGCGACCGCCATCGGCTTCGTCACCGCCGCCGAGCTGGCCGGCCGCCCGCTCTTCTACGGCTCCTACCCGATCACGCCGGCCTCCGACATCCTCCACGAGCTGGCGCGCCACAAGAACTTCGGCGTCAAGACCTT
>DAIRFV010000247.1:0-9252 GCA_036794905.1 Pyrinomonadaceae bacterium | reverse complement strand
GACGCGCCCCTCGTGTTCGAGCGCGATGGAGACGCAGAAGACCGGGTAGCCGTGCGCGTAGTTGGTCGTGCCGTCGAGCGGGTCGATGATCCACTTGTGCGCGGAGTCGGGGCCGCCGGCCTCGGCCACGTCGCCCGACTCTTCGGTCAGGATGCGGTGGCGCGGGTGGTAGCTGCGGATGCGCTCGACGATGAGGCGCTCGGCCGCGAGGTCGGACTCGGTGACGAGGTCTATGTCGCCCTTGTTCGACACCTGCAAGGCGCGCCCGAACTTGTCGGCCAGAATCTGCCCGGCCTCTCTCGCGGTCTGGATGGCGAAATTGAGCATAAAGAAGTAGACAGTAGACAGTAGTCAGTAGCAAAACTTTAACAGCCCGGCTGTCTGTCTGTCAGTCTCGGCGGCGTCGGCGCGCGTGCTTGAAGAGCAGGACGGCCGCGAGGGGCGGCGCGTAGAGCGCGAACTCCCGCGCGCAAATCTGCGCCACGTCGAGCGCCGTCGCGCGCAGAGAGGCGTGCCGCCAACTGTAGTCGATGGGGTTCGGGATTCTGAGCCGGAACCTGCGCGGCGAGAGGGGCCAGAGCAGCTCGACGCCGCGCGACTCCGTGAGGGCGAAGTCGAGGAGCGTGTGCGAGAGGACGGCGAGTCCGCAGGCCGCGCCGAGGGCGCGTGCGGGCGCGCGCGTGAAGATGGCGGCGACGAGCCCGGCGAGCAACGCGAAGGCGAGCGAGTGCGTGAAGCCGTGGTGCCAGCCGCCGCCGAGCCCGGGGACGAGGTTGAGCAGGTAGTCGAAGTCGGGGCAGACGCCGAGCAGCGCGCCCAGCAGAATCGCGCGGCGGCGTTCAGGCGGCGCGGTCTCGCCCGGCAACACCGCGGCGGCGACCGTCGCGCCGAGCAGTCCGTGGGCCAGAGGCATGGGCATGGCTCTACCTACGACGGCGTGCCGGGGTGAAGTTCCGCGCCGGCGCGGGCGCGCGCACGCGGCGGGGCCTCCCGACTCCCGACTTCCGACCCCCGACTTCTGACTCCCGTCTACTTGTCTTTCAGGATGGCGATGATCTCGGTCTGGACGGGCTGCCCCGTCACTTCGATGTCCCGGTCGGAGACGTAGACGTTGATCTCGGAGCGGACGCCGAAGCGGCCTTCGAGGTAGATGCCGGGCTCGATGGAGAAGACCGTGCGCGGGGTGATGCGGCGCGAGTCGCGCGTCTCGAAGTTGTCGATGTTGGCGCCGTTGCCGTGACCCTCTTCGCCGATGGAGTGACCCGTGCGGTGCGTGAACTGTTCGCCGTAGCCGGCGCGTTTGATACGGCCCCGGGACACGTCGTCCACCTCCGCGGCGCGGATGATTTTCCCGTCGCGGACGGCCGCGCGGACGAAGGCGGTGGCGGAGTCGCGCGCCTCGCGGACGATCTGGAAGACCTTGACGTACTCGTCGGGCACCGTCTCGCCGACGTAGCCGACCCAGGTCTGGTCGGCGACGATGGCGCCGGGCCGCTTCAACTTCTCGGACACGTCGAAGAGGACGAAGTCGCCGCGGCGGATGGGCGCGTTGCGCTCCGCGGTCGGGTGGTAGTGCGGGTTGGCCGAGTTGGCGCCGGAGGAGACGTTGCCGCCGCCCGCCGTCATCCCCTCTTCGGCGAGGCGGCGTGACATGAACTGCTGGATGTCGTATTCGGTCGTGGGCTCGTCGGCCTTGATTCTGCGCCCGATCTCGGCGAAGCCCTCCAGGATGACCCGGCGGAGCTTGTCGGCGGCCTCGCGGTGCGTGGCGAGCTGTTCGGGGGTGAGCGTGGCCTCGAACTGCTGGACGAGGTCGGCGCTGGTGACGACCGAGACGCCGGGCATGGAACGCACCAGCTCGATTGTGCCGGCGTCCACGCGCGCGACGTAGGGGATGTCGCCCATGGGCGAGTACTGCATGGCGATCTTCCTGAGTAAGACGCGCTTGCTCTGGAGTCCGCCCGAGGCGAGCGCGTCGCGGAGTCCGGCGTGGAGTTGCTCCCAACTCGCGTAGATGATTTTGCGGCCGGGGAGCGCGTCGAGCCGGTAGCGTTCGATGGAGTGGACGACGCGGACGGGCTCGCCGACGACGGGGACGTAGTAGAGCCAGCGGCGCGTGGTGACGCCCTGCGTGGGCAGGCGCAGGATGCGGTAGGCGAGCGGGTCGCTGCGGCGGAAGTCGTAGAAGAGCCAGCCGTCGAGGTTCGCCTCGCGCAGCGCCGCCTGAATCTCCGCGACGCGTTTGACCTGCTCGTCGCCGGGCCGCGCCTCCTGCGCGCGCGCGGCCGTTGAGAGTAAGAGCGCGAGCGCGAAGGCCGCGGGCGTGTAGTTTGTTCGTCGCATGGTGTTCTTATAAGTCAGAAGGCGTCGGTCAGTCTGTCACTCGTAGAGCCGGCGCAGCGTCGCGCGCCAGGAGGCGTACGAGACGAGGTCGGTGCTGTCGCTGAAGAGGTCTATGCCGCCGATGGGGCGGCGCGCGGCGATGCGGCGGACGCGCTCGTCGCCGATTTTTTCGAGTACGCGTCCGGCGAAGCCGTGCAACTCGATGACGCGGAAGGGGCGGCCGAAGAAGTCGCGCGGCTCGGCGGGGAGAGGGTCCGTGATGCCGAGTTCGTTGTGCATCGCGGCCACGAGACGGTAAGCGTCAACGAGATGCCGCTCGCGCCCCTGCCAGGTCGAGGCCGCGAGCGCGGCGCTTAAGTGCGGCGTTAGTGCGTCGGAGCACGACAACTGCTTGAAGGCCGTGCCGAACCACTTCGGGTAGGGCGCGTACGTCCTCTCCATCAGAAAGCAGAGCCGCATCAGGTCGCGCACGAGGCGCGCGCCGATGAGCGCGGAGCCTATCTCGTCGCCGACGAACCCGGCGCGTCCCATCAAATGCTCCTCCTGCCCGACGCGCGCCCACGCGGAGGCGAGCAGGTAGAGCCACACGTCGCGCGGGTAGGAGGCGAACCGCCCCCTCACCTCTTCAAGCCCGATGTCGTCATGGAAGACGCCGCCCGCCCTGAGGGTGCGCAGCTTCTGCTCGGGGAAGGTGAGCCAGTCGGCCGGCTCTATCTCGCGTTCGATGTCGAAGGCGAGGTAGTTGAGGAAGAAGCCGCGGGGCGTCATCGACTCGACCTTGTGGTTGACGGCCCCCGCGGCGCGCGCGTCCATGTGCTGCACGTTGTTGTCCGACGGGTCGGGCTCGGTAAAACTCGTCGGGTAGCCGCGGAAGCTGTGCGGGAGTCTGTGGCGCAGGGCTTCGCGGACCCGGTCGCTCGCGGCGTCGAAGTCGGCCTCTGCTAAGAAGAGGTCTACGCGCGGGCCCCAGCCGTGGTCGGCGCTCATCTCGGTGTCGAAGCCGAGGACTTCGGAGCCCGTGCCGAGCAGCGCCGCCGCGTAGCGCAGTGAGGGGAACTCCGCCGCGAGCGCGGGCCGCACGGCCTCCTCGAAGAAGAGCCTGCTCAGCTCAAGACCTTTGACGAACTCGGGCATCTGGCTTCAGTAGCGCGTCCCCGAACGGCGCTCGCCGAGTATACGATAGTCGCGCGCATTCACCGCCGCTTGCGCCGCGCCGCGGTCTGCGTAGAGCGAGACGCGCGGGAGGTTGTGCAGGGCCACGCCGGCGTGGAAGACGACGCCGCAGACGAGGACGGCGGCCGCCACCTTACGCCAGCGCGCGCGCGCGAGGAGCCGCTCCCAGCAGTAGAAGGCGTAGAGCACGGGCACGGGCAGCGTCACGTAGAGGTGATTCGACTGCGGCGGCTTCAGGGAGAAGAGGAAGCTCAGGTAGAGCAGCACGACGTTGAAGAGCGCGAGGTACTTTATCGCGCGCCAGTCGGGTTGCGAGTGCCGGCGCAGGAACCACGAGCCGAGCAGCGCCGCGACCTGCGCGACCCCGACGACGAAGAGGAGGAGGACGAGGGGCGCGAGCCACATCTCCTCGCGCAGGAACTCAAGCCGCTCGCGCGTGTGGCCGCCGACGAAGCGCGCCACCTCGAAGCTCGCGAAAGAGAGCGTGCGGTTGACGATGCCCCACAGCGCCCACGCGTTCTCCGCGTTGAACGTCACCGCCCCGGCCGTCCCGCCCGAGCCCGCCGACGGGCCGTACTTCAAGTAGGTCGGGACGAGCAACGCGGCCCCGGGCGCCGCGCCCGCCGCGAACCAGGCGAGCGCGGCGGAGCCCCGCCCGACCCCCTCCTTAAACTGAAACGCCAGCGCCGCCAGCGCGTAAGGCACGAGCACGACCCAGGACAGGTGCAACTGCATCACCCAGAGGAGCCCGAAGCCCATCAAGGCGTTCGCCACTCGCGCGGGGATGAGCCCGCGCCGCGTCGGCGTGTAGAGTTCGAGCGCGCCGATAAAAAATAAGACGCCGCCCGCGAGCACGTAGGAAGGGTTGTAGATGACGGTCGAGAGGTTGAGCGTCCACGGCGAGGTCAGCAGCCAGCCCCACACGAACCAGCGCGGGAGGTCGGGCAAACGTCGGCAGCAGTACCACGCGAACAGGCAGAGGCTCGCGAACGAGACGAGGTTGAGCAGGACGTAAGGCGCCTCGGCCAGCGGGAGCAGGTGGAAGGGCAGGCCGACGAGCAGCGCCTGCAACGCGCCGGGTATCTGTATCTCGCCCCACACCACGTCCGGCCCGAAGTACGGCCACGCGCCCGTCGCGTAGAATTTGAGCCCGAGCAGATAGATCTGCTTGGTGTCCGAGTCCTGAAACTGCCCGCACAGCCCGAACCCGAGCCGGAAGAGGAACGCCCCGGCGAGCAGCGCGGGCGTCAGCCAACGCCGCGCCCTTCGTCTCCCCGTCTCCTGTTCGCCGTTGCCCGTCTGACTCACTCGCCCTCATCCTTCAACGTTGTGGGTGAAGTATGCAGTGGTTAACCACAGAGACACAGAGGCACAGCTTTGAAGACAATAGTCGTCAAGCTGTGCCTCTGTGTCTCTGTGGTTAATCACTCTGGCGCCAGTTTCAACTGTGGGTTGTTTCAGCCGTGCGCGCCTGCTCCTCTTCGAGCTTTTGCGCGCGGCCGGCGCGTGCGTCGTAGCGCATGAGCTGGGGGAGCAGGAGCGCGAGCAGCGCCGTCCCCGCGACGCAGAGCACGCCGCCCGAGACGATGGAGGCGCGCAAGCCGAACAGGCGCGCGACGGCGCCCGCCTCCGCGTTGCCGAGCATCGGCCCCGTAGTGTAGCTAATCATCTCTATCCCCGCGAGGCGGCCGCGCAGGTGGTCGGGGATGGTCTGGTTCCAGATCGTCATCCGGAAGAGCCCCGAGACCATGTCGGCCGCGCCCGCCAGCGCGAGGAAGAGCAGCGCCGCCCACAGCGTCGGCGCCAGCCCGAAGCCGACAATGGCCAGCCCCCACGCCCCGGCCGCCAGCACCACGCACAGCCCGTGACGTTGGACGCGCTTCGTCCACCCCGAGGTGAGCGTCACGCACAGCGCGCCCACCGCGGGCGCCGTGTAGAGCAGCCCGACCGAGTCGCCGCCGAACCCTTCGGCGACCGCCGGGAAGAGCGCCATCGGCATCCCGAAGAACATCGCGTTGATGTCGATGAGGTACGTCCCCAGAAGCTCCGGCCGGCTCCGCGCGTAGCGCAGCCCCTCGACTATCGAGCGCAGAGAAGGCCGGTCCGCGTCGGCGGGCGGCGGCACCGCGCGCATGAGGCAGAGCGCCACGAGCGAGGCCGCGAAGGTCAGAAAGTCTATCGAGTACGTGACGGCCGGCCCCAGCTTCACGACGAGGAGGCCGCCGAGCGCCGGCCCGCCGACCATCGAGACGGTCGCGCTGAAGCTCTTGAGCGCGAGCGCCGCCGGCAACTGCTCCGCCGGGACGAGGCGCGGGACGAGCGCGTCGAGCGAGGGCCGCTGCAAGCCGTTGAGGGCCGCGAACAGCGCCGCGCAGACGAAGAGCACCCAGACGCGCGGCTCCGCGAGCAGAGAGTTGGCGACGAGCACGAGCGTCCCCAGCGCGAGCAGCGCCTCGGTGACGCGCACCATCCGCCGCCGGTCGACGGCGTCGGCGAGCGCGCCGCCGACGAACGCCATCACGAAGACGGACACGAACTCCGCCACCCCGAGCAGACCCGACGCCAGCGTCGAGCCGGTCAGTTGGTACATCTGCCACGGCAGCGCGACGAAGGTCATCATCGAGCCGAAGAGGGAGACGCCCTGCCCCACGAACAGCAGCCGGAACTCGCGCGACTCGCGCAGCGGCGTGAGGTCGAGCGCCAGGGCGCGCGCCGCCCTCCGCGCGCGCGCGCCGCGCGCCGCCTCCGAAGGGTCGGGCGTCAGGTGCGTCGAAGGCTCTGTCGGCTCCTCTTCCACAAGGCTTGCAGTCCGGCGTGAGAGTTGAGTTTGAAGGCGTTCGGGGCCGGGCGTTCAGTAAGGCTAGAAGATCAGCTTGATGAGGAGGACGGCCAGCGGCGGGCCGACCACGGCCGTCGCGGCCGTCACCCCGAGCGCGACCAGCACGGGCGCCCAACCCGTCCCGCGCGTCCTCGCGTAACGGCGGCGCGCGATGAGCCAGTTGAAGAGCGCCGCGACGGCGAAGTTGCCCGCGAGCACGACGAGCGCGTAGATGACGATGATGACCCCGCCCGTCCGCTCGCTGACGCCGTTCAAGGCCACGAGCAGCATCAGCCCGCCCGCCGCCCCGAAGACGACGAGGATCACCAGCGTCACCGCCAACGTCGCCCCCAGCATCCACCCCCACGGCGTCGGCCTGTTCACTGTCGCGTAGTTGTAAGGCGCGCTCATTTGCCACCCTCCCCGAGCAGCGGAATCTTCAAGCCCTTCGCGCGCGCCGTCTCTTCGGCCTCCTCGTAGCCGGCGTCCACGTGGCGCGCGACGCCGAGGCCGGGGTCGTTGGTGAGGACGCGGTTGAGTCGCTTCGCGGCTTCGGGCGTGCCGTCGGCGACCGAGACCTGTCCGGCGTGGAGCGAGTAGCCGATGCCGACCCCGCCGCCGTGGTGGAACGAGACCCAGGAGGCGCCGCTCGCGGTGTTGAGGAGCGCGTTCAGGATGGGCCAGTCGGCGACGGCGTCGGTGCCGTCGCGCATGCCCTCGGTCTCGCGGAAGGGCGAGGCGACCGAGCCCGTGTCGAGGTGGTCGCGGCCGATGGCGACGGGGGCCTGCAACTCGCCGCGGCGGACGAGTTCGTTGATGGCCTCGCCCATCTCGGCGCGCTCGCCGTAGCCCAGCCAGCAGATGCGCGCCGGCAACCCCTGGAACTGCACGCGCTCGCGCGCGAGCCGCATCCAGCGCTCAAGCGTCTTGTCTTCGGGGAAGAGTTCGAGCGCGAGGTCGTCCGTGCGCCGGATGTCGCTGGCCTCGCCCGAGAGCGCGACCCAGCGGAACGGCCCTTTGCCCTCGCAGAAGAGCGGGCGGATGTACTCGGGGACGAAGCCCGGAATCTCGAAGGCGTCGCGGCATCCGGCGTCGTAAGCGAACTTGCGTATGTTGTTGCCGTAGTCGAAGGCGACCGCGCCCGCGCGCTGCAAGGCGAGCATCGCCTCGACGTGGCGCGCCATGGACTGCGTCGAGCGCTCGACGTACCCCTTCGGGTCTGTGCGCCGCAGCTCCTCCGCCCCTTCCGTCGAGAGCCCGGCGGGCACGTAGCCGTTCAAAGGGTCGTGCGCGCTCGTCTGGTCGGTGACGGCGTCAACCTTCAGGCCGCGCCGCACGAGCTCGGGCAGGACTTCGGCGCAGTTGCCGACGAGTCCGACCGAGACGGCGCGCTTCTGCTCGACGGCGTCCTCGCAGATGCGCAGCGCCTCGTCGAGGTCGAGCGCGAGGCGGTCGCAGTAGCCGGTGCGGATGCGCTTCTCGATGCGCTCGCGCTCGACCTCGACGCCGAGGAAGACCGCGCCGTTCAGGGTCGCCGCCAGGGGCTGCGCGCCGCCCATCCCGCCCATCCCGCCCGACAGGATCAGCCGGCCCGCCAGGTGTCCGCCGAAGTGGCGGTCGGCCATCGCGGCGAAGGTCTCGAACGTGCCCTGCACGATGCCCTGCGAGCCGATGTAAATCCACGAGCCCGCGGTCATCTGCCCGTACATCATCAGGCCCTTGCGTTCGAGCTCGTGGAAGTGCTCCCAGTTGGCCCACGCGCCGACGAGGTTCGAGTTGGCGATGAGCACGCGCGGCGCGTGCTCGTGCGTGCGGAAGACCGCGACGGGCTTGCCCGACTGGACGAGCAGCGTCTCGTCGTTCTCCAGGCGGGTCAGCTCGCGCACAATCGCCTCGAACGAGCGCCAGTCGCGCGCGGCCTTCCCGCGCCCGCCGTAGACGACCAGCTCGTCGGGGCGCTCGGCCACCTCCGGGTCGAGGTTGTTCAGGAGGCAACGCAGCGCCGCCTCCTGGTGCCAACCCTTACAGTTCAACTGCGCCCCGCGCGGCGCGCGGACTTGTCTCGGCTGCGACATAACCCTTTAGTTGTTTCTCTTTTCCTGAATCCGGCGGACGACTCTGGTGACGAGGCCGCGCGGGAAGAAGCCGATGGAGCGCGCGAGGAGGTTGTTGCGCAGGCCGGGGATGACGATGGTTTTACCGGCGAGGAGGCCGCGGTAGCCCTCGACGGCGACGGTGCGCGCGTCCATGACGGCGCGGTCGAAGAGCTTGGAGTCGCCCATCCCGGCGGCGGCGACGAAGCCCGTCTCGGTGGGGCCGGGGCAGAGCGCCGAGACGACGACCCCCGTCCCCTCACATTCATTCGTGAGCGCTTCGGAGAAGTGAAGCACGTAAGCCTTCGAGGCGTAGTAGACGGCCATCAGCGGCCCGGGCTGGAAGGCCGCGGTCGAGGCGACGTTCATCACGTAGCCGCGCCGGCGCGCGAGCATCGGGGGCAGGAAGAGCTTCGTCAGGTGCGTGAGCGCGACGACGTTGATCTGGAGCAGGTCTAGCTCGGGCTGCAAGTCCGTCTCGGCGAAGAGGCCGTAGCTGCCGACGCCCGCGTTGTTGACGAGCGCGTCCACCGTCGTGCCCCCCGCGCCCAGCTCTTCGAAAATCTCGCGCGGCGCCTCGGGCCGTGCGAGGTCGGCCGCCAGCACGCGCGCGTTGACGGCGTGCTTCGCCCGCAACTCCTCGGCGAGGCGCGCGAGCTTGTCGCGGCTGCGCGCGACGAGGACGAGGTCGTGCCCGTCGGCCGCGAACAGCCGCGCCAACTCCTCGCCGATGCCGCCCGACGCGCCCGTCACGAGCGCCGTCATCTTTCGCTCGCTCATAGCTCGCGGAGCGTGAACCGTGAACCGTGAACCGTGACGAGATAA
>DAIRFV010000246.1:0-9269 GCA_036794905.1 Pyrinomonadaceae bacterium | reverse complement strand
AGTTCCGCGTGAGCGCGATGATCGGGTCGAGGCGCGAAGCCTTGAACGCCGGGTAGATGCCCGCGACCATCCCGACGCCCGCCGAGACGCCGAGCGCGAGCAGGATGTAGCCGACGGTGATGGTCATCGTGATGGGCGTCAGCACCGTCACCGCCCACGAGATGCCGGCGGCCGCGAGCAGCCCGAGCATGCCGCCGAAGGCGCAGAGCAGCGACGACTCGATGAGGAACTGCAAGAGCACCTGCTTGCGCCGCGCGCCGAGCGCCTTCCTGAGCCCGATCTCGAAGGTGCGCTCGGTCACCGACACCAGCATGATGTTCATGACGACGATGCCGCCGACGACGAGCGAGATGAGCGTGATCGGCGTGACGACCATCGCGATGGCGCCCGTGAACTGGTCGATCTGGCCGCCGAGCGTCTCGGTGTTGACGACGCCGAAGTCGTCCTCCTCGCTGCCGATGAGCTTGTGGTAGTCGCGCAGCGCCTTGCGCGCGTCCTCGATGGTGTACTGGAGCGCGCCGGGCTCGCGCCCCTTGCCGTGGATTTGCAGGTCGAGGTTGCGGCCGAAGAGCCTCTGGTAGGTCGTCAGGGGGATGTAGACGTGCTTGTCGATGAGGTCGCCGAAGATGGGGCCGCGCCGCTCCTCGACGCCGACGACGCGCATCGGGAGGCCCTCGACCTTGAACTCCTGCCCGACGGGGTCTGTGTCGGGGAAGAACTTGTCCTTGATGTCGGCGCCGAGGACGACCACGAGCTTCGAGTTCTCGACCTCCTCGGGCTGGACGAAGCGCCCCTCGGCCATCGTCTTGTCCTCGATCTCGGCCATGTTGGCGGTGACGCCGAAGATGATGCCGCCGTAGAAGGTCTGCCCGTCCTGCTCGAACTTCGTCCCGCGCCCGGCGTTGGCCCCGACCGCCGAACAGCTCTCGCAGTACTGTTGCAGCCACTCCATGTCGGCCCACCGCAGGCGCTTGTTGCGGCGGTTCATCTTCTCCAGCTCCTCCTCGGAGAGTTCCCCGTGGCTGGCGATGCGCGCGATCATGAAGTGGTTCGTGCCGAGCATCTTCGACATCTTGTCCACGACGTACGTGTTCAGCCCCGAGATGGCCGCGCCGACGACCACGACCGACGCCACGCCGATGATGATGCCGATCAGGGTGAGGAACGCCCGGAGCTTGTGCGCGAAGATGGACTGCAAGGCGATGCGCGCGGCGTCGGCGTAGAAGGTGTAAATCGTCCGCATAAAAACACTTCCGCTTGAGGGTTGAAGACAAAGGCGTGCCCGGGCTCGGACTCTAATACGCCGCCCCGCCGCCTGATGTTTACAGTAATTTGCCGGCGGCCGGGGCTCCCCCTGGCCGGCCGCGCCCTGCGGATTAGAGGGGCGTTATTTCGAAGAGGTGGTGGCCGTAGGCGGGTACGTCCAGGAAGAGGCCGGGCGCGAGCAGGCCGTCGCCGTCCCTCTCGTACCTCGCCTCGCTCAGGAGGTCGCGCAGGAGCCACGCGCGACCCGCGAGCGCCGGCAGCCCGAGCGGCAGGTAACATTGCGCGCGCCCGTTCGAGAGGTTGGCGGCGGTCAGGCGGAACTCCTCGCCCAGCGCCCAGCGCCCCGCCACGAAGTGCAGGTGGGTGGGGTTCCCGGCCCAAGCCTCGCGCGGCTCGACCTGACCCCACTCGCCTTCGTGAAAGACCGGGCGCGAGAGCGCCGCGAGCAGCCGACGGTGGTGCAACAGGACGCCCTCGTCCGTCGGCTCCTGCGGCCGCCTCCCGAGGTGCACGGAGAGTTTCGTGCGCCAACCCTCCAACTGCCCCTCGTGGAACAGGCGCAGACCGGGCAGCGTGAGCGTGAGCGCCGCGGCGGCCGGCGCGCGCGCCGGGCCGAAGGCTTCTCGGGCGCGCCGCTCGTCGTGGTTCTCGACGAAGCGCACGAGCCGCCCCTGATAGCCGGGGTCGGCGCGCAGGTGCGCGCGCACGCCCACGGCGTCGTCGCCGAGCAGACGGTCGTAGAGCCGCTTGTCGTAGGCGAAGTCGAAGCCCTGCTGTAGCAGACGGTACTCCATGTCCCAGTAGACCTCCGCCAACAGGAGGAAGTCGGGGTGCTCGGCCCTCAGGCTGCGGCAGGCTTCGGGCCAGAACTCGGCCTCGGTCGGCTCGAACTCGCCGCCCCAGGTGCGCAGGAAGATTTCGCGCGTGACGAGCATCGCCATGTCGCAGCGCGCGCCGTCACACCGCGCGGCGATTGAGAGCAGGGCGTCGGTCATGGCCGCACGCGTCTCCGCACGCCTGTAGTCGAGCTGCACCGTGTCGGGCCAGCCGTCGAAGTAGGGGTCGCGGCCGTGCGCGAAGACGCGCGCGGACGCGTCGCCGCCCGCGCGGAAATAGTTTCGCGGCTCGCGCGCGAGGCTCCCGGCGTCGCCCCGCACCAGCCGCTCGGGGCGCTCCGCCACCCAAGGGTGGTCAAGCGCCATGTGGTTCGGGACGAAGTCGAGCACCAGCCGCAGGCCCAGCTCGCGCAGGCGCGCGCGCAAGACGGCCAGCCCTTCGTCGCCGCCGAGCGACGGTTCGACCCGGTAGCCCCTGATCGCGTAGGGCGAGCCGACCACGTCCTCCTCCGTGTAGTCGGGCAGGGTGTGCCGGTACTCTTCGAGCAGCCCCGGGTGCGTGCGCGAGATGCGGCGCGCGCCGGGGCTGCGCTCCCACACGCCCATCAGCCAGAGGGCGTCGAACGCGTAGCCGGCCAGCCGCTCCAGCTCTGCCTGCGGCACGTCGCCCAGGGTCAGAGGGCGCCCGTCGGCGCGGCTCAGCTCGCTCAGCCAGACCCACGCGTTGATCTCGTAGACAATCGGGTACTTCGGCCAGGAGTTCATCTCACACACCTTTCCAGCACGGACGGCCGCGGCCGACGCTCAGGCGTCTTCGGCAAGTCTGATCCCGGCGAAGGCGATGCGGAAGGGGCGGCGGAAGAAGTTGCGGAACGAGGTGCGCAGCACCGACGGGTCGGTGGCCCACGACCCGCCCTTGAGCACGCGGTGGTCGCCGTCGAACCACTCGGCGGAGTATTCGGGGTAGGGGAAGGGCTCGAAGCCCTGGAAGCCTTCGAAGGGCGTCGCCGTCCACTCCCAGACGTTGCCGGTCATGTCGAGACAGCCGTCGGGAGTCGCGCCGTGCGGGTGGGCGCCGACGGGCGTCGTGCCCCAGTGGCGGCGGCCGAAGTTGGCGCGCGCGGCGTCGGGCGCTTCGTCGCCCCAGGCGTAGCGGCGCTTCGCCCCACGCGCGGCGTCCCACGAGGCGGCCTTCTCCCACTCGGCCTCGGTCGGCAGGCGCTTGCCCGCGAACTTCGCGTAAGCCTCGGCCTCGAACCAACTGACGCCCGTCACCGGATGGTCGGTTTTGAGCTCGCCCTCCTCGAACATCCGGCGCTCGACCCAAGCCCCACCTTCGCGCCGCCAGTAGAGCGGCGACTGCCAGCCCTCTCGCTCAAGACACGCCCAGCCCTCCTCAGTCCAGAACTCGCGCCGCTGGTAGCCGCCCTCCTCGACGAAGCGCGCGTACTCGCCGCTCGTCACGGGCGCGCGGGCGATGCGAAAGGCGGGGACTGTGACCTCGTGCGCGGGGCGCTCGTTGTCGTAGGCGAACGAGTCCCACGGCGCGCCCATGAGAAAAGGCCCGGCGGGTATCGAAACCATTTCGCCCGCGGCGGCCGTAGCTCCCTCAAACGCCGCGGGCGCAGGGGCGCCGGGGCGCGTCTTCTTCGAAGGGTCGAGCAGTTGGAAGAGGTAACAGAGCGTCTCCTGGTGCTGGCGCTCGTGTTCGAGGACGAGTTGGAAGATGTAGCCGCCCGACTTCAGCGCGTCGGAATCATCGAAGTCATGGCGGTCGAGCGCTTCGAGCACGCCCTCGCGGACGCGGCGCAGGTACTCTTCCATCTCGCGCCGCCGGGGCAGGTGCTTCGACTCCTCGCGCGGCGTCCGGATGGGGTCGAAGACGCGCTCGTAGCGCTCGTCCAGGGGGGGCCGGCCGCAGAGCTTCTGGAGGAGCCAGTACGCCTCGAAGACGCCCAGGTGCGCGAGGTGCCAGATGATGGGGCGGTAGCCGAAGCCCGGGCTGCGGTGCAGCTCGTCCTCTTCGGCGAGGTCGAAGATGCGCAGCGTCCCGGCGCGCGCGTCGGTCAGTCCCAGAGCGATCTGTTCGGCCTGTTCGTCCATTATTAAGTAGACAGTAGACAGTAGTCAGTAGTCAGTAGTCAGTAGTCAGTAGTCAGTAGAAAGACCGTCGTCGCTCGAACCGTGCGGTTCTCATCGTCAACGTCGGCAGGGCGGAAGCCCTACTGACTACTGACTACTGTCTACTGACTACTTGGTTTATGATACAGCAGCTTTCCCGAGCAGACGAGGGGGCCCGATAGATGTCTCAAACCGCGAGCCAGGGGCAGGCCGAGCGGCTCCGCATACACAGGCTCACGGCCGCGGTCGCCGACGACTTCGCCGCGGACGTGCGTGAGGGGCTGACCGCCCCGCGGAAGTTCCTCCGGCCGAAATACTTCTACGACGAGCTGGGGTCGCGCCTCTTCGACGCCATCTGCCTGCTGCCGGAATACTACCTGACGCGCGCCGAGGCCGAAATCTTCACGCGCCACGCCGCCGAGATCGTCGAGAGCGCGCGCGCGGGCGCAGACCGCCTGACGCTCTTCGAGCTCGGGTCGGGCTCCGCCGCCAAGACGCGCCGCCTCATCGACGCGCTGCTCGCCGCCCAGCCGCAGCTCACCTACGTCCCCGTGGACATCTCGACGGCCGCGCTCGAAGAGAGCGCCAGCGCGCTGCTCGGCGACTACGAAGGCTTGAGCGTGACGGCCTACGCCGCCGACTACGACACGGCGCTCCCGCGCCTGCGGGAGAACTTCGAGGAGGGCGCGCGCGCGCTCGTCCTCTTCCTCGGCTCGAACATCGGCAACTTCGACCGCGCCGAGGCGCGCTCGTTCCTGCGCCGCGTGCGCAAGGTCTTGCGCGCGGGCGACTGCCTGCTGCTCGGCGTGGACTTGAAGAAGGACGCGGACACGCTCAAAGCCGCCTACGACGACACGCTCGGGGTGACCTCCTCCTTCAACCGCAACCTGCTCGCGCGCATCAACCGCGAGCTGCGCGCCGACTTCTCGCTGTCGAAATTCCGCCACGTCGCCTTCTACAACGCCGCGCAGGGGCGCGTCGAGATGCACCTGGAGAGCTACAACGACCAGACGGTGCGCCTCGGCGCGCTCGCCCTCGCCGTGCCCTTCAAGCCGCGCGAGCGCATCCACACGGAGAACTCCTACAAGTATTCGCCCGACGAGCTCTCGGCGCTCGCCGCCGAAACGGGCTTCGACCGCGAGCACACCTGGCTCGACCCGGGCAGGCTCTTCAGCAGCAACCTCTTCGTCGCGAAAGAACGTGAACCGTAAACCGCGAACCGTGAACCGTGACGAGAAAGAACTGCTCTTAACTTGTCACGGTTCACGGTTCACGGCCCCAACAACATGTCTCAGCACGCGAACAGGACGAGCGGCGAGGGCTTCCCCGTATTGACCGACGCGGTCACGGCCGAGTCCGTGCCGCTGTTCGTCGAGAACCTGCTGCGCGGCGAGAAGCCGCGCTCGGAGTGGATGTGCGGGGCGGAGCTGGAGCTGTTCGGCTACGACCGCGCGGGCGCGTTCGCGCGCCTCGACGCCGCGCAGGTGCAGAGCGTGCTCGCGGGCTTCGCGCCCTCCTCGCGCGACCTCGTCCACGAGGGCGGGACGATTGTCGAGGCCAACGACGGGCAGATGAATCGTCTGACGGTCGAGCCCGGCGGGCAGGTCGAGTTCTCGGGCGCGCCGCAGCGGCGCCTCGCGGACGTGGAGCGCGAGCTGCGCCGCTACCTCGCGCGGCTCCGCGAGGTGGCCGAGGCCAACCGCCTCGCCTTCCTCGCCGTCGGCTTCGACCCGCTGCGCTCCATCGAGGAGCAGCGCTGGTTCCCGAAGCTGCGCTACGAGGTGATGCGCCCCTACCTCGCCTCGCGGGGCGGGCGCGCGTGGGACATGATGTGCCGCACCTGCACGGTGCAGACGAACCTCGACTACGGCCCGCCGCAAGACCTCTGCAAGAAATTCCTCGTCGGCAACCGCCTCGCGCCGGTCGTCACGGCCGTCTTCGCCAACTCTCCCTTCGAGCAGGGGCGCCCCTCGGGCTACAAGTCCACGCGCGCCGCCGCGTGGCTCGACACAGACCCCGACCGTTCAGGGCTAGCGCCGCCCGCGCTCCGGGACGACTTCGCGCCGGAGGATTATGTCGCCTACGCGCTCGACGTGCCGATGCTCTTCGCGCACCGCGGCGGGCGCTACCTCGGCGCGGTGTCGGGGCTCCGCTTCCGCGAGTTCCTTGAGAGCGGGCGGGCGGGGCTCACGCCGGTCTTCGGCGACTGGGCCGACCACCTGACGACCATCTTCACCGACGCGCGCCTCAAGCAGCACGTCGAGCTGCGCAGCGCCGACGCGGGCGACCTCACGTACTCGCTCGCCCTGCAAGCCCTGTGGAAGGGGCTGTTCTACGACGGCGCGGCGCTCGACGAGGCGCTGCGCCTCGCGCCGAAGTTGAAGGCCGCTGACGCCGTGCTCTTGCGCGAGCGCGTCGCGCGCGACGGCCTCGCCGCGCGCGTCGCGGGCGTGGACGTGTTGAGCCTCGCGCGGGAGGTCGTCCGGCTCGCCGTCGATGGGCTCACGCGCGTCGCGCCCGACGAGGCCGCCTACCTCGACGTGCTCGCCGAGCGCGTCGTCAGGGAGGGCGTCTGCCCCGCCGACATCCTCCTGCGGAACTTCGAGGGCTCCTGGCACGGCTCGATGGATCGCGCCTTCGAGCACCTGCGCGTCGCCTGATCGGAATTTCAATTCCGAAAGTGCACATTTAGAATCGCCCACACGTGAACGCGCCACCGACAAACAACGAGACGGCCGTCGTCCACTTCCGCGGCGTCACCTACGCGCCGCCGGGCGTGAGCGCGCCCATCATCGACGCGCTCGACCTCGAAGTCAGGCGCGGCGAAACGCTCGTCCTGCTCGGCGAGTCGGGCTGCGGGAAGACGACGACGCTCCGGCTCGTCAACCGGCTGCTGGAGCCGACCGCGGGCGAAGTCCTGGTCGAAGGCAGAGACACGCGCGCGTGGGACGCGATTGAGCTGAGGCGGCGCACGGGCTACGTCATACAGGACGCCGGCCTCTTCCCGCACTTCAACGTCGGCCGCAACGTCGGGCTCGTCCCCACGCTCGAAGGCTGGGACGAGTCGCGCGTGAACGCGCGCGTGGAAGAGTTGCTGCGGCTGGTCGGGCTCGACCCCGAGAAGTTCGGCGCGCGCCTGCCGGCGGAGCTTTCCGGCGGGCAGCGCCAGCGCGTGGGCGTGGCGCGCGCGCTCGCCGCAGACCCGCCGCTGCTCCTGTTGGACGAGCCCTTCGGCGCGCTCGACCCGCTGACGCGCGCCGCGCTCCAGCGCGAGTTCGCCGCCTTACAGAAGCGACTCAACAAGACCGTCATCTTCGTCACGCACGACGTGCGCGAAGCGCTCCTGCTCGGCACGCGCGTCGCGCTGATGAGCGCCGGCCGCATCGTG
Source organism: Pyrinomonadaceae bacterium (assembly GCA_036794905.1). Taxonomy (GTDB): domain Bacteria; phylum Acidobacteriota; class Blastocatellia; order Pyrinomonadales; family Pyrinomonadaceae; genus QHXN01. Next base: position 1,658 of record DAIRFV010000246.1, on the reverse strand, counting down.
CTCCTCGACACGCCCGACGCCTTCCTGCGCTCCGACGAGCCGCACGCGCGCGCCTACCGGGAGACCTTACGACTGCCCGGCGAGGTGCCGGCGGCCGTCTCAAAAGACAAACACGCGGAGGGCGAGTCGTGAACGCGTTCGAGTTCATGCTGCACAACTGGCGCGAGGTGCTGGCGCTGACGGGCGAGCACCTGCTGCTCGTCGCCGTCTCGACTCTAATCGCCGTCGCGGTCGGCCTGCCCCTCGGGCTCCTGCTCACGCGCCGGACGGGGCTGAAGCGCCCCGTCCTCGCCGTCGCCAACATCCTCCAGACCGTCCCGAGCCTCGCGCTCTTCGGCTTCATCATCCCGCTCAAGTACGTCGGCGGCATCGGCTGGCGCGCGGCCGTCGTCGCGCTCGTCGTCTACGCGCTGCTGCCCGTCATCCGCAACACCGTGACCGGCGTCGAGGGCGTCGAGCGCAGCGTCCGCGAGGCGGCCTTAGCGATGGGGATGACCGACCGGCAGATACTCCGTCAGGTCGAGCTGCCGCTGGCCGCGCCCGTCATCCTCGCGGGCGTGAGGGTGGCGACGGTCATCTCGGTCGGCGTGGCGACCATCGCGGCGGCCATCGGCGCGGGCGGATTAGGCACGCTCATCTTCCGGGGCTTAAGGCAGTACGACAACCGCCTCATCCTCGCGGGCGCGATTCCCGCCGCGCTGCTCGCGCTCGCGGCCGACGCGGGGCTAGGTCTGCTTGAGTCGAGGGTCAAGGCTCGCCGCCGCACCGCGGGCGCGAAGCGGGGCGCCGTCGCGCGCCGTTTCGCGTTGGCGGCGCTCGTGATCGTGACGCTGGCGGGCGTCGGGTTCGCGCTGTGGAATCGTTCGGCGAAGGCGGACGTGCGGGTCGGGTCGAAGGATTTTACGGAGTCGATCATCCTCGCCGAAATCTACGCGCAGGGTTTGGAGGCGCGCGGGCTCGCGGTCGAGAGGCGTTACGAGCTGGGCGGCAACCTCGCGCACGACGCGCTCGCCGCGGGCGAGGTGGACGTGTACCCCGAGTACACGGGCACGTCTCTGATGTCCATCCTCAAGCACCCGCCGATGACGGACGCGCGCTCGGTCTACGAGCTGGTCAAGTCCGACTACGCCTCCCGCTTCGACGTGGAGGTCGGCCCGCCGCTCGGCTTCGAGGACACGTTCGCCGTCCTCGTGCGCTCTACGGACGCACGACGCCTGAACCTCAAAACCGTCTCGGACGCCGTGCCGCACGCGCCGCGCCTGCGCGCGGGCTTCGGGCAGGACTTCATGTCGCGCCCCGACGGCTACGAAGGCTTCGCGCGCGCCTACGGCCTACAGTTCAACGGCCGCCCGCGCGAGATGGACTTGTCGCTCTCGTACCGCGCGCTCGCCGAGGGGCAGGTGGACGTGATCGCCGGGAACTCGACCGACGGGATGATCGCCACGCTCGGGCTCACACAGCTCGAAGACGACCGTCACTATTTCCCGCCCTACGAGGCCGTCCTCCTCCTGCGCCGCGACGCGCTCGAACGCCTGCCGCCCGCGCGCGAAGTCTTGCAGAGACTCGCCGGCTCCATCTCGACCGAAGAGATGCGCCGCCTCAACTACGAGGTTGACGGCAACAAACGCGCCGCCGCCGACGTGGTGCGCGAGTGGCGG
>DAIRFV010000506.1:0-2393 GCA_036794905.1 Pyrinomonadaceae bacterium | reverse complement strand
TCGGCCGCCGAGCACGACGAGCCGTGGTCGGTCTACGGCCGCGTCAACCGCTACCGCTTCGACCTCAACCGCGACAACATCGCCACCTCGCAGGCCGAGACGCGCAACATGCAGCGCGCCTTCCTCGAATGGAACCCGCAGGTGGCGGTCGATCATCACGGCCAGCCCTCGCAGTTCTTCTTCCCGCCCGCGGCCTTGCCCGTCAACCCGAACCTGCCGCCCGAGCAGACCGAGCGCTGGCTCTCGGCCTTCGGCCGCGCCAACGCCGCGCAGTTCGACCAGCGCAACTGGGACTTCTACGTCCGCGACATCTTCGACCTCTTCTACCCGGGCTACTGGGACTCGTGGCCCGCGCTCCAGGGCGCGACCGGCATGACCTACGAGACGGACGCGGGCGGCTGGAAGGGCCTGCGCTGGAAGCGCGACGACGACACCATCGTCACCTTCCGCTCCGGCATCGCCAAGCACTTCGTCGCCTCCCTGACGACGCTCGCCACCGCCGCCACGAACCGCGAGGCGCGCCTGCGCGACTTCTACGAGTTCAAGCGGACGGCCATCGAAGAGGGGCGGACGGGGCGCGTCCGCCGCTTCGTCATCCTCCCCGGCAGAGACCCCGGCCGCGCTGCCGAGTTGGTCGAGAACCTCCTGCGCGCGGGCGTCGAAGTCCGGCAGGCGACCGCCGCTTTCCGCTCGGCGCGCGCGCACGACTATTCGGGCAAGGACTCGCCGGCCGCCGCGCGCGACTTCCCCGCGGGCGCCTACGTCGTTGACCTCGCGCAGCCCGCCAAGCGCATCGCCAAGGCCCTCCTCGAAGTCCACACGCCGCAGGACGAAGCCTTCCAGCGCGAACAGGTCGCGCGCTTCACGCGCAACGAGCGGCGCGGCCGCGGCGGCGCGAAGGAGGAATACGGCTTCTACGACGTGACCGCGTGGTCTTTGCCGTTGGCCTTCGGCGTCGAGGCGTTCTGGACGGAGGACGCCGCGGCCGTCAACGCCGAGCCCGTGAAGCTTGAGCCGTGGGTTAAGAATTACAGCGGCAGTCGGATCATCGGCGGGGATGCCGCCCAGGCTTTCGGCACCGGTAATATTAGGCTGCTGGACAGGCCGGACGAGGATGCTTCAGGCGTCGGCACAGACTTTAACGTCTCCGGCTTCGGTTTCGATCCCGCGCGCGACGGCTTCTTCAGCAGGTTAGCGCAGGGCGGCGTGACCGGGCGCGCGCAGGTCGCGTACATCATCCCTTACGAGCGGAACGGCGCGGCGTCGTTAGTCTTCCGGCTGCTGCGCGAGGGCTTCAGGCTCGCCGTCTCGACGAAGACCCTGAACGCGGGCGGGCGCGACTGGCCGCGCGGGACGGTGGTGGCGCGCGTCTCGCGCAACCCGGAGACTCTGCACGAGCGCATCCGTCAACTCGCGAGCGAGACGGGCGTGGACGTGACGGCCGTCGGCACGGGCTTCCCCGAGACGGGCGAGACGGGCGTCGGGTCTGAGACGGTCGTGAGCCTGCGCAGGCCGAGAATCATCGTCGCGGCCGACGAGCCCGTGAGCACCACGGGGTACGGCGCGATGTGGTGGACGTTCGACCGCATGGGCGTGGACTTCACGCCGATGACGATTGACGCCATCAAGAACGCGAAGCTCGACAACTACAACGTCATCATCCTGCCGGACGGCTCGGCCGGCGGCTACTTCTCGCGCTTCGGCAAGGGCGGCGTGGACACACTGCGCGGCTGGGTCGAGCGCGGCGGCACGCTCGTCCTCGTCAAGGGCGCGGCCGTCTTCGGCGCCCTGAAGGACGTGAACTTCACCTCGGCGCGCCTCGTCGGCAGCGACGAGGACGACCAGAAGCCGGAAGGCGGCGCGCCCGCGCAGGCGACACCGACGCCGACGCCCGAGGACGCGGCCGGCGCGAACACGGCGCAGACCGCGGCGCAGCGGCGCGGCCGACGCGAGACGCAGGCCGCGACCTCGACGCCCGAGCAGGCCGAGGTCTCCTCCGTCTCGGCCGCGCAGACCGAGAAGATGGAGGGCGCGGCGCCCGACCTGCCCCCGATTGCTTCGCCGTCGGCGCGACCCGGGCGCGTGCCCGAGGCCGTGCCCGGCGCCATCATGCGCGCCACGCTCGACCGCCGCACGCCGCTCACGTACGGCTACGAGCAGGAGACGCTGCCCGTGCTGGTGGACTCGGCCTACTTCTTCCGCCCGTCGAAGGAGGGGACGAACGCGCTCGTCTTCTCGGGCGAAGCGGGCCGCCCGCTCCACGTCGCGGGCTTCATCTGGCCGACGACCGAACAGCTGCTGCGCGGCACCAGTTACGTCATCGACGAGCCGACGGGGCGCGGCCACGTCGTCCTCTTCGCCGAAGACCCGAACTTCCGCGCCATCTGGCGCTC
>DAIRFV010000245.1:0-9290 GCA_036794905.1 Pyrinomonadaceae bacterium | reverse complement strand
GTTGGGCGCGGCGCCGGTGAAGGTGCCGCTCGTCAGGTTGAGCGTCATGTTGGCGTTGCCGCCGACGGGGATGTTGAAGGTGAAGAGATTGGCCGTCACCCCCGTGGTGCCGTTGTCGGTGATGGTGTTGCCCGACATGTCGAGGCTGGTCAGCGTGCCGGCGGTGTTGGCGACCTGCACCTGCGCCTCGAAGTTGTTGTTGATCGAGTTGTTGGTGATGCTCGTCGGGTTGGCGCCGGCCGCGTTGGTGCCGGTCAGGTTCACGAGATCGACGCCGACCTCGTCGGGCGAGGCCGAGTCGCCGTTGTTGTTGATGTTGCAGCGCGTCAGCTCGAAGCCGTTGACGGTCGTGCCGAAGACGCCGCTGCCGTCGTTGTTGGTGAGGTTCATGCGGCGCAGCCGCACGTTCGTCACGTTGTTGAGGATGACGGCGGCGAGGTTGCCCGCGCCGACCTTGTTGCTGATGCTGCCGCCGGTGTTGTTGTTCGCGGCGGCGCCGTCGCCCGTCACGGTGAAGGTGCCGCTGGTGTTCGTCAGCACGATGCCGGAGAGGGCGCCGCCGTCGGCCGAGACGCTGAAGAACGTCACGTTGAGCGGCGTCGTCGAGGAGGAGCGCGTGATCGTGACCGCCGACGAGTTGGGCGCGTTGAGGGTGCCGGTCGTCGTGGTGATGATGCCGGAGTTGTCCACGGCGTGCAGGCCGCGCTGGCCGCTGTCGGGCGCGATGTCGAGGTCGGCGAAGGTGATGGCGCCGGTGTTGCCGCTCGCCGCGGTGCCGAGGACGACGCCGGTGCCGCCCGAGCCGGCGACGTTGGTGTTGCCGAAGTTGAACGCCGCGGTGTTGTTAATCAGGCTGAGGCCGACCCCGGTCGGGTTCGAGATGTTGACGGCGACGCCCGGGTCGTTGACCGTGAAGCTGCCCGAGACCTCGCGGATCTCAACGCCGGTCGTGCCGCTGTTGGTCGAGTCCACGTTGGTGAGCACCACCGCGAGCGGGGTGCGGCCTGCCGGCCCGTCTATGAAGACGGCGGGGGCGCCGGTGGTGTTGATGTCGCCGCTCGTCGTGGTGAGCTGGCCGGAGTTGTTCTGCGCGTCGAGGCCGCGCACGTTGGCGTCGGGCGCGATGTCGAGGTCGGCGAATGCGATGGCGCCGCTGTTGTTCGCCAGGTCAACGCCGTCGCCCGCCGAGCTGTTGACGGTCGTGTTGCCGAAGTTGAAGTTGGCCGACGAGTTCGCCACCATCAGGCCGATGCCCCCGTTGTTGAGCAGGGAGGTCGTCCCGTTCGTGAACGAGCCGCTCACTTCCGTGAGGATGATGCCGTTGGCGCCGCCGTCGCTGGAGATGCTGTTGAGCACCACGCTGAGCGGCGTGAGCCCGGCGGGGCCGTCGATGACGAAGGTGGTGGCCGTGCTGGTGTTGCCGATGGTGCCGGAGGTCGTGGTGATCTGGCCGGTGTTGTCGAGGGCGTGGAAGGCGCGCACGTTGGCGTCGGGCGCGATGTCGAGGTCGGCGAAGGTGATGGCGCCGCTGTTGCCGTCGCCCGCGCCGCCGAGCTCGACGGCGGTGTCGCCCGAGCCGTTGACGGCCGTGTTGGCGAACGTCACGGCGGTCGTCGAATCCTGGATGTCGATGCCCTTGCCGCCGGGGTTGGTGATGGTGGTCTGCCCGGTGACGGTGGTGGCGCCGCCGGCGCTGTTGTGGAAGAAGGCGACGCCGGTGCCGTTCGTGACGGAGAGCGTGCCGAAGGTGCGCGTGCCCGCCGAGTTGTTCCCGAGGCTGATGCCGTCGGTGGCGTCCGAGCAGGAGGTGTTGCCGAAGCTCATGTTGGCGGTCGAGGCCGTGACGAGGATGCACTGCGTCACGGGGTCGGTGACGGTCGTGCCGCCCAAAGAGGTGAGCGAGCCGGTGATCTGGTCGAGGCTGATGCCCTGGCCGGCGCTCGTGGTCGAGCTGATGCTGGTGAAGGTGGCGGCGAGCGCGCCGCTGTCGAGGTTGAGCGCCTGACCCGCGCCGTTCAAAGCGACCTCGCTGACGTTGAGCGTGCCGAAGGCCGTGCTGAAAATCTTCGCGCCCGGCCCGTTGGCGCCGAGCGTGAAGCCGCGGAGCGTGTTGGTGTTGCCCGCGGTGACGACGATGCCGGAGGCCGCCGAGCTGACGGCGACGGTGGAGGGGTCGTTGCTCAGGGCGGGGAGCGCGTCGCTGTGCGGCGGCACGGTGACGCCGGCGATGGCCGCGAGCGTCGTGCTCGCGCCCTGCCCGATGACCTTCTGGTTGTTGAGGAGCGTCAGCGCGGCGGTGTCGGTGTAGGCGCCGGCGTAGACGAAGATGTTGTCGCCGGCCTGGTCGGCCGCGACCGCGTCGAAGCAGCCCGGGCCGACGATGCAGTTGAAGGGCGTGGTCAGACGGCCGTCGCCGCCCGGCGCGGCGCTGTCGTCGATGAACCAGATGACGGGGTCGTTGGCGCCGGCCGGGGTGCTGGTGCCGTTGCCGACGTTGAAGGTGGCGGTCGCCGTGTCGGTGCCGTTGGCGCTCGTGATCGTGTAGGTGAACGAGTCGGTGCCGGTGAAGCCGGGGTTCGGGTTGTAGGTGAAGGAGCCGTCGGCGTTGACGGTCGCCTGCCCGTTCGTGGGGCCGGTCGTCGGCCCCGAGACGGTCAGCCCCGAGTTGTTGCCCGTGTTCGGGTTGTTGTCGTTGGTGAGCAGTCCCCCCGCCGCGTTCGGCTGGATGCGGACGTTGCCGAGCACGTTGTAGGTCTCGTCCGCGGCGATGGGCGTGGCGACGGCCGAGCCGGGGACGATGGTCGTGTTCGGGTCGACGGTGTCGGTCAGCGTGAGGTTGGTCGCCGCGTCGGTCGCGCTGCTGTTGGTGATGGTGATGGTGTAGGTGATGGTGGCGCCGGGCAGGGCCGGCATGGGCTGTCCGGCGTAGCTGTCCACCTTGGTCGCCGAGATCACCGCCGCGAAGGGCATGGGCGCGGCGAGCGGCGCGGGGGCCGCCCGCAGACTCGGAGCCTCACCCGCGCTCTCGCGCGCAACGTCGGACGGGGGCGGGACACGGGGCGCGGCGGGGCTCGCGGCCAGCGCGAGCGGCGCCATCTGTCCCATTATCAGCAGGTACGAGAGGAGGCCCGCAAGATAGGCCCTGACGTTGCGACGGGTGAAAGACGCGGCGTAGTGCTTCATAACTCTCCTTGGTGATTGGGCGGCGCCGCTGCGGGCGCCCATTTGGTCAAAGCGGACGAACGGTGGGAGGTGGCCCGTCCTGCGGCGGAAACTCCTCGGGGCGGGGCGCGCGCGTGCGCCGTCAGTCGCCGCACGCGCGCGCCCGCCCGAGGCGACCCTTACGGGCGCTGCGGGAAGACGCCTTGCAGCGCGATGCAGAAGTTCAAGGTCAGGTAGGGCTGCATGTTGTTATGCGGCAGGCTGCCGCCGGCGACGGCCAGCGATTGGAAGTTCATCGGCTGGAGATTCGCCGGAGGGCTCAGGTAGGGCTGACCGCCGGAGGCCTTCGACGGTATCACGGTGTTCGTTAACGAGCCCTGCGTGGCGTCCTCGTTCGACCCGCTGATGCTGTGGGTGTGAACCGGTATCTCGGACTCAAGCAGGGTGACGGTCTCGACGCCGGACATCTGGCCGAGGTCGCGGAGCGAGAGCCCCTGCCCCTGCCCGGGCTGCATGGGCGTCGAGCCTTGCAGGTCGGGGAGCGCGAAGGTTGACTTGCCGTCGCCGCCGTAGGTGGTGCCGAGCAGCGAAAAGAGCGCGGTGTTCTGCGAGATCGGCAACAACTGCCCGTTGCAGAAGGCCCAGCCCTTCGGGGGGAAGTTGAAGGGGAAGATGCGGATTTCAGCGACAAAGGGGTCGGACATTTTCTTCTCCTTTAGGTCTGGGTCGGGAACACCCCGAAGAGCGAGATGATGAAGTTGATGCAGAGGAACGGCTGATCGTTCTCGTGCGGCTGGCTCCCGCCCACGGGGGAGACGGCCTGCGTCGCGAAGGGCGCGGCGGGCGACTCCGGGGCGTACATCGTGATGACCGTCGAGGAGGCGAGGAAGTTCCCGGCCGGGGACGCCTGCGTGCCGTTTCCGGTGCTGCCGATCAAGGGGTGCGAGTGGATCGGTATCTGCTGGGTGGTCAGCGTCACCTGCTCGGTGCCGGCCATCTCGGCGAGCTGGTAGGTGGTGCCGTCCGGCCCCGTGCCCATGTGGACGGGGATGCGGCTCTGGAGGTTCGGCAGGTTGAACGTCTCCTGGCCGTCGCCGCCGTAGGTGGTGCCGATGAGCGTAAAGAGCGCGTCGTTCTCCGAGATGGGGAGCTGCTGCCCCTGGCAGAGCATCCAGCCGTTGGGGGCGAAGTTGCCCGCGAACATCCTGATCTCTCCGATGTATGGTTCTGGCATTGTTTCGTCTCTCCTTCTAGTTCGGCGACGGGAAGATGCCCTGGAGCGCGATGATAAAGTTCAGCACCAGGTAGGGCATCATGTTGTTGTGGGGCTGGCTGCCGCCGACGTTACTGACCATCGGGGGGATCGAGATGTCCGTCCCGGCCTGCGCGTACGGCTTGCCGGGCTCGGTGGCGAAGACGCTGCCGCCGGGCGTAAAGGCGTTCCCGTTGGTGTTCGATCCTTGCAGGATGTGCGTGTGCGCGGGCATCTGGCTCTGGGTGATGGTGACCGAGGTCGAGCCGGCCGCCTCGCCGAGCGTGTGGCCGTTGCCGACATGGATGGGCGTCCGCCCACGGAGGTTCGGCAGCGCGAAGTTGGTCTGCCCGTTGCCGCCGTAGGTCGTGCCGAGCAGGGCGAAGAGCGCCTGGTTCTGGTTGATGGGCAAGAGCTGGCCGTTGCATAGAGCCCAGCCTTTGGGGGGGAAGTTGAAGCTGACGATCTTTATCTCACTGAGGAACGGTTCGGACATATCTCTCTCCTTGGCGGATTGTCTTCGAGAGCGTGGTTAAAAGGCTTGAACGAGGTGGTCGGTCGGTCGGTCGGGTCATGCGGCCCGGCGTGGTCGCGGGGCTCCGGAGCTAAGCGTTAGAACGGGATGAACGACCTGGGTGCGCCCTGGGTACTCGGCGGTGAAACTTGTTCGGAATGCTCGACGGGACTCTGTCTTGTGCCCCGGTCGTTAAGCGAAGCGGCACGGATTTTAACCCCAATGTGCAGGTTTGGCAAGAACAAGGAATGGTACTTTTATCCAAAAAGGTTGTCAGCAGGCCGCCGCGTGACATACACTGCACTGCCTTTAAGGCGGGGAGAAGGGTACCACCCCGCCGCCCACCCCTTCGGTCTAGGAGCACAACACAATGACAGTGACCCGACGGAGCTTCCTGAGGTCAGCGGCGACGACCGTCCTTCTGACGAGCATCGCCCTCGACTCGATCCCGCTCTCTTTTGCCCAGGACGCGCGCAAGTCCGACCCCTCGCAAGACTTTCCGGTGCCGTTCGAGGCGAAGCAGGCGCAAATCTTCTACTTCAGGCGCGAGACGTTCGAGCCCTACCTGAACGGCCAGTTCACGCTGCGCGCGGGCGCGAACACGGTCGACGCGACCCTCGTCAGCGTCCGCGACTGCACGCCGAGCGCGAATAAGCTGACGCGGAAGGCGCGCCAGTCCACCAGCTTCGCGCTCATCTTCAGCGCGGAGGGTAAGCTGACCGACCTGACAACAATTTACGACGTGGAGCACGGAGCGCTGGGCAAGTTCGCGCTCTTCCTGACGCGCCGCGACGGCCCGCAGGGCACGTACTTCTACGAGGCCGTCTTCAACCAAGCCCTCTAAGTCAGTCCCCTCGCCGGCTTAACGTTTTCACTCACGCGGGTTAGTATCCACGGCGGCCGCGGCCTGTCCGGCGCGCGGCCCGCCCGTGGTGCGTTGCGGCGTGCCCGCGCGCGTGAGTAAAGCGTCCGTGTGGAGGGCTGGATTCTGATGTTAATCGGCGGAGGAGTGATCGAGGCGGACGGCCGGCAGGTCGTGCTGCGGCCGGCGCGGGAGTCGGACTACGAGGAGCTGTTGCGAATCTACGCCAGCACGCGCGCGGCCGAGTTGGCGCAGGTCACCTGGTGGGACGACGAGCAGAAGCTCGCCTTCTGCCGCGCGCAGTACGACGCGCAGAAGGAGGAGTACGACGCGCGCTTCCCCGACGCCGAGTACGACGTGATCGAGGCCGAGGGGCGCACGGTCGGGCGCGTCTGGATCGCCCGCACCGAGAAGGAGCTCAGGCTGCTCGACATCGCCCTGCTCCCGGAGGCGCAGCGGCAGCGGCTCGGCGCCGCCATCGTCGGCGCGCTCATCGAGGAGGCGCGCGCGTCGGGCAAGCGACTGCGCCACATGGTCTTCATGCTCAACACCGACGCCCGCCGCTTCTACGAGCGCCTCGGCTTCCGCGTCTTCGAAGACCTCGGCGGCTACCTCCACATGGAGTGGGCGCCGGGGAGCGAGGGGTGATAGGTGTCGGGTGTTGGGTGTCGGGTGAAGAACCAGTCCTGACTTCTTAACCCAACACCCAACACCCGACACCCATCACCCCTCCTTGTAGAAGCTGAAGACGGCCTCGTAGAGGTAGCCGCGCGGCTCCTGCGCGCTGGGGACGAGGAAGATGTCGAACTCGCCCATCCGCTCGTGCGCCAGCCGGTACGTGCTCTGCGGCAGGAAGAAGTCGCCGGGGCCGTAGAAGAAGAGCGAGAAGCGCTCGACATCGCTGCGCCCGTCGGTCAGCGTGGGGAACTCGACCAACTCGGCTAGTTCCAACTCGACCTCCGGCGCGTTCTCCACGTCCAGCAGGACGCGAAACTTCGTGTTCAGGTGCTCGGCGAAGGTCTCTTTCGAGAGTGTTTCGGGCATCGTGGGCATCACTTTCGCTGAAGGCTCCGCGCGCGTCAGTGTCGCGCGCGGCTGGGCAGAACCGTGGCAAGATAACACGTGCGCGCCCGCGCGGGCACCGTCCGCCGCGCGCCGCCGTAGATTGGTGGCTATGCGATTCCAGGACGCGCGCGCCGCCGGGCGCGCCCTCGCCGAAGGGCTCGCGGCGTACGACGCGCGCGAGCGGACGATTGTCGTCGCCGTCGCGCGCGGCGGCGTCGCCGTGGCGCTGGAGGTCTCGAAGCGTCTGGGCCTCCCGCTCGACCTGCTGCTGCTGCGCCGCCTGCTCGTCACGCGCGGCCCGCTGGAGCCCATCTGCGCCGTCAACGTCGCCGGCCAGCCCTTCCTCGACGACGAACTCGCGCGACCCGGCGCCGAACCCGCGCTCGTCCCTTACGTCGCCGACGCAGTCGCCGACCTGGAGTCGCGTACCCGCGCCTGCCGCGGCACGCGGCCCCCCGCGGAACTCGAAGGCCGCACAGTCCTCCTAGTAGACAACGGCGTCCGCACGGGCTCGACGATGCTCGCGGCGCTGCGCGCGCTGCGCTCCTCCTGCGCGCCCGGGCGCGTCGTCGCCGCCGCCCCGGTCGCCGCCCCCGAAGCCCTCGCCGTCGTCCGGGGCGCGGCCGACGACTTCATCTACCTCAGCACGCCCGACCCCTTCGGCCACGTCGGCCTCTGGTACTCAGACTTCGCGCGCCCTTCAGACGACCAGATCCGCGCCATGCTCAAGGAAGCAGAGGGTAGGCAGTAGGCCGATGGCGGCAGGCAGTTGAAAGGCGGGTGGTCGTCAGGACGCGCGCGCCCTAAAGGAGAGGCGGCGGCCCGGAAGAAGTCGGAGGCGGCGAGATTCATTTCTCGCCGCCTCCGACTTCTTCCGGGCCGCTTTACTGCCTTAACTGCCTACCGCCTTTCCTTCACCGTCAGCAGCCCCAACAGCAGCGCGACCGGGCCGAGCGCGAGCAGCCACATCATCGGGCCGAGCCCGTAGGCCTCGGCGTAGGCGCCGAGCGCGAGCGGGGCGAGACTGCCCGCGAGCCCGAAGACGTTGCCCAGAGTCATCGCCACCGTCCCGCTCTGCCCCGGCAGTTCGTCGTAGAGCTTCGCCTGGATGATGGCGTACCACCCGGCGTTCGCGAACCCGAGGAGCCCGAGCAGCACCAACTTCGTCGAGAACCCTTCGGCGAGCAGCGCCAGCGGGAAGAGCACGACCACGACCGCCGTGCTCACGCGCAGGTAGCTCAGGCCCCGCACGCGTTCGAGCAGCGGCACCACCGCGAGGTCGCCCGCGAGCCCCACCCAGGTCCACACCGCGACGGCGAGCGCCGCGCCCGCCTCGCCCGCGCCGACCACGTCCACGAAGTAGAGCGCGAGGAAGCCGCGCAGCACGTCGTACGTGAAGTCTCCCAACTGAAGCAGCACGAGCCACCGCAGCACCCCGCCGCGCCGGAGCGCGCGCAGAGCCTCGCGCAACCCCCCGAGGAGCGCCGCGCGCGTGCGCACGTCTGAGGCCGACGGCGTCTCGAACGGCTGTCGCCACGCGAACGCGACCGCCGCCAGCATCAACGCCCCCGCCCAGATGAAGCCCCAGCGCCAGCTCACGCCCGCCCACACGCACGCGCCGACCGCCAGAGGCCCCACGGAGTTCCCCACGGAGCCCGCCAGCGCCCAGCGCGCCATGTTCTGCTCGCGCCGTTCGGGCGCGGCGTCCATCAGCGTCGCCTGCGACAGTCCGACGAAGGCGCCCGACGCCGGGTTCGAGAGGATCGACGCCGCGAGCAGCATGCCGAAGCCCGCGCTCGCCCCCACGAGCAGCGTCCCCGCGGCGAAGGCGACGCCGCCCGCGAGCACGAGCGCGCGCCTGCGCCACACGTCGCCGAGGACGCCGAGCGCGGGCTCGACGAAGTGGCCGACGATGGGCGGCACGCTCAGGAGGACGCCGACCTGCGTGTACGACAGCCGCAGGTCGTCGCGTATGAGCGGCCACGCCGCCTCGCGCACGCCGAAGACGAGCTCGTCCAGAAACTCTACCGAGAGCAGCGTGAGGACGAACAGCGACAGGCCGCGCCGTGCCCGGGCGCTCCGGCGCGCAGGGGTGACGGCCTTTGTTGACGAAGACATGAACGGTGATTCTCCTTTCCAGGGAAGCCGAGACGTTCTCTTTCAGTGGCGACTGAAAACGTCCCGGTCTTGGAGGAGGAATCACCGAGCGCGCGAGCGCGCGCCGCAGGGGTGTCGAGACGCGCGCACAGCTGCGTGCGCCGCGCCTCGTCGCCGCGGTCGGGCTCGCCTCTGCGGAAGGGGCTTACCAGGGAGGGAAGCGTGTGCTCTTGCCTTTAAGCATGCCGCTTATTGCACACTCGGGCGGAAGGGAAGTCAAGAACAATTTTAACCACAGAGACACAGAGACACAGCTAAAAGCATTAAGCTGTGCTCTA
>DAIRFV010000505.1:0-2395 GCA_036794905.1 Pyrinomonadaceae bacterium | reverse complement strand
CAGTTCATCATAACCGGGCGGCGGTTGTCGTCAGCAGACAACCAAGACCCGGTTTCAACTCTCGCTTGCCGGGCCACCCCTCGTTATTTTTATGAGTGTGACGGAATCATCCGACAAGAGCGAAAAGCCACGTGACCGCGCGAGAAGGTTCTGCGAGGAGTACGGACTCGGGCTTCCCATCCTGCTGGCGCCGATGGCCGGGGCCTGCCCGCCGGGCCTTTCCATCGAGGTGGCGGACGCCGGCGGCATGGGCGCCATGGGTGCTTTGATGACCACGCCCGAGGGCATCCGCGAGTGGGTCGCCGAGTTCCGCGCCGCAAGCCAAGGCCCCTTCCAACTCAACACGTGGGTGCCCGACCCGCCTCCGCGCCGCGACGCGGAGGCCGAGGCGCGCGTGCGCGCGTTTCTATCATCTTGGGGGCCGGAGGTGCCTCCGGAGTCGGGAGACGCCGTGCCGCCGGATTTCACCGAGCAGTGCGAGACGTTCCTCGAACTGAGGCCGCCGGTCGTCTCCTCCATCATGGGCCTCTTTCCGCCCGAGTTCGTCCGTAGACTGAAGGAGAACGGCATCCGCTGGTTCGCCACCGCCACGACGCTGGCCGAAGCGCTTGAAGCCCAAGCCGCGGGTGCCGACGCCGTCATCGCGCAGGGCTTCGAGGCTGGAGGGCACCGCGGCTCGTTCGACGCGGCTGCGGCCGAGCGGCAGTCGGTGGGGCTCTTCGCGCTGCTGCCCCGATTGGCCGACCGCCTCCAGGTGCCCGTCATCGCCGCCGGCGGCATCGGTGACGGGCGGGGCGTCGCGGCAGCTCTGACGCTGGGAGCGAGCGCCGCGATGACCGGCACGGCCTTCCTGCGCTGCCCGGAGGCGGCGACCCATCCGGCTTGGGCGGGCGCTCTCGACGGCCTGGAGCCTCAGGAGACGACGCCCACGCGCGCCTTCACCGGCCGGCTCGGGAGGGCCATCGCCACGGACTTCGTCAAAGCCGCAGACGAGCCCGACGCGCCGCCCTCGGCGCCGTACCCCGTGCAGCGTGGCCTGACGGCGCCGATGAAGCAGGCGGGCGCGGCCGCGGGCGACTACCACCGGATGCAGGTGTGGGCGGGCCAGTCGGCGGCGATGGCCAGGGGAGTGCCGGCCGCGGGCCTGGTGCGCGAGATTTGGGAGAGCGCCCTGACGCTGCTTGAAGGTTGAAAGGGGAAGGGGCGTGACGAAGGAGAAGGAACGTGGCTGACGCAAGAGTCATCCTCTGCGTCTTCGCGCACCCGGACGACGAGAGCTTCATGGCCGCGGGCGTGGCGTGCAAGTACCGCGAGGAGGGGGCGCGCGTCGCGCTGGTGACGGCGACGCTCGGCGAGGAGGGCGGCGCGGGCGACCCGCCCGTCTGCACGAGGGAGGAACTGCCGGCCGTGCGCGAGGCGGAACTGCGGCGTGCCGTCGAGATCCTCGGGATCGATTCGCTAGACCTGCTCGGCTACAGGGACAAGCAGCTCGCTTCTGCCCCACACGCGGAGGTGCGCGAAAAGCTCGTCCGGCTCCTGCGCGGGCACCGCCCGCAGGTCGTCATCACCTTCGACCCGAACGGCTCGAACGCCCACACGGATCACGTCGCCATCAGCCGCTTCACCACCGACGCCGTGCAGGCCGCGGCCGACGCGAGATTCTTCCCCGAAGCGGGTGCGGCGCACAGGGTCGGGCGCCTTTTGTGGACGACGCCGACGCCGTGCTGGGAGCTAGCGCTGAAGGAGAGGCCGGGGGAGGAACCTGGCGTCGATTTCCTCATCGACGTGGGCCGCTGGTGGAAGACAAAAGAGGCGGCGCTGCGCGCGCACCGGAGCCAGATCAAGAACACCGCGCGCCTCTTCTTCGACCCGCCCGAAACCGAGCGCCGCCTGAGCCTCGAAGCCTTCCGTTGCGCGCCGGGCTACGACCGTGAGGGCGCCCCCGCGCTCGACCTCTGGTCGGGCATCGGATAGGGTGTGGACTGCGGCAGACCGAAAGAATTTAACCGCCAATTTCGAAGCGGCAGCGGGGCGGGCCCTCACGGTCGCAATGCTCTGCGGCCGACGCACGCCGATACTCTTCTACGGCGTGAACCCGAAGCTACAGCACGAAGCAATCTCGTTGACGGAGGCGTCTGTCTTAAGCTAAATCCACTTTCGAGCTGGACTCCGGAAACGGTGCGGCGGCCGGGTCACCGCGTTTCTTTGTCAGGGGCGCGCTCGTCGAGCTTCCTTTGGCCTCCCCCGGTCGGTCCCGACGGCGCGTGGTCGGTCCCCGTAGTCCACGAAGGAGGGTCGCTCGCCGGGAAAGTCTCCGCGAGATTCTCGTCTATCTCGGGCTCGCTCATCGGCCCGGCCTCGGGCGGCGGCAGCAGTCGTGACAGGCCGGCGTGCG
>DAIRFV010000244.1:0-9296 GCA_036794905.1 Pyrinomonadaceae bacterium | reverse complement strand
GCAAGAAGCCGTGTCTCTGTGTCTCTGTGGTTATTTTTTTGCGGGCTTGAGTCCGGCGAGGATGGCGCGGACTTGCTGCGCGTCGGCGGCGTCGGGGGCGAGGCGCAGGTACTCTTCGAGCTCGACGGCGGCGCGCGCGTCGTCGCCGCGCTCGAAGTAGAGCGCGCCGAGGTAGCGGCGCGCGAGCGCCACGGCGGGGCCGCCGAGTTTGACGGCGAGCAGCAGCTCCGCCTCCGCCTCCGCGCCGCGCCCGAGACGGATGAGCGCGTGGCCGCGGTGGAGGCGGGCGGCGGCGCTCTTCCCGTCGAGCGCGACGGCCCGCGCGAGCTGCGCTTCGGCCTCCTTGTACTTCTTCTGGCGGATGAGGAGGATGCCGTAGTTGATACGGAGCACGGGCACGTCGGGCGCGAGCTTGACGGCGGAGGCGAACGCCTCGGCCGCGTCGCCCAACTGGCCGAGCCTCATGTGCTGCGCGCCCAGCTCGTTCAGGGCGAGCGGGAACGGCGGGTGAATCTCGACCGCGGCCTTCAGCTCCCTGACCGCCTGCTTGTGGTCGCCGGCCGCGGAGGCTTTGAGCGCCGCGGCGTATCGTTCGCGGGCCGCCGCGGGCACTACCTCCGCGGCGGCGCTGACGACGCCCGGCCGCGCCGGGTCCGCCGCGGCCCCCTTCTCCACGAGGCGAATCTGGACGGTGTGGCGCTGCCCCGCCGCGTCCGCCTGGCGCGAGCCCGGGATGATGTCCACCGTCTCGTTCGCCGTCTCGAACTCGCGCCCGCCCTCGACCGTCACCGTGTACGTCCCGGCACTCAGGCGGCGGAAGGTGAAGTTGCCGTTGTCGTCCGTGAGCGTCGAAAAATCGCCGCCGCGGATGCTCGACAGACGCACGCGCAGGCGGCGGTCGAGCTTGCGCCCGGAGGGCAGGTAGAGCCGCCCCTGTATCTCGTGCCTGCCGCCCGTCCCCGGGTCACCCGACTCGATGCCGTCGTCGGTCTGCGCCCGCGCCGCGACGGCGCCGAGCCCGCACGCGACGAGCGCCGCGAGCCACAGGCGGATGAAACTGTTGCCCCGCATCTCTTCCCTCCTGCCTCCCTTCTACCAGATGCCGCGCGCGAATAAAAAGGAGGGGAGCCCCGCGCCGGGCTCCCCTGTCAGCGACTTTCGTGCGCCCGAAAGTCAGAAGTTGAACTTGACCGCGAGCTGCACGTTGCGCCGCTCGACGTTGCCGCTCGGGAAGACCCCGCGCCGCGCCGAGACGAAGTTGAAGGTGCTCGCGTCGAGCTGGTTGGGGTCGAAGAACAGGTTCGCGTGGTTGAAGACGTTGAAGGCCTCCAGCCGGAGCTGCAGGTTGTACTTCTCCGAGAACCTGATCCGCTTGTAGAGCCCGGCGTCCACGTTCCAGTAGCCGGGGCCGCGGAAGACGTTGCGCCCGGTCATCCCGTCGGGGAACGGCCCCACGTCCGAGACGCCCGCGACGGGGTTGTTGAAGTCGACGCGGGCCGGCAGGTCGATGTAGACGAAGCTGTTCGGCGTCGTCGCGTCGGCCGCCGGCGGGTTGCCCGAGCCCGAGAAGCTCACGGCGCCGGACGGCACGTAGCGCGGGCAGATGAAGTTCGCGTTCTGGCAGTCGTAGACCGAGAACGGCAGCCCCGTCCGCGCGTTGACGATGCCGGTCAGCGACCAGCCGCCCAGCAGGTGCTTGGCGAGCCGGCTGGAAGAGTTGTTGAAGTAGGGCACCTCGTAGGTGAAGCTCCCGACGAAGCGGTGGCGGATGTCGAAGTCCGCGTAGCCGTAGTCGATGGACGGGTTGAAGGGGTCGAGGATGCCGAGGTTGCCGTTCTGCGCGTTGGCGTCCGAGAAGGTCGAGCTGAGGTTGTCCCTGGCGACGCCGTACGTGTAGCGCGCCGTCAACTGCAGCCCGGAGTTGCGGAAGTCGTTGCTCGCGAGCCCGAGCACCAGCGAGTTCGCGTTCGAGTAGCCGTTGTTGCCGCGCGAGTTGATGCTGGTGTACTGGCCGTTGAGGCGCGTCGAGGTGCCGCCCGCGGGCGTCGTCGCGTCGCTGCCGAGGTAGACCCGGCCCGTCCCGACGAGGTTGATGTTCTCGATGGAGTAGAGCGAGCGGCCGGCCGAGCCCGAGTACTCGACCGAGGCCACGGTGCCGCGGCCCAGCTCGCGCTCGAAGGCCGCGCTCCAGAAGTGTGCGTAGGCGTTGCGGATGTCCTCGCGGACGTGACGCAGGGACGTGCCCGGCAGGCGGATGGTGGTGCCGCTGCCGGCGAGCGGCCCGGCGTTGTTCGCCGACAGATCGATGGAGGGCACCTCGTTGCCGGCCGTGATGGCGACCACCGCGTAGTTGGGCGGGTTCTGGATGACGTTGAAGGTGACGTTGCCGAAGTTGCGCTCGTAGGCCATGCCGTAGCCGCCGCGCAGCGAGGTGCGGCCGTCGCCGAACACGTCCCACGCGATGCCGACGCGCGGCGCGAAGTTGTTCCGGTCGGGGGCCCAGAGTCCGCCGACGGGGCTGTCCTCGGCGATCATCACGCTCCCGTTGCGGATGCGCTCCTGGAGCGTCGCGCCCGAGCCGAAGTAGAAGTTCGAGTCGAGGCGCGGGTCCTCGTTGTGCTGCACGCCGTAGTACTCGTAGCGGAGGCCGAGGTTGAGCGTCAGGCCGGGGCGGACGCGCCACGCGTCGTTAAAGTAGGTCGCCCACTCGTGGTAGCGGTTGCTGCGGCTGAAGTTCGGCGGCGCGAGCGGCGTGGTCACGAACTCGCCGGGGAAGCGGCCCTGCGGATCGACCGCGCCCTGGAACCTCAGGAGCTGCCCGACCAGCAGGTTGGCGAGGCCCGTGTCGTTCGTGTTGCCGAGGTTGAGCACGGAGTTCTGGAAGGCGCCGAACGAGTTGTTCACCTGGATGTACTGGTACTGCCCGCCGAAGCGGAGCTGGTGGTTGCCCCGCTGGAGGTTGAAGTCCTGGTAGGCCTGCGTGTTGTTGACGGGGCCGCCGGCGGGGATGGCGCTGCCCTGGTTGAAGGGCAGGTAGCCGGGGAGCGCGACGAGCGTGCCGCCGAACGAGGCCGCCCCGAGCGTCAGGTAGAGCGTCGGGCCGGCGGGCTGCTCGCCGAGCGGCTGGTCGTTGATGACGCGGTTGAAGGCGAGCTTGGTCGTCGAGACGAAGTTCGGCGTGAAGGTCCGCGTCAGCGAGCCCATCAGGTTCTGGTTGAAGCGGTGCTGGCCGGTGCTGAAGCCCTGGTAGGGACTGTTGCTGACCACGCCCGAGAGCAGGTCCTGGCTCTCAAGGGCGTAGCGGCCGTAGAGCTGCGTCTTGTCGTTCACGTTCCAGTCGAGGCGCGTGACGGTCTGGTAGGCGTTCTGCGGGTTGCCGCCCCCGAGGTCAACGGGGACGGAGTAGGAGACCTCCTCGAAGACGGGGGTCGAGGCCGGCAGCCCCGCGAAGCCCAGGTCGCCCGCGCTGACGGTGCGGCCGAGGGGGGTGGCGGCGAGCTGGTAGCTGTTGAAGAAGTTGCGCGTCGCCTGGCTCGAAGCGGCGATCAACTGCTGCGTCGGGACGAGCGCGGTGAGCGGGCCGGTGCTGCGCACCCTGATCCACTCGGTGCTGTTGAAGAAGAAGGCCTTGTTCTTGACCACGGGGCCGCCGAACGAGTAGCCGAACTGGTTGCGCGTGAAGACGCCGCGGGCCAGGCCGCGCGCGTTGTTGTCGAACCCGTTCGAGGCGAGCTTCGAGATGCGGTTGAACTCGTAGGCGCTGCCGAAGAACTCGTTCGCGCCGGGGCGGGTCGCGACGTTGACGATGCCGCCGGTGGCGCGGCCGTACTCGGCCGAGAAGTTAGAGGTGACGACGCGGAACTCCTGCACCGAGTCGAGCGGGATGTTGTTGCCGACCACGGCGCGATAGATGTCGTTGTTGTCGGCGCCGTCGAGGAGGATGTTGGTCGAGGCCGCCCGCTGGCCGTTGAGCGAGACGCCCGCGCCGCGGTAGGTGGCGCTGCCGGCCGTGTCGTTCTGCGAGGTCGAGGGGTCGTCGGTCGCGGCGTTGCCCGAGAGCTGGACGAGGTTGTAAGGGTTGCGCGTGATGGTCGGCAGCTCGCGAATCTGCTCGCCGGAGACGACGTTGGAAAGCTCCTGGCTCTGCGTGTTCACCTCGACGCCCGCGCCCGCGATGACGTCCACGGTCTCGCCCTCGATGGCCGTCACCGAGAGCTGCGTCTCGACCGACGCCTTGGCGCCGACCGTGACCTGCACGCGCTGCGTGGACTTGGCGAAGTTCTGCGCCTGCACGCTCACGTCGTAGCGCCCGGGCTGAAGGTTCGTGAACGTGTAGACGCCCTCCGCGTCGGAGGTCGCGGCGCGCTCGGCGCCGGTCTCGACCGACTTGACCGTGACGGCCGCGCCCGGCACGACCGCGCCGTTCGGGTCTGTGACCCGCCCCGTGATCTGCCCGGTCTCGAGCTGGGCGAAGGCCGTCACGCTCAGCGCGAACAGCAGCGCGGCGACGGCCATGATGTTGAATTTTATCCTTGCCATATCGACTCCTTACGCATTGGGTTCGACGCCGCCGGGCGCGGCCGTTGCCCGTCGTGTCGTCACGCTTCCTGGGGCACGTCGGCGCCGTCTCAGTACGGTGAAGCGTTAAAGACGCCGACTCAGTCTGGGGAGCGTTCGGCCGCACGAAGTCCCGGGCAACGTCCGTGCCGTCAGGACGCGACCCCGGCGTAAGTCGTGATGGGTCGTGAGGTTAAGACGCCTTTCGTCCGGATGAGTCTCGCCCGAACTTGGCGTTTATGGATGCCACTTTCTTATCGTGTAAGATTTAATGAATTCCCGGCGGCGTTACTTCGCAGACTTCTGACGCGACCTCGCGCGGGCGCCGACAACCGACGGCGTGACGCGGTAGGCGCAGCGTTGGTCGCCCGAGACGATGTGCTCCACGCGCTCGACCTCGACGCCGGGCCCGAGCACCGAGCGGAACAGTTCCAGCTCCGTCGAGCAGAAGCCCTGGCACGCGTTCGCCGCGGCGCAGATGGGGCAGTGGTTCTCGACGAGCAGAAAGCCTTCGCCCTCCTCGTCCGCCCTGACCTCGGCCATGTAACCCTCTTCCGTGCGAACCTGCGCCAGCTCCTTCAGCCTCTGCTCCAGAGGGTCTGCGGGGCGTATGCGCTTCGCGTAGTCTGCTTGCTGCCGCGCGCAGCGCGAGGCCAGCACGCGGTCGAGCCCCTCGGCCCCGAACGTCTCCTGCATGGCGCCGATGAGCGCGACGCTCAGCTCGGCGTAGGCTTCCGGGAAGTGCCGGTCGGCCTCGCGCGTGAGCCGCCAGGACTTCGCCGGCCGCCCCACCGGCACGGGGCGATCCTCGGCCGTCACCAGCCCCTCGCCCTGCAACGCGTAGAGGTGGAGACGGACGGCCATCGCCGTTAAGCCCAAACGCTCGGCGAGCTGCGCCGAGCCGAGCGGGCCCTCGGTCTTCAAAAGTTTGACGATGGCGCGGCGGGTCTTGCCCTCGCCGCCCTGGCGCGTCTCTCGGGTCATGATTACTTTCTAAAGAAAACACTTTACAAAGTCAAGCTCTCGTGATAGCCTCCGCCTTAGTAAAGGTTTTTCTTTAGAAAGGATGGTGGCTGAATCATGACTAACTCTTCCGACTTCTCTTCCGGCGAACCGGGCGGCGGGAACGTTTTCGGCGGACTGCGGGTCGCCGTGACCGGCGGCACTTCGGGGCTGGGGCTCGCGCTCGTGCGCGAGCTGCTGGGGCGCGGCGCGCGCGTCGCCTTCGTCGCGCGCACGCGCGAGCGGGTCAAAGTGGTCGCGCGCGAGAACGCGGGCGCGCACGGCATCGTCGGCGACGTGGCGGCGAAGGAAGACATCTACCCCGTCGCCTTGCAGGTCACGGGCGAGTTGGGCGGGCTCGACGTGCTCGTCAACAACGCTTCGGATTTGGGGCCGGTGCCTCTGGCGATGCTCTCCGACACGGAGTGCGAGGACCTGGAGCGCGCGTTCGCGACGAACGTCCTCGGGCCTTTCCGCCTGACGAAGGCGCTGATGGGGGCGCTCGCGGCGTCGGCGCGCGAGGGGCGCGGGGCGGTCGTGCTGAACATCTCAAGCGACGCGGCCGTCAACGCTTACCCGGGCTGGGGCGCTTACGGCGCGAGCAAGGCCGCGCTGCACCACCTGAGCCGCATCTGGGGCGAGGAGCACGCGGCCGACGGCGTGCGCTTCCTCTCGCTCGACCCCGGCGACATGGACACGCCGATGCACGCGGCGGCCATCCCCGACGCAGACACCTCGACGTTGAAGCGCCCCGACACGGCGGCCCGCGAGCTCGCCGACGCCCTCGCCGCCGCGCTGTCCGGGCGCGCCGCACACGACGCGCCCGCGAAGTCGGCCCGCGAGTTGGAAGGGGCAAACGCATGATCGCCGCGGACAGACCCTTGCAGAGACCGCCGGACGCGAGGCTGCTCGTCGTAGACGCGTGCAGACACATCGGCCACGCGCCGCGCTCCGCCTTCGTCGAGTACCTGCGCCGCGGAGACCTCGTCGTCGCCAACGACGCGGCGACGCTCCCCGCGAGCCTGCGCGGCACGCACGGCCGGACGGGCGCGCCCGTCGAGGTGCGTCTCGCCGGGCGGCCCTCGCTCGGGCCGGAAGACGTGCGGCGCTTCAGCGCCGTCGTCTTCGGCGAGGGCGACTTCCGCACGCGCACCGAAGACCGCCCGGCACCGCCGACGGTTGAGGACGGCGACCGCCTCATCCTCGGGCCGCTGCGCGCGCGCGTCGAGCGGACGCTCGGCCACCCGCGTCTCGTCTCGCTCCTCTTCGACGGCACGCCGGACGAGGTCTGGGCGGGACTGGCGCGCCACGGCCGTCCCATCCAGTACGCGCACGTCCGCGAGCCGCTCGCGCTCTGGGACGTGTGGACGCGGATTGCGGGCCCGCCCGTCGCCTTCGAGCCGCCGTCCGCGGGCTTCGCGCTCGACTGGCGCGCGCTCGCCTCGATGCGCGAGCGCGGCGTCGAGTTCGAGACCATCACGCACGCCGCCGGCATCTCGTCCACCGGCGACGAAGAGCTCGACCGTCTGCTTCCCTTCGACGAGCCCTACCGCATCCCCGCAGCGACCGCCCACGCCGTCGGCCGTGCGAAGGCGCGCGGCGGTCGCGTCGTCGCCGTCGGCACGAGCGTCGTGCGCGCGCTCGAACACGCGGCGGCCGCGGACGGCACCGTGCGCGCGGGCTGCGGGCTGGCGACGCAGCGCATCGGGACGGAGAGCCGCCTGCGCGTGGTTGACGCGATCCTCTCGGGCACGCACGAACGCGGCACGAGCCACTACGAGCTGCTGCGCGCCTTCCTCGACGACGAGACGCTCCGGCGCACGACGGACGAGCTGGACGAGCGCGGCTACCTGACGCACGAGTTCGGCGACTCCGTCCTGATCGAGCGCGCCGCGGCATAGCGGTCAGAACCACCCGCGGTAGCGGGTGGGTCAGTGCGATACCTCTCTCCCATTTAGCACAAGCCCACCCGCTACCGCGGGTGGTTCTGACCCGGTCGCCAACGCGCCTATTTAATGGATTACGATTCGTCGGCCGCGCAAGCCTCTGCGCGCGCGAGGAGCAGTTCGCGCTCGCGCGTGTTGCGCGTGAGGGCGGCCGCGCGCTCGAACTCGGCGCGCGCCTCTTCGAGGCGTCCGAGCTTGAAGAGGAAATCGCCCCGGACGCTCGGCAGTAAGTGATAGCCCTTGAGCGCGGGCTCCTCCGCCAGGTCTTCGACGAGTTCGAGGCCGGCCGCGGGGCCGAACGCCATCGCGATGGCGACCGCGCGGTTCAGCTCGACGACGGGCGAGGGCCACACCTCGGCGAGCGCGTCGTAGAGCGCGACGATGCGCGGCCAGTCGGTCTCGGCGGCGGCGCGCGCGCGGGCGTGGCAGGCGGCGATGGCGGCCTGGAGCGCGTAAGGGCCGAGGGGTCGGCCCAGACTTTCGGAGCGCGCGAGCGCCGTGAGCCCGCGGCGGACGAGGAGCCAGTCCCAGCGCGCGCGATTCTGGTCGAGCAGCAGCACGGGCTCGCCCGACGGGCCGACGCGCGCCCGCAGGCGCGACGCCTGTATCTCCAGGAGCGCCACGAGGCCGTGGACTTCCGGCTCGCGCGGCGCGAGTTCCGCGAGGATGCGGCCGAGCCGGAGCGCCTCCTCGCAGAGCGCGGGGCGCACCCAGTCCGAGCCGGCCGTCGCCGTGTAGCCCTCGTTGAAGATGAGGTAGACGACTTCCAGCACCGACGAGAGGCGCGCGGCCAGCTCCGCGCCGCGCGGCACCTCGAAGGGGACGCGCGCCTCCGCGAGCGTGCGCTTGGCGCGGACGATGCGCTGGGCGACGGTCGGCTCGGGGACGAGGAAGGCGCGCGCGATCTCCTCGGTCGTCAGGCCCCCGAGCAGGCGCAGCGTGAGCGCGACGCGCGCCTGCGTCGAGAGCACGGGGTGGCAGGCCGTGAAGACGAGCCGGAGGAGGTCGTCGCCGACATCGTCGTCGAGCGCCGAGTCGAAGTCGGGCACGGCTCCCTCCGACTCCAACAGCTCGCGGCCGAGCTGTTCGTGCTTGCGCTCGCGCAGCGCGCGGCCGCGCAGCAGGTCGATGGCGCGGTGCTTCGCGGTGGCCATGAGCCACGCGCCCGGGTTGTCGGGCACGCCCGACTCGGGCCAGCGTTCGAGCGCGACGACGAGCGCGTCCTGCGCCAGCTCCTCGGCCAGCCCCACGTCGCGCACCACGCGGGCGAGGCCGGCGATGAGCTTCGCCGACTCGATGCGCCAGACGGCCTCGACCGCGCGGTGTGTGTCGTTGATCGTCACTATGAACGTCTGAGGATTAACCACAGGGGCACAGAGACACAGCTAATACAATTTCAAATGCTTGAAGCTGTGTCTCTGTGCCTCTGTGTTTAGCTACTTCTTCGACTCCAGTTGCGCGCGCAGCCGCTCCTCCTGCTCACGCAGCTCGGGCGTGAGGTTGGCGCCGAAGTCCTCGGCCTCGAAGACCGGGCGAATCTCTATCTCCGACACCTCGCCGTAGCCGGGGTCGCCCTCGTGGGGGGCCGGGATGCGCTTGACCCACTCGACGGCCTCCTCCAGCGAGCGCACCTGCCAGAGCCAGAAGCCCGCGATCAGCTCCTTCGTCTCGGCGAAGGGGCCGTCGATCACGGCCTTCTGCGTGCCCGAGAACCTGACCCGCTTGCCCTTCGAACTCGGGTGCAGCCCCTCGCCGGCGAGCATCACGCCCGCCTTCACCAGCTCCTCGTTG
>DAIRFV010000243.1:0-9395 GCA_036794905.1 Pyrinomonadaceae bacterium | reverse complement strand
GACGGCCGAGCGTTTCATCCCCGACCCGTTCTCGGCGGAGCCGGGCGCGCGCCTCTACAAGACGGGCGACCTCGCGCGCTGGCTCCCCGCCGGCGACGTGGACTTCCTCGGCCGCGCGGACCATCAGGTCAAGGTGCGCGGCTTCCGCATCGAGCTCGGCGAGATCGAGGCGGCGCTGCTCGCGGGCGAGCACGTGCGCGAGGCGCTGGTCGTGCTCGACGAGAGCGCGGCCGGCGACAAGCGTCTGGTCGCCTACGTCGTCCCGCGCAAGGCGAAAGGCCAGGCCGGCGCGAAGGGCGCGGGGCGGCGGGGCGGCGCGGCGCCCGCCTTCCCCGCCGAAGAGCTGCGGCGGTTCCTACAGGAGAGGCTCCCCGAATACATGATGCCCGCGGCCGTCGTGCCTCTGGAGCGGATGCCGCTGACGCCGAACGGCAAGGTCGACCGCCGCGCGCTGCCCGCGCCGGAGTCGGCGGCCGCCGCGCCCGGGCGCGAGTACGTCGCGCCGCGCAACGAACTTGAGCGGCAACTGGTGCAGGTGTGGGAAGAGGTGCTCGGCGTCCGCCCCGTCGGCGTCACCGACAACTTCTTCGAGCTGGGCGGCTACTCGCTCCTGGCGCTGCGCCTGATGGCGCGCGTCAATCAGCAGTTCGGCTGCGAGATTTCGCTCCAGAACCTGCTCCGCACCGAGACGGTCGAGGCCATGGCCGAGTTCGTCGGCCGCCCGGCCGGCGAGGCGTCGCAGTCGCCGCTCGTCGCCTTGCAGCCGCAGGGCGCGGGCGCGCCGCTCTTCTTCATGCACCCGGTCACCGGCAGCGCGTTCGTCTACGCCACGCTCGCGCGCCAGCTCGGGGCTGAGCGCCCCTTCTACGGGCTGAACGCGTCGGTCAACGAGCCGTTGACGACGATAGAGGAGATGGCCGCGCGCTACGTCGAGGCCGTGCGCGGCGTCCAGACGGAGGGGCCGTACCTGCTCGGCGGCTGGTCGATGGGCGGGCTCATCGCCTACGAGATGGCGCAGCAGCTCCGCGCGCTGGGGCAGGAGGTGGCGCTGCTCGCGCTCATCGACCGCGCGGCCTTCGACGCCGCGCCGCAGGCGCGCGACGACGCCGTCCTCCAGTTCTGGTTCGAACAGACCATCGAGTCGGTGAGGGAGCAGGCCGAGGCGACCGGCGGCGAGTTGTCGCAAGTCGGCCCGACGATGTACCACCGGCTCTTCCAGGTCTACAAGGCCAACCACCGCGCCGTCGAGCAGTACGTGCCGCGCCCCTACGCCGGGCGGGTCACGCTGCTGCGCGCGGCCGAGACGCCCGTCGTCACGCCCGACCCGACGCTCGGCTGGGGCGAGCTGGCGGCGGGCGTTGACCTCCTCGTCGTGCCCGGCACACACACCTCGATGCTCTACGAGCCGGAGGTGCGGGAGCTGGCCGGGCGGCTGCACGCCTGCGTCGAGAGCGCGACCGAAGACGGGCGGCGGGTCGCGCCCCGTAAGGGCGCGGGCGCGCCGCGGGCCGCGGGGCCGGGCGCGGAAGAGTCCGGGCGGCTCGCGCCGGGGGCGCGCCTCGACGGATGAGCGGGCGGACTGCGAAACCCCGCGACCCTGTGGTGTGCGTGCCTGCGGCGTCGTCACCCCGCATTACCTGAACGGCAGCGAGCCGCCGCGGCGCGGCGCAGCCTTATCGATTCGCCCGGCCGAGTGGCCGACGCAAAAGGAGATTAAGATAATGAGACTCTTCAGCGATTTTTCCAGGGCGATAGCCTTCCTCCTAGGGAACACACGGGGTGTCAAGCATGCGCGCGTCATCCTGCTGTTGGTCCTCGTCACGGGCATCCTCAGCGGCCTCAGCAACACCGCGCTCATCGCCGTCATCAACACCGCGCTCAACCGCGGCCTCGCCCTCGGCGGCGCTCTGGTGTGGGCGTTCGTCGGGCTCGGGCTCCTGCTGGTCTTGAGCCGGTTCGCCTCCTCCACGCTGCTGGCCTACCTGAGCACCAAGGCCGCGTTCGAGCTGAACATGATGCTCAGCCGCCGCGTGCTGGCCGCCCCGCTGCGCCGGCTCGAAGAGCTCGGCGCGCACCGCCTGCTGGCCTCGATCACGGGCGACGTGGCGGCCATCAGCAACATCCTGCCGATCCTGCCGGCCATCATCATCAACGGCGCCGTGGTGGTCGGCTGCCTCGCCTACCTCGGGTGGCTGTCGTGGCCGCTGCTCATCGGGCTGCTGGTCATCATGGCCGTGGGCATCTTCACCTACCAGATACTGGTCGGGAAGTCGATGATCGTCGCGCGCATCATGCGCAAGCAGGGCGACACGCTCTACCAGCACTACCGCGCGATGGTCGAGGGGACGAAGGAGCTGAAGCTGCACCGCGGGCGCAGCGACGCCTTCTACTACCGCCTCTTCATCCCGACGGCGGGGAGCATGGCGCAACTGAGCTTCAAGACCCAGATGCTCCAGTCCGTCTCGGTCGGCTGGGGGACGCTCCTGAGCTTCCTGCCCATCGCGCTCGTCATCTTCCTCGCGCCGCGCGTGACGAACGTGAGCACCGAGGTGGTGACCGGCTACACGCTCATCATTCTCTACATGTCGGGGCCGCTCCAGGCCATCGTCGGCATGCTGCCGACGCTGACGCACGCGAGCGTGGCCGTGGACAAGATCGCCTCGCTCGGGTTGCCGCAGGAGACGGCCGTCGGCGGCCCGCCGCCGCAGCTCCAGCCCGCCCCGGAGTGGGACAGGCTCACGCTGGAGGGCGTGACGCACACCTACTACCGCGAGAAGGAGGACGGCACCTTCACGCTCGGCCCCATCGACCTGACGCTGCGCCCCGGGGAGCTGGTCTACCTCATCGGCGGCAACGGCAGCGGCAAGACGACGCTCGCCAAGCTCCTCAGCGGCCTCTACGCGCCCGAGTCGGGCGCCATCCGCTTCGACGGCCAGCCCGTGACCGACGAGACGCGCGAAGCCTACCGCCAGAACTTCACCGTGCTCTTCTCTGACTTCTTCCTCTTCGACAGCCTGCTCGGGATCAACCCGGCCGACCTCGACGCGCGCGCGCGCCGCCACCTCGCCGAGTTGCAGCTCGACCACAAGGTGCAGGTCAAGGAGGGGAAGCTCTCGACGACCGAGCTGTCGCAGGGCCAGCGCAAGCGCCTCGCGCTGCTCAACGCCTTCCTCGAAGACCGCCCCATCTACATCTTCGACGAGTGGGCGTCCGATCAGGACCCGATCTTCAAGGGCGTCTTCTACCACCAGATACTTCCCGAGTTGAAGGCGCGGGGGAAGACCGTCCTCGTCATCAGCCACGACGACCGCTACTACAACCTGGGCGACCGCGTCGTGAAGCTCGAATCCGGCAAGCTGGTCTATGACGAGACGACCGCCCGCCTGCCCGCGGCCGCCGCCGACGGCTCGCCGCGCCTGCGCGGGGCCGGCGTCGAAGTTTTGCCGGCCGAGTAAACCCGCCGCCGGGCACGGCGGGCGAGGGGAGTGGCGGGCGCGTCATGAGGGGTCACGCGCCCGCCACCCCCCTCACGCGCCCGCCCCCTTCCGCGCCCGACCACAGACCGCCAGAAGGGGCACCGCGACATGTCCTACTTAATGTTCCTAAGCCTACAGGAGCAGGGCCACCTGTTCCCGACCTTCAAGCTCGCCAAGTCCCTGGAGCGGCGGGGCCACAGGGTCGTCTTCCTCACCGACCCGGGGCGGGACGGCTTCGTGCGGGCGCAGGGGCACGAGACCGTCGTCCTCGACCACAGTCTCTGGCAATCGCCCGCGACGCCGCGCGCGGAGCCCGCCAGCGGCGTCGAGGCCATCAACGAAATTCTCGTCGAGAACCGGGGCCACCTCGCGCGCGTGCTCGGGGGGCAGCGGCCCGACCTCTGTCTCATCGACGGCTTCGTGCCCGCGATGGCGCTGGCGGCCTACGAGAGCGGCTCGCCCTACGTTCTGCTGCACACGAACCTCGACACGGCGATGCCCGAGCTGGTGCTCGGCAACGCCGCCGCGCGCGCCGGCCTTGACCCCGCCCTGGTCGAAGCCGCGCTGAAGGCCCCCGAGATGGTCTTGTGTCCGAAGGCGTTCGACTTCCCGAACGCGCTGCACGCGGGGCGGACGCTCTACTTCATCGAGGCGTCCGTAGACCTGTCGCGGCGGGAGCCACCCTTCGACTGGGGGCCCATCGACCCGGACGAGCCCTTCGTCTACTGCACGCTCGGCTCGCAGGGCCACTGCTACCGCGATGCGCCACGCTTCTTCCGCGCCGTC
Source organism: Pyrinomonadaceae bacterium (assembly GCA_036794905.1). Classification (GTDB taxonomy): domain Bacteria; phylum Acidobacteriota; class Blastocatellia; order Pyrinomonadales; family Pyrinomonadaceae; genus QHXN01. The sequence goes on along the minus strand of DAIRFV010000243.1, from coordinate 5,133 downwards.
CTCGAAGCGATGGCGGCGCAGCCCGGCCGGCGGATGGTGATGTCGGTGGGTGAGGTGGACCCCGAGGGGCTCGGCCACGTCCCGCCGAACGTGCGCCTCGTCCGGTGGGCGCCGCAGCTTGAGGTGTTGAAGAGGGCCGCGATAATGATCACGCACGGCGGGATCGGCACCGTGAAGGAGTGCATCTTCTTCGGCGTCCCGATGATCGCCTTCCCGCAGGGCCGCGAGCAACCCCTGACCACCGCGCGGATCGTCTTCCACGGCCTGGGGCGGCGCGGCGACATCCTGCACATCACGCCCGAGCAGGTCACGGGACTCATCGACGAGGTCGAGCGGAACCCCTCGTACCGGGAGCGGACGCGGGAGATGAGCAGGAAGTTCTGGGAGGTGGAGGAGTCGGGCCGCGGCGTGAAGGTTGTCGAGAAGGTCTTGGAAGTCCTGGGCCGCAAGCGGGGGCAGGGGGTGCTCGCCGGGGGCGGCTGAAGCGGGTCGTCACGGGCGGCACGTCGGCGTCGTTCACGGGCTGCACGTCTGCGCCTGCGGGTGCTGCCAGATGTGGCGCAGGTAAGACTCCGGCAAACTCTTGAACATCGCCGCGGCGCCGAACGAGGCGCGGACGAGGCTCTCGTTCCGCGCCGGGTCGTAGTCCAGCAGCCGCCCCGCCACGTCGCCTTCGGCGGGGTGGTTCACGTCGAGCACCTTGACCGCCGCCGCGCAACGGAAGTCGAGCGCGCGGGCGTCGAGGCGTTTGACGCCGGGCGACTTGAGCGTGCGGAAGTGGATGCCGAGCCCGCGCGGGTCGTAAACGATTCCCCACTTCGTGTAGTCGCCCTGCGCGACGTCCGACAACAGCCCGAAGGCGTCTTTGACGACGCCCGCGTCGTCGGCCGGCCGGTAATCCTTGGCGAACGCGGCCGCGCGCGCGAAGCGTTCGAGCGAGCCGGCCCCCACCGGCGGGGGGAGCGCGCCGCCGAAGCCCGCGTACTGCTTCAGGCTGAGCAGCGAGCGCTGGTACGTGTCGTTGGTCAGCGCGGCCACGGGCATCCGCCCACCGGTGTGAACGACCAGCCTCCCGCCCAGAAACTCGACGGCCGCCGACGCGCCTTCCCGGTCGCCGACGAAGTAGTGCACCTTGGCGATGGAGGACGAGACGCGCAGCGACGGGGCGTTGCGCACGACCTCCTCGACGCTGCCGAAGTTGTCGAGCTGGTACTGTATCCATTCGAGCGGGTTGACCACGCCGCGGCCGCCGGCGGCCGGGTAGGTCGTCTCGTCCAGCCACATCAGCATGACGACGAGCCCCGCCTCGTTCATCCCGCTCGCGGGCAGCTCGCGGCCGTACTGGTTGAAGGTCACGCTCCCGAACTTCGAGACCCAGCGGGGCGCCTCCGGCTCGCCCGGCTCGGGCAGGGCCGACTTCGACACGCCGCGCTTGTTGACCAGCACGAGGCCGTTGCCGTTGCTCCAGTCGTAGTTGTTGCCGTAGACGACGCCCGCGCCGTGGCGCAGGGCGAAGGTCGTGCAGGCGCGCGCGGAGCCGGCCGGGCGGCCCAGCAGGCAGGCGCCGGCCGCGAGGGTGAGCAGAAGGCGGGACGAGATTCCGTGCACAGCGACCTCCGGGGTTGATGAGGGCGACGGGGCCCGCCTCAATATAACCCGGCGGAGGCGGCGCGGGGAAGAAGCTGTTAATATTCTCCCGCTCCCGCGCGTCTATAAGGATTACGCGACCCCTCAGCTACGGCGCGGCGTCCGCGCGGGCGGCGGTCTTGCCCTGCAACCATCAACTAATCTTTCGACCCGGGCGGCGTCCTCCGTGCGCGCCCGGCGAAGGCGTGATAACCACGAGGGAAACTATGAGCAAAGAGGCACACGCCCCGGCAAGATTTCTTGGGACTCTGCGGCAGGATTTCAAATACGCGCTCAGGAGAGTGCTAAAGCGGCCCGGCTTCACCGCGGTCGCGGTCATCACGCTCGCGCTCGGCATCGGCGCGAACACGGCCATCTTCTCGGTCGTCAACGCCATCCTCCTGCGCCCCCTCCCTTTCGACCACCCCGAGCGCCTCCTGCTCGTCTGGCAGACCAACCCGGGCATCATGGAGACCGCGCCGACCTCGTTCCCGAACTACCAGGACTGGCGCGAGCGGAACCAGGTCTTCGAGGAGTTGGCCGCGTGGGCGTCCTACACGACGACCAAGTTCAACCTGACGGGCGGCGACCTGCCCGAGCAGGTGCAGTACGCGCTCTGCTCCTCCAACCTCTTCCCGACGCTCGGCGTCAAGCCGGCGCTCGGCCGCACCTTCACGGCCCAGGAGGAGGAGCCCGGCGGCGAGCGGGTCGTGATGATCAGCCACGGCCTCTGGCAGCGGCGCTTCGGCGCCGACCCGAACTTCGTCGGCAAGGCCGTCACGCTCGACGGCAACACCTACACGGTCGTCGGGGTGCTGCCGAGCGACTTCCGCTTCGTCAGCTTCCCGAGGGAGGCCGACGTGTGGGTGCCGCTCGGCCTCGACCCGTCGCAGCACCGTCGCTACGTCCGCTCGATCCTCTTCCTGAGCGTCATCGGGCGGCTCAAGCCCGGCGTCAGCCCCGAGCAGGCGCAGTCGAACATGGCGAGCGTCGCGCGGGCGCTCGCCGACGAGTACCCCGAGAACCGGAACCTCGGGGCGAAGGTCGTCTCGCTGGAGAAGCAGGTGGTGGGCGAGATTCGCCCGGCGCTCCAGGTCCTGACGGCGGCCGTCGGCTTTGTGCTGCTGATCGCGTGCGCCAACGTCGCCAACCTCCTGCTCTCGCGCGCCGTCAGCCGGCAGAGGGAGATGGCCGTCCGCGCGGCGCTCGGCGCCAGCCGGCGCCGCCTCATCCAGCAACTGCTCGCCGAGAGCCTGCTGCTCTCCATCCTCGGCGGCATGGCCGGGTTGCTGCTGGCCTTCTGGGGCATCCGCTCGCTCGCGCTCATCCCGTACAACAACCCGAGCCTGTTCGTCCCCTTCAGCGTCACGGGCGATCAGGTCGGGCTCGACCCGCGCGTGCTCGGCTTCACCGTCCTCGTCTCGCTGCTGACGGGCCCGATCTTCGGGCTCGTGCCGGCGTTGCAGGCGTCGAAGGTTGACCAGTACAACACCATCAAGGAGGGCGGCGCGAAGGGCGGCGGGAGCGCGCGACTGCGCAACCTGCGCGGCCTGCTGGTGGTGGTTGAGGTGGCGCTCTCGGTGGTGCTCCTCGTCGGGGCGGGGCTGATGATTAAGAGCTTTCTGCGCCTGCAACAGGTTGACCCCGGCTTCGACCCGGAGAATGTCCTCTCGTTCGACATCGGGCTGCCGCGCACCAAGTACCCGCAGGCGCAGCAGGTGGCCTCATTCTACGAACGGCTGCTGGAGAAGGTCGAAGCGCTGCCGGGGGTCAAGAGCGTCGGCGCCGTCACGGCGCTGCCGCTCAGCAACAACGACGAGCTGACCGACTTCTTCGTCGAGGGCAAGCCGGCGCCCCAGGCGGGCCAGAAGCCCCTGCTCCACCACCGCAAGGTCAGCCCGAACTACTTCCGCACGCTCGACGTCAGCGTGCTCAAGGGGCGCGAGCTGACGACGCACGACCGCGAGGGCTCGCCGCCCGTCGTCGTCATCAACGAGGCGATGGCGCGCAAGTACTGGCCCGGCGAAGACCCCGTCGGGAGGCGGCTCGCGCTCAGCACAGAGGCTTATAAGGGTGGGAAGTTCGACCTCAACGGCGCGTGGCGGGAGGTCGTCGGCGTGGTCGCGGATGTCAGGCACGCCGGCCTCGGCGAACAGCCCGAGCCGGAGGCTTACGTGCCATACCTCCAGTCGCCCAACCGCGACATGACGCTGTTGCTGCGCACCAGTTCCGACCCCATGCAGTTGGCCGGCGCCGTCAGACGCGCGACCTACGACATCGACAAAGATCAGCCGGTGGCGAACGTCCGCACGATGTCGCAATTGCTCGCGACCTCGCTGGCGCGGCCGCGCTTCAACTTCCTGCTGCTGACCATCTTCGCGGCGGTCGCCCTGGTGCTGGCCGCGGTGGGCGTCTACGGCGTCATCTCGTACTCGGTGACGCAGCGCACGCAGGAGTTCGGCATCCGCATGGCGCTCGGCGCGCAGGTCGGCGACATCCTCCGCCTGGTCTTCAGGGAGGGGATGACGCTCGCCCTCGTCGGCATCCTCCTGGGGCTCGCCGGCGCGTTCGCGCTGACGCGCTACGTCGCCAGCCTGCTCTACGGGCTGAGCGCGACCGACCCGCTCACCTTCGTCAGCGTCTCCGGGGTGCTCGCGCTGGTGGCGCTGCTGGCCTGCTACTTCCCCGCGCGCCGCGCGATCCGCATCGACCCCATCAACGCGCTCCGCTACGAGTAGCCGGGGGCGCGTGCGGGCAGGGAAGTTCACCGCAGAGGCGCGGGGGCACGGCCGGTTGGGAGTTAAAGTCTACACGCCGTGTCGCCGCGCCTCTGCGGCTCAAACCTTCCCGGCTCAAGCCTGAACGTAAACCGAGATGAAGATTCACGTCGGCCCTCAGACCGCGCGAACGCGCCTGTAGGCCGCCCGCGCCTTTTCAAATTCACGGCGGCTCAGTCAACCTTCCTCATTTCCGCGCGCCTTTTACACCCGCCCCCACCGGGTGTTTCGACCCACGTTCAACTAACCACTCGAAACGATTTGAGGAGGCTTTTTATGGAAAGCGTTCATGCCCCCGCCCACGTTGTCGCCGCCGAGAGCCCGACGAGGTTCAGGGGCGCCCTCGGCCTGATACCCCTGCTCCTGCTGGCGCTGCTCGCGTTCGCCGCCGTCTACTTACAGAGGCCGGGCGCCGCCGCGCCGGAGACGGCGCCCGCGCCGGAGTTCTCCGCGGGGCGGGCGATGAAGCACGTCCGGGCCGTCGCGCAGGCGCCGCGCCCCATCGGCTCGGCCGAACACGCGGCGGCCAGAGATTACATCCTGCGCGAGCTGGCGGCGCAGAACGTCGCCGCCGAAGTCCAGACCGCGACGGGGGTCGGCCCGCAGCCCGTGGCCCCCTACCGCGTCGGCGACGTGAGCAACGTCGTCGGGCGCATCCCGGGGGCGGGCGGCACAAAGTCCGTCCTCCTCGTGGCTCACTACGACTCGGTGCCGACGGGGCCGGGCGCGA